>CAYPAX010000048.1:0-34013 GCA_964408735.1 uncultured Rhodospirillaceae bacterium | reverse complement strand
ACAGCTTAATATACGCTCACCAACCATATTCTACCGAGCCGTGAATAATCCGGGCGAGCTCGATATCACCATCTCGGGCCTGACGCTTTCGGCATCGACTTTCGGCGCGGCCCTGGACATGCCCTGGCCGTTCGACAGCGAGACCATCGTGGGCGACATCGCGCTGCGTTTTGCCGCGAGCTTGGAGGACGACCCGCGCATTGACGCGGCGCTCGATGTTGATTTCGACCGCCATGGCGTGGTCAACGCCGCCGCGGTGATCGTCCAGCCGTCCTGGGTCGACAAGCCGGCCGACCCGAGCGACCCCTTCGCCTCGATGATCCCCCAGAGCATCGAGATCCACATCGACAACGTCGCGGTGCCCGAGCTGGCGTTTGCCATGCTCACAGGCGAGCCAGACGCCTGGGGCCGCGGTCCCCTGCCCGTGGCGCTCGACTTCAGCTATGTCATGGACGAAGTGCAGCAGGACGTCTCGATCGCCAGCGCAATCGATATCGGCAACGGCAACGCCACGCTCGCCCTGTCCGGCTGGCCGAGCGCGCGGGCGATGGCCAACCCGACGCTGTTCTACGAGGGTGGGCCGGAGATGTTCTTCAGCGAGCTGGCCTGGCGGCGCGCCAAGTTCAGCTATGCCGACGACGGCCTGGCGGGTGCCTTGCTCGACCTGCTGGCGGTGGTGGAAGACGAGACCGCGTTCTCATTGCTGGCCGAGCTGCTCGAACACCACGCCAGGGTCAACAACGAGCTTAACCGCGACGGGCCGACGCGCGATATCCTCAACACCTTCCGAGACATGATACTGGCCTACGGCACTTATGAAGGCGACACCCTGCTGATCACCTTGAACCCGGTGGTGCCGTTCACCTTCGCCGAATTGGACGACCTCGACGTCGACCCCGACCACGGCCTGCACCCCGACGACATGGTGCGCCTGCTTGGCCTTTCGGTGACCTATCTGCCGGACTGATCGCGCGGGATCACCGGCAACACGATGTGCGAGGGCCGCGCTGCATCGTGGAAGACGGTATTCGTGGCCGTCACCCAGGCGCTGCCCTCTTCCGGGCTCTCAGCGGTGTTGAGATTGCGGTCCCAGCGCGGGAAATTGCTGCTGTGGATGCTCACCCGCAGCCGGTTGCCGGCCTGAAAGACGTTGCTGGTGGCCCAAAGGTCGATCTGGTAGCGCACCACTTCGCCGGGCTCGAGCAGGCGCGGGGCCGCCGCGTCGTCGCGATAGCGGGCGCGCTGGATGCCGTCGACGATGTTGATCGAGCGGCCGTCGGGATAGACCTCGCTGAGGCGCACCGTCCAATCGGTATCGACCGCCGTTGACGCACCATAGAGGACCGCGGTTACCGGCCCCGTCACCTCCAGAGGCGCTTCCAAAGGCTCGCCGGTGAAGGTGAGGGAAAGCGCGTCCGCCGCACGGTGGTCGCGCGGGCCGCCGGGCAGAAACAGGGTATTGCCGCCGAGGGTCGGCACCGGCACGGCCGGATCGTAGGTGAAGCTGCTAGCGCCTTCGTCGCTGCCCGGCGCGTCCGTGCTAAGGCCGCCATCGCGGAAATAGAGCGGGGTGCTCTCCGCCCGCGCCAGCGGCCATTCGTTCTCGTGGCGCCAGCGATTGTCGCCCATGACGTAGATCAGCACCGGCGGCTCTTCGGCGACGCCATTATCGATGCCGCGCAGCCAATGGTCGAACCAGCGCAACCGGTTGGCGTTGTAGCCGACCTCGTCGGCACCGGGAAACGTCAGCTCGCCAACCTCGATGACACCCACATTGGTCGGCCCGTGCACCCAGGGCCCGATCACCAGGCGCTGATTGTCACGTGCCAGGGCGCTGCCGGCATTGTCGCGCAGGCCTTCGTAGTTCTCGATCGTGCCTTGCAAAAAGATATCGTACCAACCGCCGAGATGGGCCACCGGCACGGTGAAGTCGCTGTGTTGCCTGTCGATGGCCTGGCGCTGCCAATAGGGGCCGTCGGCCTGCTCGGCCAGCCAGTCGTTATAGAAGGACAGCGCCGGAACCCCGCGAAAGGCCGCGAAGCCATCGACCGGTAACTCCAACAGCTGTTCCTGCGGCTCGTCCAGGAACGTCTGCACGGTCTCGGTGGCGCGCGTCGCGACCGCACCAGCAAGCGTGCGCGTGATGATGTCCCCGGCAAAAGTCAGCCCGACCCAGAGGGTGACGAAACCGTGCTCGAAGGCGCCGCCGCGGTAGATCCAGTGCTTGTGCAGATCGGCGGCCGATTCGCGCACGAACATGGCGCCAAGCGACGGCGGCTGGCTGGGCGCCAGCATGTAGGCGGTCTGGCCGGTATGGGAGCCGCCGACGACGCCGACGCTGCCGTTCGACCAGGGCTGGGCAGCGATCCAGGCGAGGGTGTCGAAGCCGTCCGAGCGCTCGTCCCAGCCGGCATCGCGGAAAGGATAGTAGTCGCCTTCGGACGCATAGCGGCCGCGCACATCCTGCACCATGAAGACATAGCCGCGCTCGGCGAAATAGGTGTGGGCGCCGGCACGAATTTCGGACGAGCGCGTCTTGTCATAGGGCGTGCGTTCGACCAGCGCCGGAAAGGTACCCGGTGCATCGGGCCGGTAGACATCGATCGCCAGCCGCACCCCGTCGCGCATCGCCACCATCACGTCGCGCTCGACGATCACCCCATAGCGCGCCTCGTCCTGCGCAAAGGAAGGCGCCACAGCCAAAAAGCCGGCAAACAGGACTGCGATCAGTCTCGTCATCTGTTCCTCCCCAATCTCATATGCGAAGACTAGAAAAAGCCCCAGCCCTTGTCACGGGGCCGGGGCTCGTAGGCTTCATTCGCCGCTGGCTTATGCGGCGAGCATGGCCAGCAGCAGGATGGCCATGATGTTGGTGATCTTGATCATCGGGTTGACGGCCGGTCCCGCGGTGTCCTTGTAGGGATCGCCAACGGTGTCGCCGGTCACCGCGGCGTGGTGGGCGTCGGAGCCCTTGCCGCCGTGATTGCCGTCCTCGATGTACTTCTTGGCGTTATCCCAGGCGCCACCGCCCGAGGTCATCGAGATGGCGACGAACAGGCCGGTGACGATGGTGCCCAGCAGCATGGCGCCGACGGTGACGAAGGCGGCAGGCTGGCCAGCGATCCACGAAATCACGAAGTAGACCACGACGGGCGCGAGGACCGGCAGCATCGAGGGCACGATCATCTCCTTGATCGCGGCCTTGGTCAGCAGGTCGACGGCCTTGCCGTATTCCGGCTTGGCGGTGCCCTCCATGATGCCCGGGATTTCCTTGAACTGGCGGCGCACCTCGATGACCACGGCACCGCCTGCGCGGCCCACGGCCATCATGCCGAGGGCGCCGAACAGGTAGGGCAGCAGGCCACCGATGAAGAGGCCGATGACCACGAAGGGATCCTGCAGGCGGAAATCCACCTCCACGTTCGGGAAGTAGTGATGCAGGTCCTCGGTATAAGCCGCGAACAGCACCAGGGCCGCGAGCGCCGCCGAGCCGATGGCATAGCCCTTGGTCACCGCCTTGGTGGTGTTGCCGACCGCGTCCAGGGCATCGGTGATCTTGCGCACGTCCTCGGGCAGCTCGGCCATCTCGGCAATGCCGCCGGCATTGTCGGTAACCGGGCCGTAGGCATCGAGCGCCACGACCACGCCGGCCAGCGCCAGCATCGTGGTCGCCGCGATGGCGAGGCCGAACAGGCCGGCCGCGCTGAAGGCGATGATGATGCCCGCCGCGATCACCAGCACCGGCAGCGCACAGGCTTCCATGGAGACCGCCAGGCCCTGGATGACGTTGGTGGCATGACCGGTCTCGGAGGCCTTGGCGACGCTCTTGACCGGGCGGAAGGAGGTCGAAGTGTAATACTCGGTGATCCAGACCAGCAAACCCGTCACCGCCAGCCCGACCAGGGCGCAGACGAACAGCGAGGTACCGGTGAGGGTGCTGTCGCCCATGGTCAGCTCGGTACCGAAACCGACCCAGACACCGATGATGATGGCGATCAACACGGCCGACAGGGCCGCGGCGCCGATCAGGCCCTTGTAGAGCGCGGCCATGACATTGTTGCTGCCGCCGAGCTTGACCAGAAAGGCACCGGCAACGGAAGCGAGGATGCAGGCACCGCCGATGACCAGCGGCAGCTCCATCATCATCATCTGGGCCTCGCCGGTGAAGAATATCGCCGCCAGCAGCATGGTCGCGACCATGGTCACCGCGTAGGTCTCGAAGAGATCGGCCGCCATGCCGGCGCAATCGCCGACATTGTCGCCCACATTGTCGGCAATGACCGCGGCATTGCGGGGATCGTCCTCGGGGATGCCGGCCTCGATCTTGCCCACCAGATCGGCACCGACGTCAGCGCCCTTGGTGAAGATGCCGCCGCCGAGACGGGCGAAGATGGAGATCAGCGAGGCACCGAAGCTTAGGGCCACAAGCGCCTCGAGGATGCTGCGCAGGCTTGCGGCATCCTCGTTGCCATAGACGCCGAGCATGATGGCGAAATAGCCGGCCACGCCGAGCAGGCCAAGCCCCACCACCAGCAGGCCGGTGATGGCACCCGATTGGAAAGCGACGGCCAGCGCCGGCGCCATGCCGGTGCGCGCCGCTTCGGCCGTGCGCACATTGGCGCGCACCGAGACGTTCATGCCGATGAAGCCGGCCGCGCCCGAGAGCACCGCGCCGATGACGAAGCCGATCGCCACGGGCAGGCCGAGCAGCAGCAAGAGAATGCCGCCGACCACGACGCCGGCAACGGCGATCGCCATGTATTGCCGATTGAGGTAGGCGCTGGCGCCTTCCTGGATCGCCGCGGCGATCTCCTGCATACGCTCATTGCCGGCTGAGGCCGCCATCACCTGCTTGGTCGTGTAGATACCATAGGCAACGGCAGCAAGGCCGCACAGCAGTGCGAACACTAGCGCGAGTGACATGAATGATTTCCTCGTTGACTGGACCGGAATACGCCGCGCTGCCCCAACGGCGGCGTCACGGGCCGGGAAAATGCCAGAGCCGGAGTCAGAATGCAATGCGCCAATGCACGTCCGCAGAACAATCGCGCGCGGGTGTTTGGCGGGCCTGGCAGGCGCCCTGCCTGTCGATCAGCGGCTCCAGACCTCGAATTCGGGGGCTTAACGCGGAAACCCGAGCCTTGGCACAAACGCATCGACTGCTCCCCCGTTTCCTTCGGCACGGCACTTCGTTATCTTCTCGCCTAATCTGCGAGGAAGGGGCGGAGGGCATGGCCGAGGCCAAACGCAAATTGGCTGCGATATTGGCCGCGGACGTGGCCGGCTACAGCCGGCTCATGGGCGACAACGAGCGCGCCACCGTGACCGCCCTCAATGCCTGCCGCGAAGTCTTCAGAACGCACATATCCGAGCACGACGGGCGCGTGGTGGATACGGCCGGCGACAGCGTGCTGGCGGTTTTCGATAGCGTGGTGGAGGCGGTTCAGTGCGCCGGCAAGGTCCAGGCCGCGCTTGGCGCCCGCAACCGGGACCTGCCCGAGGATCGGCGCATGGCGTTCCGCATCGGCGTCAATCTGGGCGATATCATCGAGCAGGACGACGGCACCATTTACGGCGACGGCGTCAACGTGGCGGCGCGGCTCGAGAGCCTGGCCGAGCCAGGCGGCATTTGTCTCTCGGGCAGCGCCCATGAGCAGGTCGAGGGCAAGACAGAGCATGGCTTCGAGGACATCGGCGAGCATGAGGTCAAGAATATTGCCCGCCCGGTTCGCGCCTATCACATAGTGGCAGACGGACAGGTGGGGTCTACCGAACCAAGCAAATCTCTTCCTCTCTCCGACAAACCATCGATCGCCGTATTGCCGTTCGACAACCTTAGCGGCGATCCCGAACAGGAATATTTTGTCGACGGCATCGCTGAGGATTTGATTACCGCGTTTTCGCGCATGCGCTGGCTCTCGGTGACGGCGCGCAATTCTACGTTCTCCTACAAGGGGCAATCGCCCGACGTGCGCCAGGTCGGCCGGGAGCTTGGGATCCGCTATGTCCTGGAAGGCAGCGTGCGTAAGGGCGGCAAGCGCGTGCGCATCTCAGCCCAGCTCATCGACGCCGGCGACGGCAACCATATTTGGGCGCAGCGCTACGACCGCGAGCTGGAAGACATCTTCGACCTTCAGGATGAAATCACCCTGACCATCGCCGGCGCGATAGAGCCCGAGCTTGCGAAAACCGAGCGCGAGCGCGCACAACGTAAACCGGTCGAAAATCTCGATGCGTGGGATCTATGCCAGCGCGGTCTGTGGCACCTCTGGCAGTACACCAAGGACGACAATAAGGAGGCCCAACGGCTTTTCAGTCGCGCCATCGAAATGGAACCGCGTCTCGCCACCGCCCACACACATCTCTCCTACAGCCATCATTTTGACAACACGATGGGTTACTCCGACTCGCCGCAACAGAGCATCGCGCTGGCGGAGACCGCCGCCAAACAGGCGATCGCCATCGACGACAAGGACGCGATGGCGCATTGCACCTTGGGTCGCGTTTTGACGGTAAGCGGAGATTACCCAGCGGCGATCGCGGAACTGCGTGCCGCAATAAATTTAAATCCCAGTTTGGCGCTGGCTCATCATAGCCTAGGCTTTGCTTATATGCTCCAAGGGCGGGGTGCGGAAGCCGTGGTGGAGCTCGAATTGGCGAGGCGTCTCAGCCCCCATGACCCCCAAATGTGGCTGTTCGAGACACTCGCCGCGGTAGCGCACATGTTATTGGGTCAATTCGAGCTCGCGGAACAATTGGCGCGATCGGCTATTCGCAGACCAGGCGTGGGATTTTGGGTGCACGTGGCTTTGGCGTCTGTGCTTGGTCGCGTTGGACGCGTCAAGGAAGCCCGAGAATCGTTGGCGAAATTGTTCGAGTTGAAGCCCGATTTCTCTCAAGAATTGTTTGAAAGCATTCTAATCGGCGTCGATCCTTCGCTCACGGATACTATTTTCGACGGACTCTACAAGGCTGGCCTGCCCGATCCGGACCGGGCGGCGGGGTCGGACTGACCTGCACTGCCGGCAAACCGGTTTCAAACGCCGGGCTCATGGACTAGCTTGGGCGCAGACGAAATCGGGAGGCCGGCATGGCGTATCGAACCATAATCAAGGCGGCGTTCGCGCTTGGCCTTTTGGCGGCGGGCCCTGCGGCGGCCGAGACCTATCGCTTCATGACCGGGCCCCAGGGCGGCTCGTGGTATCCGCTCGGCGGCGCCATCGCCAATTTCGTGCGCGGCGGCGATGCGGACGTCAAGTTGCGCGTCACGCCCGGCGGCGGCATCAGCAACGTCATGGCGGTCGAATCCGGCAAGGCCCAGGTCGGTTTGGGCAATGTCACCTCGACCATGGACGCCATCGCTGGCAACGCCCCCTTTCGCGGCGAGGCAGAGAACATCCGCAATCTCGCGGTGCTCTATCCGCAATTCTTCCAGTTCGTGGTGGCCAAGGACGGCGACGTCGCCTCGATCGCCGACATGGCAGGCCGCGCCATCGCCGTCGGCCCGCGTGGGCATTCGGGCGAGCAGGCCTCGCGCCAGTCGCTGGAAGTCTTCGGCCTGACCTATGACGATCTCGCCAACGTCAACCACGTCGGCTATGTCGATGCGGTGGCGCTGTTCAAGGACGGGCATGTGGACGCCTACACCGTGTTCACCACCGTGCCGGCCGGCGCGGTAATGGATGCCGCCTCGTCGCGCGACGTCCGCGTGCTCGACTACGACGACGAGGCACTGGCGGCTCTGCAGGTCTTCAACCCGCAATATGTCCGCCACGAGATCGCCGCCGGCACCTATCCCGAACAGGATGCGCCGGTCCTCACCTTTGGCACCTGGACCCAGGTCATCGTCAATGCGGCGGTGCCGGACGATGTGGCCTATGCCATCGTCAAGGCGCTGGCGGAGAATCTCGAAGGCGTCGCCGCAGTGGTCTCGGCCATGGACGGCGCCACTGTCGAGATGCTGGCGACACCGGTCGGCGTGCCGATGCACCCAGGCGCCGCGCGCTTCTACCGTGAGGCAGGAGTTCTCGACTGAGCGATCCCACCACAGAGCGGCGCTGGCTGAGCTTGACGATGCTGGTCACTGCCTTGGCGGTGACCATGGCCGTCTTTCATCTCGGCGTGGCCTTGACCGGACCGCCCGAGGAGCTGGTCTTCCGGCCGCTGCATCTCGCCTTCGCCATGACGCTGATTTTCCTTGCCCGCCCGCTCGGCAAGGGCTGGCTGGCGCGGCTTGCGTTCGACGGCGCGCCCTTGGCGCTTTCCCTCGCCTGCCTCGGCTACATACTCTTCAATCAGGATTATCTGACCAACGTCCGCATCCAATATGTCGATCCGCCGACGCTGACGGAGATGTGGCTGGGCTGCGCCTTGGTGGTCCTGGTGCTGGAGGCCTCGCGGCGGGTGATCGGGCTGGCGCTGCCGATCACCGCCTCGGTCTTTCTCGGCTATGCCCTGCTCGGCCCCTGGCTGCCTTTCGGCCTGGAGCATGACGGCTTTCTGTTGGCAGATGTGGTCGAGGAGCTTTACCTCACCACCAACGGCATTTTCGGCATTCCGATCAGCGTCTCGGCGAAGTATGTCGTGCTTTTCGTGCTTTTCGGCGCCTTTCTCGAGCGTGTCGGCACCGGCCATCTGTTCATGTCCTTCGCCATGGCGCTGACCGGCCATACGCCGGGCGGCCCGGCCAAGGTGGCGTGCCTGACGAGCGGCCTGTTCGGCACGGTGTCGGGTAGTGCTGTCGCCAACGTCATGACCACGGGCGTGCTGACCATTCCGCTGATGAAGCGCATCGGCTATCGCCCCGCCTTCGCCGGCGCGGTCGAGGCCGTGGCGTCGACGGGCGGCCAGATCATGCCGCCGATCATGGGCGCCGCCGCCTTCGTCATGGCCGAGCTTCTCGGCGTCAGCTTCCTCGAAGTGGCAAGCTATGCCCTGGTGCCTGCCGTGCTGTTCTACGTCGCCCTGTTCATGGCCGTGCATTTCGAGGCCAAACGCACGGGCATGCGCGGCCTGCCCCGCGAGGAGCTGCCGGTGCTGCGCGAGGTCGTGACCAGCTACGGCCACCTGTTCCTGCCCATGGTGGTGATCATTGGCGTGCTCATGAGCGGCCGCAGTGCGCCCTATGCCGCACTCTGCGGCATCGCTTCGGTCATTCCCGTGGCACTTTTGCATCCGAACACGCGCAAGACCGTTAATATCGGCATGGTCGTCGATGCGCTCAGCACCGGCGCCCGCAACTGCCTCGCCGTCGCGGCGGCCTGCGCCTGCGCGGGCATCGTCATCGGCATCATCAGCCTGACCGGCCTCGGGCTCGACTTCACCCAGCTCGTGGTCGATGCCGCCCAGAACACCCTTTGGCCCGCCCTGGTGCTGACCATGCTGGCCGGCATCGTGCTGGGCATGGGCTTGCCGACGACACCCGCCTACATCATGCAGGTCGCACTGCTGGTGCCGGCGCTGGTGGGCTTGGGCGTCTACAAGCCCGCGGCGCACATGTTCGTCTTCTATTTCGCCATTCTGTCGTCGATCACGCCGCCCGTGGCGATGGCGGTGTTCGCCGCCAACAGCATCAGCGGCGCCAAGCTGATGCCGTCAGGCCTGGCCGCGCTCAAGCTCGGCGCGACCGGCTACCTGGTGCCCTATATGTTCGTCTTCGCACCGGCGCTATTGCTGGTCGGCGATAGCGGCGAGATCGTCATTGCCGTGCTGACCGGCCTGGTCGGCGTCACTTGCCTCGCGGGCTCCCTGCACGGCTATTTCCTGCGTCCGGCCCCTTGGTGGCAAAGGCTTGTGCTCTTCGCGACGGCCATTCTGCTGCTCCTGCCGGACTTGCTCGCCTCGGCCATCGGCACTGGCTGCCTGGCGGCTATTGTGGCTCTACAGCTGAGCCCGTGGCGCCGGCCTGCCCCAGACGCGTCCTGAGCACTTCGGGCAGCGCCGCAAGCACGTCGGGCGGCACGGCCGCACCCGCCGCAACCTGGTTCCACAAGCGAAGCGCCCAGGCCTTGGCCTGCCAGCAGGGGTCGGACAGGCCCTTGATGGCTAACGTGCGCAAGGGCGCCGCCAGCGTGGCCTCGCCGGCAGCCCCGAGCCGTGCCAGCGACATGGCCGCGGCGCGGGTCGAGCAGACCGGATTGACCACCGCCGCCTGGGCCACGGCAAGCGAGGTTTGCGGGTCCGGCGGCGCGCCCCGCAACAGGGCCACGGCCAGCCCGGCCTGGCCGGTGCCGCTGCTCGCCGCGTTTGTCACGACCTGCAACACGGCGGCGGTCTCGGCCGCCCCGGCGAAGCGCAGGTAGCAGCGCAGCAAGGTCTGCAGATTGGCGGTCAAGGCCGCCTCGGTCGGCGGCACGGCAGCCATCATGGCCGGCAGGCTGGCGGGCAAGGTCGCCCATAGCCGGGCGTAATAGGCCAGGCCAAGACCGTCGGCGCCGCCGAACATCGGCGCGCTGCGGGCCAGCCAATCGCCGACCGGATCGCCGGCCTGGTAGATGTGAGGATCCCTGCCGGGAGACGGGCAGTCGTGGCGCGGGCTCGGCGGCAGTTCCTGGGCGCGATTGGCGAGCGGCCCGCCAAGCCCCCGCGCTGCGTTCACCAGCGGCTCGCCATCGAGCTGATAGCTGGCGCCACCGTCGCCGTCGATCAGGAACGACAGCCCGGGCAGGCCTCGGGCCGGCACCGAGCGCCCCCAGCCCTCGCCGATTCCGGAGAGCGCGTAGATGTCGCCGCCGCCGGCGTCCTCAAGCAGGCCGAAGCCATTGCTGGTGCTCGCTCCTTGCGCCAGAGTGGCAGCCTGGTAGCGGTCGCCGGCGCCGCCCTCGTCGCGCAACACCCCGACACCGAGGTCGAGGCCCATGCCCTGGCCGACGCCGATGCTCATGGCATAGCCGTCGGCACCGCCGGCATCGGCCAGCACGCCGATACCGCCATGGGCGCCCATGCCCTGACCGTAGCGGCTGCCCTGATAGCGGTCATCGCCACCATGGTCGTCGAGGGCACCGAATCCGAAATAATAGCCCGCCCCTTGGGCGAACATGGGCGCGCGGTAGACGTCGTTGCCGCCACCGTCGCGCAACAGCCCGACGCCGCCGGCCAGCGTGCCGCGCCAGCCAATACCAACGCCCTGCGCATAGCCGAGCAGGCCACCGCTGCGAGCGAAGGGATCGGCGGGGCCATCCTCGGCGCCGTAATCGTCATCGCCGCCGGCATCGAGCAGGGCGCCGAAGCCGAGCGGGCCGCCAAAGCCCTGCCCGCGCCAGCCGATGCGATAGCGGTCGTTGCCCGCATCGTCCATCAGCACGGCAAAGCCTGCGATGGCAGCACCTTGCGCAAATGCGGCCGCCTTGTAGCTGTCGTCGCCGCCGACATCGTGCAGCAGAGCGACGCCGCCGATGGCCGCCGCTATCCCCGGCGTCGGCGCCTGATGCAGGTCACTGCCCTGCATGTCGATGGTGATCACCACTTCCAGGACCGCCGCCGAGCCGCCGCGATAATTGTCGTCGCCGGCGATATCGACGATGAAGATTGGACCTGCAGCGGTGAGTGCGTTCATGTCGTATTCGTCGTTGCCGCCGACATCGATGATGATGGCGCCCAGCTCGTGGGCATCGTTGCCGCGCCCGGCAAGCACCACCGGACCCAAAGGCGATTCGATAATTCGGCTGGCCGGCAGGAGCGCCAACTGCCGCGCTAGCTCGCCATCGGCCAGGCGCGCCGCCACGGCTTCGTCGAGGCCGAGAACCGCCGCCGCCGCGCCATCCAGCGCCGCAGCATTGATGCCCCGTGCCAGACGCAAGAGCTCGTCAGCCGGCCGGCCCGTCGATTCGACGCCGGCCAGGAGCGCAGCCCTGTCACAGCAGTCCTCCGGCAGGGCGGCCCAGAGACGGCCGCGGGCGGCGGCATAGCCGGTCACGAGATAAGAGACGAATTCGGAAATGGCGGGCGGCAGATCCTCGGGCGGCGACCAGTTCAACGCCGCCACCACGGCGACCGGCTGCGGCAGGCCGACACCGCGGGCGATATCGGCACTGCGCAGGGGCTGCGCCAGCAGGCGCTGTGCGCCAGGGCCCATGCCCCAGGGCAGGGCCACGCCCTGATAGCTGATCAGATTGTCGATCATGGCAAGCGCATCGCGCCCGTGCCCGCGCGCGGCCAAAGCCTGCTCGACCGGGTGGCCTATCGGCGCCTGCACGACGGCGCCATCGTCGACAGGCGTGTCCGTCTCGGCACAGGCCGCGAGCAGAATGGCGAAGACGATCGGGGCCAGCCCGGCAAGACGGGTCATCAGCGATCCTTCAAGTAGCAGAACCAATAGGTCGCCGCGACGAACCCCGCGCCGCCAATGATATTGCCGATGGTGACCGGAATCAGATTGGCAACGGTCGGCGCCAATATCGGCGCATCGGCAAGGATCAGCCCGAGCGGCATCAGGAACATGTTCGCCACCGAATGCTCGAAGCCGAGGGCAACGAAAGCGGCGATGGGAAAGACGATGGCCAGCACCTTGCCGCTGACCCGGCGCGCGGCATAGCTCAGCCAGACCGCGAGGCAGACCAGGGTGTTGCAGAGGACACCGCGGACCAGGGCCTCGAGCGGTTCCAGGCTCGCCTTGCCCTGGGCGACAGCCTTGGCTGTCTCCCCCATGGCGCCATCGAGAATGCCCGAGGCCAGCGCCGCCGCCACCATGATCAGCGAACCCACCAGGTTCGCCACATAGACCACGATCCAGTTGCGCAACATCGCCCACAAGGGGATCTGGCCATGGGCGTAGGCGAGCACGATGAGGTTGTTGCCGGTGAACAGCTCCGCCCCCGCCACCACCACCAGGATCAGGCCGAGGGAGAAGGCGACGCCGCCGAGCAGGCGGGTCGGCCCCCAGCCCAGCGTGCTGTCGGTCACGGTGAGCAGATAGAACAGCGCCCCGAAAGCGATGAAGGCGCCGGCCAGGGCGCCCAGCACGAAAAGCTGCGGCAAGGCCATATTGGCTTTCGCCACGCCCGACTGCTCGGCCATGCGCGCCATATTGGCCGGTTTGTAGGCGTCGAGGTCGAAATGATCGTTGCCGTCCATGCCTTCTCCCCCAGGGGCTGGGCAATAGTGGAGGATGACGCGGATTCTGCAAAGGCGTCGCCTTGACGCGGCGTGAGCTGCCGCGAATGATGCGCGGCGGCGCAGCGGAACGTCAGGAAACGGGGGCAGAATGGATATCGCCGTCATCGGCGGCGGCAACGGCGCCTATGCCGCTGCTGCCGATCTTGCGGAGCAGGGACACCGAATCAGGCTCTGGCGCCGCGACACGACGGCCCTGGCGCCGCTGCGCCAGACCGCCGGCATCGAACTGATCGATTATCGCGGCAGACGCCAGATTCCCCTGGAGCTGATCAGCGACGACGCTGGCGAAGCGATATCCGGCGCCGAACTCCTGGTGAGCCCGCTGCCCGCCTTCGCCCAAGCCGACATCGCGCGCACCATCGCGCCTCATGTCAACTCTAGCCAGGTCATTTATCTGCCGCCCGGCACATTCGGCTCCTACGTCATGGCGCGCGAGATCGCCAATGCGGGCGGCCCTGGCGATATCGCAATTGCCGAAGCGGGAACCCTGCCCTGGCTGACGCGCAAGGCCGGGCCCGCTGCCATCGCCATCACCACGCGGGCGACGCGCCTGCCGAGCGGGGTCTTTCCGGCCCGGCGCTCGGCCGAGGCCTTCGCCGTGCTGGAGCAGGCCTTTCCCGCCATCGAGCGGCTCAAGGACGGGCTCGACGGCGCGCTGATGAACGCCGGGCCGATCATCCATCCGCCGCTGATCCTGATGAATGCCGGGCCGATCGAGCATTTCGAGCATTGGGACATCCATAACGAAGGCACCCAGCCTGCCATCCGCCGGGTCACCGACGCGCTTGACGAGGAGCGTGTGGCGATCCGCGAGGCGCTCGGCTATGGCGCGCCCCATTTCCGCCTCGCCGATCATTATGACGATGCGCGCGAGGAGTGGATGTACGGCAACGCCGCCCACGAGCGCCTGGTCGATAGCGGTGACTGGCGCGAATCCCTCGACCTTATGCAGCACCGCTATATGCGCGAGGATGTCGCCTATGGTTTAGCTCTGCTGGTCTCCATAGGCGGTTGGGCGGGAGTCGCCACGCCGGTCGCGGCAGGCCTGCTGGCCATCGCCTCGGCAGCTGCTGACGAGGACTTTTCCGTGACAGGGCGCACTTTCGAATCTCTGAAACTACAAATGCTTACACATGAAAATATGATAAATACTCTTAAGAACGGAATGTCATGACCAGTATCGCCATGGTCGGCGCCGGGCGCATGGGCCGCGGCCTGGCGCATGTTTTCGCCTATGCCGGCCACCCGATCACGCTGATCGATAGCAAGCCGCGCCGACCGGCAGAGCATGAGACCCTGCGCCGCGAGGCCTTCGCCGATGTCGAGCGCAGTCTGGCCAGCCTGGTCGACTACGGCGCCATGCCCGCCGGCAAGATTCCCGACATTCTGAGGCGTATCGCCGTCGGCAGGGACGAAAGCGCGCTCGAGGCAGCGGACGTGGTGTTCGAGGCCGTGCCCGAGACCCTCGAGGCCAAGCGCGAAGCCCTGGCGCTGATCGGTCGGCGGGCACGGCCCGAGGCGATCGTCGCCTCGGCCACGTCGAGCATGATGGTCGACGAGCTGGCGGCGATGATCCCCCGCCCGCAGCGTTTCCTCAACGCCCATTGGCTCAATCCCGCCCATATCATCCCGCTGGTCGAGGTCAGCCCTGGCACCGAGACCGACGCCAGCGTCGTCGAGTGCCTGGAAGGCCTGCTGAAGGATGTCGGCAAGGTGCCGGTGGTCTGTGCCGCCTCGCCGGGCTTCATCGTGCCGCGGCTGCAGGCACTGGCGATGAACGAGGCCGCGCGCCTGGTCGAGGAAGGCGTGGCCACGCCCGAAGCCATAGACACCGCGACGCGCTTCGGCCTCGGCTTCCGCTTCGCCGCCATGGGCGTGGTCGAGTTCATCGACTGGGGCGGCGGCGATACGCTCTACCGCGCCAGCGAATATCTGCGCGACCGCCTCGGCGCCGAGCGCTACGCGCCACCGCATACGGTGCGCGAGAACATGGAAAGCGGCGCCATCGGCGTCAAGACGGGCCGCGGCTTCCACGACTACACGGGCCGTGACATGGACGCCTATCAGAAAGAGACACTGGGCCGCTTCCTGGCGCTCCTAAGCCACTACGATTTGCTCAAGCCGCCCGCCTAGAGCGCTTCACGGCTAGATGGAATCGGTTTGATGGCCCAAGGTGGCTTTTCGGGCAGGAGCGGCGCGCCGGGCGATGTGTGGCATCGGCCAAGCGTCGCGACGCATCCGAAAAGCCTCATTGGGCCACCGCAGGCCGGCCTCAGCGACGCCCTGGCGTCGTTGCGCGTCTTGCCCGATGCCCCCACATCGCGCGGCGACGCGCGCCTAGCCAGGACGGCGCTGAGACCGGTCAAACCGGTTCCATCTAACCATGAAACGCTCTAATCGATTGCCCGCCGATAGAGATGCCAGGAGGCATGACCCAGTATCGGCAGCATCACGAACAACCCCAACAGCCCCGTCAGCAGACAGGCGGCGATCAGCACCGCGATGGTGATGCACCAAGCGACCATGGCGCGGCGGTTCAACACGACCACCCTGACGCTGGTGACCATGGCCGTGACGAAATCCACGTCACGGTGGAAAAGCATCGGGAACGAGGTCACCGAGAACGAGAAGACCACCAGCGAGATGACGGCACCAACGCCATTGCCGAGAACGAGAAACAGGATGCCCATGGGCGTGGTCAGGATCTCGGTGAGCAATTCCGTGGCATTCAGGGAGCGAATGCCGAGGAAGCCGAAGAACATCAGCACCGCGATGTCGATCCAGATGAACAGCGAGAAGCCTGTGACCAGGGCCATCCAGCCGATCTCGCGCCCGGCGGCGCGGCGCACGGCCCCGAAAACAAGTCCCCAGCTCAACGCCTCGCCTTCTTCCAGGCAATGGCTGACGGCATAGAAGCCGGTGGCCACGAACGGCGCCACGAAGGCAAAGCCGACAGCCAGCGGATAAACCAGGAAGGGCAGGTCGAAATAGACCAGCAGCAGGATCAGGGCCCAGCCGCCGAGGGCGTAGATTCCGCCGAAGAACAGGCCGTAGAGCGGCGCGGCACGAAAATCACGCACGCCTGCTGCAAGCACGTCGAGAAGATCGTTGACCAGGATCTCGCGCACTTGCGGCGCGGAGCCCGGCCCCGTCGTTGCCGTCTCGCTCATATTCCCCCTCCCAAGGGACGTTCGCGGCGACACCCTAGCGCTTCGGCCCTCAGCGCACCAGTACCAGGGCCAGGTCCGGAAACGCCACCAGCAACAAGACCAGCGCCAGCGCGCAGGCCATGAAGGGAATCGCGGCAAGATAGATATCCCGCATGCCCGTGCCCGGCGGCGCCACGCCTTTCATGACGAAAAGCAGCAGCCCGAACGGCGGCGTGGTAAGGCTGATCTCCAGCCCCAGCAAGACGATCACGGCAAACCAGATGGGGTCGTAGCCGAGCTGCGTCGCCAGCGGGAAAAAGATCGGCACGGTCAGCAGCATCATCGAAAGCTGGTCCATGAACATCCCCAGCACAAGGAGAGCGCCGAACATCGCCGCCAGCAGCAGCAGCGGCGCCACCTCGGCCGAGGTTGCCCAGGAGATGAGACCCCGGCTAGCGCCCGAAAACGCCAGAATCTGTGCGAAAGTCGCGGACATCATGATGATCAGGAAGGCCATAACCGTAACCCTGAGGGCACCACGCAGGCTGGCCACGATCGCCTGCCAGGTCAGGCAGCGCAGGACCGCGGCCAAGACCGCTACTCCGACCACGCCAAATGCCGCCGCCTCGGAAGGCGTCGCCACGCCTCCCAGAATGACGCCGATGACCAGTGCCACCACCAGGGCCATCGGCAGCATGTCGCGCAGCACCACCACGATCTTGCGGCCCAAAGGCACCGGCGCCACGTCATAGCTGGGCGCTGCATCGGGGTCGAGGCGCAGGCGCAGCCAGATCAGGCCGACATACATCAGTGCCAGGATGAGGCCGGGCAACAGGCCGGCGATCAGCACCTTGCCGACATCGAGCCTGGCGAGGCTGGCCAACAGGACCGCCAGGCTGGAAGGCGGGATGATCATGGCCAGTCCACCGGTACCGAGTATCGGCCCGATGGCCATGGCCGGCTTGTAGCCGCGGCGGCTCATCTCCGGCACCATCAGGGAGCCCAGCATGGCAGTGTTGGCGATACTCGAGCCCGACAAGGTGGCAAACATGGTGCCGCCGATCACGGTCATGTAGCTGAGCCGCCCACGCACGCGCCCGAGGCATAAATCGAGGGCGTCGAACACCCGCATGGCCAGGCCGGTGTGGAAGAACAGCTCGCCCATGATCAGGAACAGCGGCACCGGCACCAGGGTGAACAGGGTTACCGACGAGATGGCATTGCCAACCAGCTGGCCAAGGCCGCGCACATCGCCGAGGAAGATCCAGGCCCCCACAAGATCCGCGATAAGGAAGGCGAAGGCCACCGGCACGCCGAGCGCCATCAGCCCCACGACCATGCCCAGCATCAGGGCAAGGATCTCGACCCAGCCCATGCTAGAGCATGTCTCGACGAATTGGAGCCAGTTTGACCGGTCTCAGCGGCGCCCTGGCTAGGCGCGCGTCGCCGCGCGATGCGACCCCTTCGGGCAAGACGCGCAACGACGCCAGGGCGTCGCTGAGGCCGGCCTGCGGTGGCCCAATGAGGCTTTTCGGATGCGTCGCGACGCTTGGCCGATGCCACACATCGCCCGGCGCGCCGCTCCTGCCCGAAAAGCCACCTTGGGCCATCAAACCGGCTCCAATTCGTCGAGACATGCTCTAACTCAGACCCGCCCCTCGCCTTCCGGGGCGTCGGCGTATAGCGAGTCCCGGCCCAACAAAAAGCGCAGGAATTCGCCCGCCATCATCGCAAAGGACAACGGAAACGGCGCATAAAGCAGCCATTTGGGCATGTCGAAGGAGCGCATGTCGAAATTCCCCCTGGCGAAATTGTCGAGCATGGCACCACCCGCTGCCCACACCACCACCAGGCAGCCGGCACAACAGACAAGGCAAACCAGTGCTTCCGCCAGGCGGCGCAGGCCTTTCGGAAGCACCGTCACCAGCACTTCGACATGGACGTGGCCGTGATGGCGCAGCAGCCAAGGCGCGCCCAGCAGGGTGGCGTAGAGCAAACCGTATTCGGTCAGCGATACGGTATGGGCCGGCGGCTGCCAACCCGACGCGCGCAGTACGACATCGAGCGTGATCAGCAGGGCGGACAGCCCGAGAATCGCCGCCGCCAGGGCCGCAAGCGTGGTCAGAGTATCGTCATAGATGCGTCCTATCCCCACGCGCGCTCCCCCTCAAAATGCTGCTGCGGGCGAGTGTAGCGGCGCGTTGCGCCATGGCAAGCGACCCGGCAACTCTTTCCGCCCACCGGGCAGGAATCAACGCTTGCGCCCTTCCCGCAAATTTTCTGCCTAATGATTTCTTAACGTTTTCAGCGTCTTATCGCCTTCGCCTGTGGCGGCACGCAGGTTGCAACGGCAGCCCGTATTCGCATGGAAGCGATAGGAGTTCGATATGGCTGGCCAAAACTCGATCAATACAAACGTCGGCGCCATGGTGGCGCTACGTAACCTCAACTTGACCAACAGCACGTTGGCCAAGACGCAGGACCGGGTCTCTACGGGCCTCAAGGTGATCGGCGCCAAAGACAACGCCTCCACTTTCGCCATCGCACAGGGCATTCGCGGCAATCTGAAATCGATCGCTGCGGTACAGCAGGGCCTTGCCAACGGTCGCGGCGTCTCCTCTGTCGCCCTGGCCGGCGCGACATCGATCTCGAACATGCTGATCGAGATCCGCGCCAAGGTCATGGAAGGCATGAATCCCGGCAACACCACCGAGCAACAGGCCATTCTCAACGCCGACTATGCCGAATTGGTGGGACAGGTGCTGACCTTCATCCAGAACGCCGAATATAACGGCCGCAACATGCTCAATTCCGGTGCCACGAACGTCAATGTCATAGCCGATATCGACGGCGGCGCCTTGACCGTGCGCGCCCAGGATCTCGAAGGCACCGTTTACAGCCAACTCAATGTCCAGAACCTTGCCAGCGTCACCGCGGCATCGGCAGCGATGACCCAGATCAACACGGTCCTGACCACGGTCAATACGGCTCTCGGCGCGCTCGGCGCAGACGCCCGCAAGCTGGACTTCCAGGACACCTTCCTGACCACCATATCGGACGCCGTCGAGGAAGGCCTCGGCTCCCTCGTCGACGCCGACCTGGCGCGGGAATCCGCCCGCCTGCAAGCCTTGCAGGTCAAGCAGCAGCTCGGCGTGCAGACCCTTGGCATAGCCAACTCCTCGCCACAGGTCTTGCTCGGCCTCTTCCAGTAGAGACCACCCCGCCAGCCTGATGCGGCGGCGTGCCATTGCGGCGCGCCGCCGTTTCGCCATGGCCAGATCGATATTGGCACGCACGTTCGCCGGCAGGCGCGCTATATTGCCTGACATGGTTACGCACAGTCGCTCGCCACAGACGGCATCGCCGCCGCCCATGACCGAACGCCCCTCGCCCAACAACGACGCGCGCGCGCCGGGGCAGGGCATCGACATGCTGATCCTGCATTACACGGGCATGACCTCGACCGACGCTGCCCTGGACCGCCTCTGCGATCCGGATGCCCGGGTCAGCGCCCATTACCTCATCGACGAGAGCGGCACCATCCACCGGCTGGTGCCCGACCAGCGCCGCGCCTGGCATGCCGGCGTCAGTTCCTGGGCGGGCGATACGGACATCAACGACCGCTCCATCGGCATAGAGCTCGCCAATCCGGGCCATGAATTCGGCTACAAGCCATTCCCGGAGGCCCAAATGGCAAGTCTCGAGGCCTTGGCCCACGATATCTGCCGCCGCCACGGCATCCCTGCGCGCCGCGTTCTCGGTCACGCCGATGTGGCGCCATCGCGCAAGCAGGACCCGGGCGAGTTCTTCGACTGGCGCCGCCTGGCGGCGAAGGGGATCGGGCTTTGGCCGCAAATGCAGATCTCGGTTCCGCCGGCCGCGGCATTGGGGCCGGGGGACAGCGGCCAAAGGGTGCTGGAGGCGCAGGCGACCTTTGCCGCCTACGGCTACGGCATAAGGGCCAGTGGCGAATACGACCAGCAGACGGTTGACGTCGTGGTCGCTTTCCAGCGGCATTTCCGCCCCCAGGTGGTGGACGGCGCTTTCGACCAGAAGACCGAAGCGGCCTTGCGCAATCTGGTGCGCATGGTTACTTGAGCGGGTCGCGTCGCGAAATCATTCGGAGTTACGCCATGTCGGAGGAAACGGCCGTCGGGTCCGGCCTGAGCGAAGCCCCCTCGCCCGGCGGCGATATTGCGCCGCATCCCGAGCAGATCCTGTTCGCCACCAGCGAGCCGCCGGCCTTTCCCGACGACAATATCTTCCCCATCGAATGGGGCGTCGAGACGCCAAAGCTGGTGGAGATCTACGAACAAGGCCGCGACCCCGGCTGGTCGCCGGCTGGCCTGCCTTGGGATACCCTTGACCCCGAGGCCTTCACTGCCGATCAGCGCTACGCCATCGCCTATTGGTTCACCCTGCTCTCGGTCTTCGACAGCTCGGGCCCGGCGGTCTTTGCCAGGGCCATGATCCACACCTACGAGACCCACCAGGAAGACCCGTTGCGCAAATGCTTCTTCCAGGTCACGCGCGACGAAGTGCACCACGAAGAGATCTGCCAGAGGGTCATCACCAAGCTGGTGCCGGGCGGGCCGATCGGCCACAGCCCCACGACCGCGCTCGGCAAGCTCGCCCTCAACAATGCGCGCTGGTACTACCACAACGGCGCCCGCTATTGGCAGGGCTTCAAGACCGCCGTCGGCAAGTACCCGCTGGCCATCCTGTTCACCTCGTTCCTGATGGGCGAACTGGCGGCGGCGACCCTGTTCCACACCATGCACAAGCGCAGCACCATCCCGGTATTGAAGGAAGCCTTCCGCTGCATCGGCAAGGACGAGGCGCGCCATATGGCGGTCTGCATGGCGGTGCTGCGCAAGCTGTTGCCAGTCATCGACGACGAGCAGAAGGGCGTGATCACCAAACAGATCCGCGCCGGCTATGTCTTTCTCTCGGGCATTCTCTACGAGCCGCCGGATCTGTTCTGGGAGCTGCCCGACACCTTCCAGGATGCCCACCGCCTGCTCGAGGCCGAAGCCGTCGGCGCCGGCCTCGGCCTGCTCAGCGTCGAGGAGCGCCGCGAGAACTGGCGTGCTGCGGTACTGCGCATGAAGGGCATCCTCGAGGAATACGACATCGCCTTCCCGGCGATCCCGGAAATCGGCATCGACGGCGAGACCGTCGCCTTCGATCCGGCGGATATCATTCCCGTATTCTGAGAGGCCCGGCGCGGAGGGGGCAATGAGCGAGATACGGCAATGGCTGGGTGCTCTGGGTCTCGAACAGTTTGCCGAGGCCTTCGAGGCCGAACAGGTTCTCCCGCAAGACATCGCCGATCTGACCGAGGCCGATCTCAAGGACCTCGGCGTGCCGCTCGGCCCGCGCAAGCGCATTCTCAAGGCTGCGTCCGAGGGTGAACATGCCCCCGCGACAGCGCCCTCGATCGAGGCGGAACGGCGCCAGATCACGGTGATGTTCTGCGACCTTGCCGGTTCAACGGCGCTCTCCGAGCGGCTCGACCCTGAGGACTTGCGCAGCCTCATGCAGGCCTACCAGCAGGCCTGCGGCGCCATCATCGAGCGCTACGGGGGCCATGTGGCGCAATATCTCGGCGACGGGCTGATGACCTATTTCGGCTGGCCCACGGCCCATGAGGACGATGCCGAGCGCGCCATTCGCACGGCACTCGAAATCGTCCACGCCGTCAAGGGCGTGGCCGCGCCGGAGCCCTTGCAGGTGCGCGTCGGCATTGCCACAGGCCCTGTGGTCGTGGGCGAAACCGGCGCCGGCGACGCCTCGGTGCCGAAGCTGGCAGTGGGCGAGACGCCCAACATCGCCGCCCGTCTGCAGGCGCTGGCCACCGCCGACGAAGTCGTGGTCGGCGAGACCAGCCGCCGCCTGGCGGGCGAGGCTTTTGCCTATGACGAACTCGGCGAGCAATCGCTCAAAGGCATCGTCGAGCCGGTGCGCGCCTATCGCGCCTTGGCCGAAGTCGCCGCTGGCAGCCGCTTCGAGGCCTATCGCGGCGGCAGCCTGACCCCCCTGGTCGGCCGCGAAGAGGAAATCGCCTTCGTCGCCCAGCGCTGGCAGCGCGTCCGGGCAGGGGACGGCCAGGTCGTGCTGCTGTCGGGCGAAGCGGGCATAGGCAAGTCCCGTATCCTTGAAGCTACCCGCGAGTATGTTGCCGGTGAGGGCGGCAAGGCGATTCACTTCCAGTGCTCGCCGCATCACCAGAGCACGGCGCTTTACGCCTTTACCAACTATCTGGCCGGCGTTGCCAATGCGGAGGACAAGATCGCAGCGCTGGAGGTGCTGGCGCTGGGCTCGGGGCTCGATCCGACAGCCACCGTGCCGCTGCTGGCCGAGCTGCTGTTGGTTTCGACCGAAGGCCGCTACGCCGAGCCCGACATAGATCCGGAACAGCGCCGCAATCTCACTTTGCGGGCCTTGGCCGACCACGTCGTGGGACTGGCGCAGACGACACCGCTGCTCGCCGTCTTCGAGGACGTTCACTGGATCGATCCCACGTCGCACGATCTTCTGGGCCTGCTTCTGGAGCGTTCGCGATCCGAGACGCTCATGATCCTGGTTACGTTTCGGCCGGAATTCGTGCCGCCATGGACATCGCTCGACAATCTTGCCCACCTTACCCTCAACCGCATGACCCCCAAGCAAACCGCAGAGTTAGCATCACAAGTGCTATCAGACAAAGCTTTGCCGCCAGAGGTGATAGAGCAGATTGTCGCGCGAACCGACGGCGTACCCCTGTTCGTCGAAGAGCTGACCAAGGCGATCATCGACTCCGATGTGCTGACCGAGACAGAGGACGGCTATGCCCTGTCCGGCCCGCTGCCCCGGATGGCCGTGCCGGAAACCTTGCAAGATTCCCTTATGGCGCGTCTCGACCGCCTGGCACCGGTCAAGGAAGTGGCGCAGATCGGTGCGGTGATCGGACGCGAGTTCGGCGCCGAACTGCTGGGCGTCGTGGCAGGGCGGGACAAGGCCGATCTCGACGACGCGCTGCAACAGCTGGCGGAAGCGGAACTCATCTTTCGCCGGGGCTGGCCGCCTGACGAGGTCTATGTGTTCAAGCACGCTCTCGTACAAGACGCCGCCTATGACAGCCTGCTCAAGCAAAAGCGCTCGCGCCTCCACGCAGCAGTGTCGGACGCCCTGGAGAGCCGCTTTCCCGCCCTCGTCAGCGCCGAGCCGGAAACCGTCGCCTACCATCTATCGCGGGCCGGCGAAGATGCCCGTGCAGCCCACTATTGGCAGGTTGCCGGGACGGATGCCGCTGGGCGCTCGGCCCATGTCGAGGCCTGCGAGCATCTCGAAAAGGCCGTGGCCCTGGCGCCCGACGACCTCGACGATGGCGAAGCGCTTGAATTGCATATGGCTCTTGCCGGCAGCCTGCGCGTCCTTGGCCGCTCGGACGACACCCTGCAAGCCTTGGAACGAGCCCAGCGCCACGCCCATGAGCCCGCCGACAAGGCGCGCGTTCACCACCTGCGTGGCAATACCTATTTCGTCATGGGCGAGACAGAAAAGATATTGCTGGAACAGCAGACCGCGCTCGACCACGCACGCACTGCAGGCTCCTCCGATCTCGAGATGCATGCCCTCAGCGGCATGGCCGATGCCGAATATATTCGCGGGCACATGCTGACAGCGTTCGGGTACTTCGACGATTGCGTGGCGCTGGCCCGGCAACACGGCAGCACCTCGGTCGAGGCGGGAAATCTGCCGGCGCGCGAGCATACGCGCCTGCTGACGGCCGGGCCGCGGGCGACCCGGGCGTCGGCGCTCGCCAGCATCGCCATTGTTGCCGAGGCGGATCACCCGCGGGCCGAAGTGATCTTTCGCGGCGCAACCGCGGCCATATTCGTGGAGCTGCTCGAAGGTGAGGAGGCGCTGGCGCAGGCCGAGACTGCCATCGCGCTTTGCGAGCTTATCGGTGCGCGCATTTGGATGCCGTACGAGCTCATTGCGAAGGCACGTGCGCTTTGGCTGCTCGGCAATACGGCAGCAGCCGTCGAGATCGGCCGGGAAGCCGGCACCATGGCGGCCAAGGACAGCCCTGCCCTGCTGGGCGGTTGGGTATTCGGTGGCCTTGCACAGATCGCACAGGACCGCGCCACTGCCGAAGCCGCCATGGCTGAAGGCGAGCGACTGATGGCGCTCGGCTGCGTCGGCCACAACCAGCTTTGGCTCTACCGTGACGCCATCGACGCCTGCCTGCGCTTCGCGGACTGGGACGGTGCCGCGCGCTGTGCTGATGCTCTGGAGGCCTTCACTGCGGATGAGCCTTTCCTGTGGAGCGATTTCTTCTGCCGGCGCGCCAGGGCGCTCGTGCAATGGGGGCGCAGCAAGCCTACGGCCGACTTACGCGAGACCTTGACCGACCTCGGCAACGAAGCGCGCGAGCTCGGCTTTATGTTGGCGGCTCGCGACATCGACGCGGCACTGGCCGATGGCTGATACGCAGCGCAAGGAGCGTCATTGGCTGCGGTTGCGGACGCGCCGCGAGGCCCTGCCTTTTCTGGTAATCGTCGTGCTCACGGCCCTGGTCAGTTTCGGCGCCCCGCGGGTGCTGCCCTTCCTCACGGTTTTCGAGAACTGGGCCGACGACTTGCGCACCGGCCTGTTGAGCGACCCCCTGCCCCAGGAAGACCAGATCGTGGTGTTGGCGATCACCGAGCAGACGCTCGCCTTGGACGCCCTGGCCGTGCGCTCACCTATCGACCGCGATTGGTTAGCCAAACAATTGCAAGCCGTCATAGACGCCGGCGCCCTGGCCGTGGGCATAGACATTCTGTTCGACCAGGCCACCGAGCCCGCCCGCGACGACCGCTTGCGCACGGTGTTGGCGAATTCGCACATTCCCATCGTCACCGCCTGGGCCAGCGGCGCCCATGGCCTGTCGCCGGCCCAGACCGAGTACCTCGGTGCCTTCACCGCCAACAACCCTCCAGGCTCGATCGTCCTGCGCCTCGACCCCCATGACGGCATTGCCCGCCACGTCGCCGGCGGCAACGACCAGGGCGTTCCCGCCTTTTCCCGGCGGCTCGCCGCCGCCGCCGGCATTACCGCCAAACAAGACGACTTTCGCATCGCCTTTCGCCGCAAGCCGGGCGACGGCAAGCCCTCCATTCCGGTCTATCCGGCCGAAGTCGCCGCGATGATGCCGGCCCAGTGGTTTGCCGGAAAGATCATCCTCATTGGCGCGGACCTGCCCAACAGCGACCGCTATCCGACACCGCTCGCCGTGCTCTATGGCGCCGAGGAGGGCAAGCTCCCTGGCGTGCTCATCCATGCCCATGCGGTCTCGCAATTGCTCGACGGCCGCCAGGTGCTCAAGGCCGGCAAGTTCCTCGAAGCGGCACTGGTCGCAGCGATGGCGCTGTTCGGCGCGATAACGGTGCTCGTCAACGCACCGCTTGCCGCCCAGCTGGGCTTCAACCTGTTGGGCCTGGCGCTGTTGTGGGGCGGCGGCGCCTGGGCTTTCGACAGCAGCGGCGTGCTGTTGCCCGTGGCCGCGCCGACGTTGGCGCTGATGCTCTCGACCGGTTTTTGCGGCGGCCAGGCCAGTCGCGCCAACCAGCGGCAAAAGACCTTCATCCAAGGCGCCTTCAGCCGCTATGTCGACAGCGAGGTGGTGGACCACCTGATCGAGCATCCGGAGCTGCTCGAGGTCGGCGGCCGGCGCCGCGAGCTGACTTTTCTGTTCACCGACATCGCCGGCTTCACGGGCCTCGCCGAGGGCATGGAGTCGGGCAAGCTGGTGAAGATGCTCAATGCCTATCTCGACGGCATGTCGAAGATCGTCGGTGGCCATGGCGGCACGCTCGACAAGTATGTCGGCGACGCGGTGGTCGCCTTCTTCGGCGCACCCCAGGAGCAAGCCGATCATGCCATGCGCGCCGTGGCCTGCGCGCTCGACCTCGACGCCTTCGTGGAAGGCTTCCGGGCCGCGCGGCAAAAGGAGGGCATCGAACTCGGCATCACGCGTATCGGCGTGCATACCGGCGAGGCGACGGTCGGCAATATCGGCGGCCAGGCACGTTTCGACTACACCGTCATCGGCGATGCGGTGAACACGGCAGCAAGGCTGGAATCGGTCAACAAGCATCTCGGCGGTCGCCTCTGCATCAGCCAGGAGACCGCGTCCCATTGTCCCGACATTCGCTTCCGCCCCGTCGGCACGCTGGTGCTGAAGGGCAAGGAGGAGGGCCTGGCGGTGGTCGAGCCGGTCGCTGAGGGTCACGACGAAGCCGCCCTCGCCGCCTATTGCGAGGCTTTCGATTGCCTGCGCGACGGTGACGGGTCGGTACAAGCGCGCTTCGAAGATATTTTGCGCAGGAGCCCGGACGATGCCCTGGCAGCCTTCCACCTGGCGCGGCTGCGCGATGGCGAGACCGGCGTGCGCGTGCGCATGACAGAGAAATGACGTGCTATGATGGCGACGAGATAAGGAGCCGCACCGTGTTACGAAGCCTGACCGTTATCGTTCCCCTATTGCTCGCGGCAATTCCCGCTCTGGCCGCCAGCGAATATCTGGTCATCAATGCCGCAGGCACGGAGCCGGCAACGGGGTCTCTGATCACTTCGGAGACATTGCTATCTGTGCCGACCGGCGGGCTGCTGGTGCTGCTGTCCCCCGACGGCACCACCGTCACCATCCAAGGCCCCCACGACGGGCCCATTCCCGCGGCTGAGGGCGGTGGCAATGACGACGTAGGCGTGGTCGACGTATTGTCCTCGCTATGGGAGGAACAGGAAGGCGACGAAGTGCTCGGTTCCATCCGCGCCGGCGAGGCCACCACGCCGGAAGACCCCTGGCTGATCGACAGCAGCCGTCCCGGCGATCAATGCGCCCCGGGCACAGACGAGGTCGTGCTGTGGCGGCCGCAAGCGGAAAGCCGCGAGCGCCTCTCCATACGCGACAGCGACGGTGCGCGCGCGCGCGTCACCTGGCGGCGCGGCGAGGCCACGCTCGCCTGGCCTGAGGAAATGCCACCCGAGAACGGCGCCGCATACAAAATTCGCCTGAGCGGTGTGACGGCAACGCGCGAGGTCACGCTGCACGTGTTGCCGGACGATATCGATGACGACATTGGGCGCGCGGTATGGCTGGCCGAACAGGGCTGCCGAGAGCAGGCCATGCGGCTGCTGAGCAGCCTGCGCTAGACAGTGCCGACCCTGCTTCTGTTCGCAGCTCTTCTCTTTGGCCACGTAGGTCTGGCCGCGGCCCAGGATTCCGACGCCGCACGAACGGCCGATGCGCTGATGGCCGAAGGGCGCTACGTCGACGCCGTGCCCCATGCCGAGGCCGCGCTTGCCGAAGCGGAAGCCGATAATGGCCGCACGCACCCCGACGTTGCCAGCGCCGCCAACCGCCTCGCCCACCTGCGCCAGCGTGCCGGCGATTACGACGGCGCCGAAGCGCTCTACAAGCGGGCCCTGGTCGTGGTCAACCGCACGAGTGGCTGGCAAAGCGCCGAGGCAGCATCGATCCAGGCCAACCTGGCGACGCTCTATCGCCTCATGGGCCGCCTCGACCAGGCCGAAAGCCTGTATCGGCAAGCGCTCGAGATCGCCGTTGCCGTGCACGGGGTGGCGCATGAGGAAGTGGCGACCATCATCAACAATCTCGCTGTGCTCTACCGTCTCGACGGCGCCTATCGCCAGGCCGAGCAGGCCTATCTCAAGGCAGCGCAGATTCTCACACGCCTGCGCCCCGCCGACCACCCTGACATTGCCGTGGCGCTGAACAATCTCGGCAGCTTCTATTTCGATACCGGGCGCTTCGAGCAGGCCGAGCGTTTCCACCGCCGCTCGCTCACCATCAAGGAGGCAGCCTATGGCGATGACCATCCCTCTATCGCCACCGGGCTGGTCAACCTTGCCGCGGTCTTTCAGGCCCAGGCCCGCTTCGACGATGCCGAGGCGCTGTTGCTGCGAGCGCTCGATATGCGCGAGGCACGCTTTGGCG
Source organism: uncultured Rhodospirillaceae bacterium (assembly GCA_964408735.1). Taxonomy (GTDB): domain Bacteria; phylum Pseudomonadota; class Alphaproteobacteria; order UBA7887; family UBA7887; genus UBA7887. Next base: position 5,762 of record CAYPAX010000048.1, on the reverse strand, counting down.
AGACCCACCCACAAGTCGCGGCGACGCACGACGCGCTCGGCGTGCACTACTTCGCGCGCGGCTGGTTCGAAGATGCCATAGAGCCATTGCAGCGCGCCATTGCAGGCCGCGAAGCAGTATTCGGCGACGATAGCCTGGAAGCCGCGAGATCGCTGGTCAATCTGGCGGCGGTGCATCTGCGGCTCGACGATCATGCCGCGGCCGAGGAGGTGCAGATGCGCGCCCTTGCCGCCCAGCGCAAGGCCTATGGAGCGGACCACGTCATCGTCGGCACGGCGCTCAACAATCTCGCCGAGATCCGCCGCGAGACCGGCGACATCGACAGCGCCGAGGCATTGCACGGCCAGGTGCTGGCCATTCGCCGCGCCAGCCTGGCTGAGGATCATCCGGACATCGCCCATAGTTGGCTCAAGCTTGCCCTGGTAGCTGAGGATCGGGGCGACGTCGCGACCGCGCTCGGCCATATCCGCGAGGCCACCGCGATCCACCGCGACCGGGCGACACGGCCGCCGACCAGCGCTGCTTCGCCGGTCGAGGAGCATGGTGAGGCGCGGGAGATATTCGCGCGGCATCTGGATCTGATCGAGCAACGGCTCGCCGCCCAGCCGCCGGATTCCGACGCTCTGCTGGCCGAAGCCTTCGAGGTGGTACAGCTCGCCGCCGCCAACCGCACTGCCGCCACGGTGGCGCGCATGGCCGCGCGTTTCGGCGCCGGCGACGGCGCGCTCGCGGCCCTGGTGCGCAAGCGCCAGGACATGGTCGAGCGTTGGAATGCGCTCGACAAGCGCCTGCTCAAGGCGATGGCGCGGGCACGGGAAGAGCGCGACGAGCAGGCGGAAGCCGATCTGCGCACGGATCTCGCCGTCACCGGGCGCGCCGTCCGCCAACTCGACCGCGAGCTGGCTGAGAGCTTTCCCGATTATGCCGAGTTGGTCTCCATGCGGCCGCTTGATCTCGACGACGCGGCAGGCTTCCTCGCGGATGACGAGGCCCTGCTGGTCTATCTGATCGATGCCGAGACAAGCTTCTTGCTGGTGCTGCGCAAGAAGCGGACGGCGTTGCACCGGCTCGGCCTCGGCGCCGAAGATATTGCCGAGCTGGTCGCCGATCTGCGGGGCGGACTCGACGCCACGGGCGTGAGCGACCTGGACTCCCTGCCCGCCTTCGACCTTGCCCTGGCTTACGAGATTTTCGTGGAAATCTTGGCTCCGGCCATGCCCGACCTGGCGGGCGTCGAGCACCTCCTGGTACAGGCCGCGGGCGCGCTCGACAGCCTGCCCTTCGGTTTGCTAGTACAGGATGAGCCGCAAGACAGCGAGTATCGCGCAGCGGATTGGCTGATCCGCGACTATGCGCTTTCCGTCTTGCCGTCGGTGGGTTCCCTGCAGGCCTTGCGGCAGCTGGCACCGGCAGCGACGGGCAAGCGCGCGCTGATCGCCTTCGGCGACCCGCTGCTCGACGGCCCGCCAGGGCCGACGCGCGGGGCCGAATCCGCCACTCTGTTCCAGCAGGGGAGCGGCGCGGTCGAGGCCATTCGCCGCCTGCCACGCCTGCCCGACACGGCGGACGAGCTGCGTGCCCTGTCGAGTGCCGTCGGTGCGGGGCCGGAGGCGCTGCACCTGGGCGCCGGCGCGACCGAGACCGCAGTGCGCGCAGCCCCCCTGGCCGAGGCGCGCATCATCGCCTTCGCCACCCACGGCCTGGTGGCGGGCGAGTTCGCCGGCCTGGCCGAGCCCTCCCTGGTGCTGACGCCGCCCGAACAGGCCAGCGCCGAGGACGACGGCCTGCTCACGGCAAGCGAGGTTACCGAGCTCAGGCTCGATGCGGACTGGGTGATCCTCTCGGCCTGCAACACCGCCGCGGCCGACGGAACGCCGGGCGCCGATGGCCTCTCGGGCCTCGCCAAGGCGTTCTTCTATGCCGGCGGGCGGGCGTTGCTGGTCTCTCACTGGTCGGTATTTTCGGATGCCGCAAGGGCCCTGACCACCGGCACATTCCGCGCCCTCCAGGCAGAGCCAGGCTTGCGACGCTCGGGCGCCTTGCGCGCGGCCATGCTTGAGATGCTCGACGACGCAGAGATGCCCCATTGGGCGCACCCGATCTTCTGGTCGCCCTTCGTGGTGGTGGGAGAAAGTTAGACTTCGATCTGGCCCAGGAAGGCAGCATCCACGTTGGTGCTGTCCAATCCAATCAAAGTCACCGTGAACGCATCGGCCACCGTCATCGTCAGCCCGGCCGCGGAATCCGCAAAGGCGATGCTGCCGAGCCCGGCCTCGAGGTCGAGGATATCGCCGTCTGCCACGGAGAAATCGGAAATCACGTCATTGCCGTCGAGCACAAAGCGGTCGCCGCCTTCTCCGCCGCGCAGGGTGTCGTCACCCGTCCCACCGACCAGCGTATCGTCCCCGCCGTTGCCGAACAGCAGGTCATCAGCCTCGCCGCCATCAATGAGCTCGGCAAGATCCCCGCCAACCAGAAAATCGCTCTCCTCGCTACCCGCCTCGCCAAAAGCGAAGACGTGGTCCGGTTGGGTCTCGAAGACGAAATATTCGACCTGACCTTCGCCATAATGATCGATCACGTCGGCGCCCGCTTCGACCGTGAATTCGACTTCCCGGCCGAAATCGTCGAGCACGATGCCGGTGGCGTCGGTATCTCGCAGGATCAGATCGTCGCCGTCGCGCGTGGCGCTGATGCGCTCGGGCATCAGCGCTTCGAGCTCGGAGAGGAAATCGACCCAGGCATGGCTGGCAAATCCAAGCGCGTCGAAAGCGCCGCCGGCATCGACAATTACATCGACATCGTCCGCGGCCAGGCCGTTTGGCGTCAGCACGAAGCCGTCAGGATCGGATAAAGACAGGCGGCTGAAGGTCGCCGACAGCGACAGACCGCAGTCATCTCCCGTGCCCGCCAAGGTCTCGGTGGCGCCGACGATATAGAAATCGCTGCCCAGGCCACCTTGCAGGCTGTCGCCGTCACTGCCGCCGTTGAGCACATCGTTGCCCTCGGCCCCGAGCAGGGTGTCGACCCCGCCGCCGCCCATCAACACGTCGTCGCCGTCGCGTCCGTCGATCGCATCGTCGCCGCCGAGGCCGCGCAGGACGTTGCGCTGATCGTCGCCCGCGATGGTGTCATTGCTCTGAGTGCCGACCACGGCTTCGAAGCCACTTAGCGATTGGGCAATCCCAGCCGCAGTAGCCGTGCCCGAAGCCAGATCGATATCGACAGCCCTGCCCACCACGTCCGTGGCGCTGGCATAGTAGACCGTGTCAAAGCCGATGCCGCCGATCAGCAGATTGTCGCCATTGGCCAGGACATGATCGTCACCGGCACCGCCATCCAGAACGTTCGTGCCCCGACCATCTCGCAGAAAATCGCTGCCGTCACCGCCGAACAGACTGTCGTTGCCGAACTCGCCGAACAGGGTATCGTCGCCGCTGCCGCCGAAGAGCGCGTCGTCACCGTGATTGCCGAAAAGAAAGTCGTCGCCGGCGCCTCCCAGCAAAACATCATTGCCGGGATCCGCGCTGCCATGGGGCACCAAGGCGCCGAAATCACCGACCAGAACATCGCGGCCATCGCCGCCTTCAAGGGTGTCGGCACCGGCCAGGCCCCAGAGGAAGTCCGTGCCGCCGCGCCCGGCCAGGCGGTCGTTGCCGTCATGGCCGAGAAACTCGTTGCTGGCGCCATCGCCCAGGATGACATCACCATGGGCGGAGCCACGCACGTTCTCTATGCCAGCGAGACTGTCCACTGCGCCCCAGCCGTCCGTGGCGCTGCCTGCCGCGAGATCGACATGTATGCCCGAGGGATCGGCCGCGGCGCTCAGCCAGTCCAGGCCGTCGCCGCCGTCCAAGGCATCGGCGCCGGCGCCGCCGTCGAGATAATCGTCGCCCAGGCCGCCGAACAGGGTATCCGCGCCAGCGCTGCCGGAGAGAAAATCGCGCTCGGCGCCACCGTCCAAGTCGTCGTCCGCGGCGTCTCCATACAGGGCATCGCGACCGTCGCCGCCGTCCAGAGTGCCACCGCCGAACACCATGTCGTCGCCTGCCGTGGTGCTGTCGGACAGGGCCAGGGTGAGCAGGAAATCGTCAAAAGCGATCTCCTCGATGGACTGTCCGGGGAGATAGTGGCCGCGGATGCGAACGCCGTCATCCGCTGCCGTCGTCAGGTCGTCGATCACCAGGTCATCGCCATCGCGGTAGGCGATCACGTCGACCGGCAGGAACATCATGCCGAAGCCGGAATATTGCACGACGCAAGTCGCGGTTATGCCGACACCGCCGACCACGTCGAGCGAGGGGCTGGCCATTATCGCGCTGTTGAAACCGCCGCCGAAATCCCGGAACAGGCCGAGGCGATCATTGCCCTCGGCATCGGTGATGCTGTCGCGGCCCCAACCCTGGCCCCAGACATAGGAATCGTCGCCGGCACCGCCATCCAGTGCGTCGTCGCCGTAATTGCCTTCGAGGTAGTCGTTACCCTCGCCGCCGAACAGCGTATCGTTGCCGTCTCCGTCAGGCGCGGGCAGGCCGCGGTTTACACCGAAGATTTCGGGATCGTCGCCGAAAAGAAAATCGTTACCGCCGCCGCCCGACACGGTATCGGCACCGTCGTCTCCGAAAAGAATATCGTCGTCGTCGCTGCCGGAAAGATCGTCGTCGCCTCCGCCGCCGTGCAAATCGCCAATGCCAGTCAGATCGCCGAAGGGTTCCGCCATGTCCTCGAAAAACACCGGATCGGGGCGGCCGGGCTCGGCGCCGGCGGCGGATTCCGTCTCGTCCTCGGCAAGGAAGCTGCGCGGTTGCGAGGCCTCGGCAGTACCGCTCTCTTGCGGAAGTTCGTCGGCGAAGATGTTCTCCTGTCGGCCGCCGCCGATGCCAAGTGCGGCAACGCGCCCGCCGGCCTCGTCGAACAATATGGAGAACAAATCCTCGCGCTCGACATCCAGGCCAGTGAGCGTGAAATCGACCGGCAGCGGCGCCGGCCCGGACACGGCCTCGCCTTCGTTACCGGCCGCGGTGCGCACGCCGAGATCGCCGAGAATGCCGAGGGCATCCGCATAAAGGTCGCTGAAATCCGTCTCGCCAACCAGCACGACCGGGCCTGGCGCCACGGCCAGCGCAACGGTCGTCGTGGTTTGATAGGGCTGCAGCAGAAGCTGCGCGCCGGCCTCGGTGGCGACCTCGACCAGACCCAGGCTGCCGTCCTCGTTGGGCAGCAGGGTGAAGGCGCTTTCCTCTCCGTCGGGCCGGGCCAAGCCGACCAGAGTGGCGCCGTCGACTGTCACCACGGCGCTCGGTGTCTGCACCATGACGGACCCTTCGGCGATGACCACGAAGGCGCCGGCGTTTACGGTTACGGCATCAGCCCCGTCGACGACCATCTCACCGAATTCGTCGAGGCGCACTTCGCCGCCGTCCGCTAAGGTGACGAAGGCCGCGCCGCCATCGCCCGTGATCACCGTGTCGCCGGGGAATATCTCCGTGCCGGGCTCTGCTTCTGCCATGCTGCCGTCAGCACGGAGCACGGTCACCGGGCCATCGGTGTCGCTCACTACCCCGATCGTACCGGATACGGCTTCAGCCATGTCGGAAGGCTCTCCCAGAAAGCACGGTAGGATATGACCTTACTGATATCGTGGCCCGGCGCATGATGCATATGCACTATGGCCCAGGCTGGTGTGCTCCACCCTGAAACCTTACATCTAGTGGTCCAAATCTGACATATGGTACCCATAGGACGGTCGTCCGCGCCCACCG
>CAYPAX010000047.1:0-34092 GCA_964408735.1 uncultured Rhodospirillaceae bacterium | reverse complement strand
TCGGGCCTGACCTGTGGCCGCCGCCTGGCTCGCCAGCGACGACGCCGCCATGGTGGCCGGCCAAGTGTTGCCGGTGGACCGCGGCTTCACGGTCTAGCGCCTGGAAGAGATCTAGTGCCAAGGCTCAGTCACAGAGACCCACATGCCGGCGGCCGCCGGCGGCTCATTCGGCGGCAGCGATGATCCTGTCGCAGACGGCGTTCACCTCCTCGGCCTTGCGCTCCTTGTCGTGGGTCCAATGTTTGGCGCTGCCGTCCGCCCGGTTCTTGCCGCGCGGATTGCCGGCGATATCCAGCGCCTCGTTGTTGGTGGGGAAGGGTCCGCCGACCAAGTCGTATAGCGGCCCGCTCGCCCAGATGTCGGGCGACGCCTTGCACGGGCACTGCGGCTTGCCGCGCTTGCACGCCTTGACGCTGGCGGCCTCGGCGGCGTCCTGCCAGAGCGGCGTCACGTCGGCCAATATGCCGCCGACCGGCAGCAGCCAGCGGCCGCCGCCGGTCCTTTCCGGCGCCTCGACCTCGCCGGTCACCTCGATGACGGAGTCCTGATAGCCGTCGATCTTGATCGCCTTGCCGAAGGCATGCTTGCGCCAGCCGCCGCCGCTCATGCGCACGACGTAATAGCCCGCCGCCAGCCCCTCGGCTTCCTCGGCGCAATAGCGCTTGATCTGCACGCCGTCCTCGCCGGCCGCGACCGGACACGGCGTGTCCTCGCCGGGCTCCTCGATCCTTACCGGGATGACCTCCTCGTCGCACGTCTCCCGGGCACGATCCAACTCGTCGCGGAACTGGGCAATGCGAATCTCCGCGCGCCGGGGATCGATGCAGAGGTTGCCCGGGTCGAGGCTGGCGGGCAGAAGACCGCTCGCGAAATCGAGCGCTCTTTGCGCACGTCCGAGATCACAGGTCTCGGCTGCCCTCTTGCCGCGCGCGATCGCGAAGTCCAGCTTGTCGTCATCGCGTCCCGCGTCGTTGACATCACCGAGTACGCCGAAGGTCTCGACGATAGCGTTGTATCGCCTCACCACATCGCCCCAACAACCATCCCTGGCGGCCTCTTTGCGCTGCAGATGGAGCGCGTCGCTGATCGGTTGATCGGTGTCGCCACCGAGAAAGATATCGTAGAGCGCGCCGAGCGCGGTATTGACCGGCGAATAGGCGGCAACGCCCCAGTCGGTGCCGACGACATTCATGGCGCTCGCCAGGCGCGGATAGTTGCATTGCTTGAGGGCGTTCTCCGCGTCGTCCAGGTTGGCATGCAAGCCTGCGTGCCGAACGGCATAGTCCGGCGCCGCGCGCTCGATTCTCTCGGCCAGGGCATCCGTGTCCGGCATCAGTCGGCCGATCAGGCGAAGATCGCCGCGAGCGCCGATAAACAGACTGACATGGCGCGGATTGGTGCCGAGATAGGGGGTCGGGTCGAACGCCGACAGCTCCGACTCCACGGTGATCGCCCGCCCGGTCAGCGCGCGGGTGGCGGCGATCATCTCGTTGTAGGCCGGTTGTTCCCGCGCCCGCATCTCGGCGCGCAGGCTCCGGGTAATCTGGCGCGCGGTATCGTACTGGCACTCATCGGTGAAGGTTCCGGCAAGCCGCAGCAACACCTGCACCTTCATCTGAAACCCCAGGGGCCTGCCAAACGAGACCTGGCTGAAGGCCTCGCGCATAAGGTCGCCGCCGCCCGCCAGGCCGCTGATCGTGTTCGGTGACACGCCGACCTTGTAGATCAGTTCACCGATCGGCATGCCCGTCGTCTTGATGCCGGTCACCTCGTCGACATGCTCGACAAGGCCCGCGGCATTCGCCAGGTCCGAGGTGAAGCTCCACACATCGTCGAGCGCCAGGACGATTTCCAACCGATTCCGCCACGTCTGGCGCAGTTTCGGGTCCTTGATGCAGCCGACAACACCCTTGAGCGCCGCGACCGCGACGTCCTTTTTCAATTCGCTCGCGATGGCGCCTTGGGCGAATGGCGATGCCGGCCCCACCAGTTCGGGAGAGAGGGCGAGAAACCCGAGCATGCCGTATTTGAGGGCATTGTCGACCGGGATCCGCTCCATCTCGCGCTCGACGGTCAGGCTGCAATTATTGCCGAAGAATTCACCCTCTGCCCGGGCCTCGGACAGCGGCGTCAGCGCGACCAAAAAGATAAGGCCCAGCAGGGCGAAAAAGTGGCGGCTCATTGCGCCTGTCGTGGCCCGCGCGGTGGTGAAACGCGTGCCTGCGGATCGTGTCCTCGTCATGGTTCGGCCCGTCCCGTTCAATGTCGTACGGTCACATTCCCCGCCCACAATACACGGATCGGTCGCAGTGCACGCCCGCAACCTTGCCCCGCCTGACCCTCCTGCGCCTGCCGAAGCGGGCTTCGCGAAGGCAGGTCAGGCCACCCAAAAGCCGTTCGATAGATCTGATACGCCCGGTCAGCGCCTTTGAGGCTTCGAGGTTCCTCCAAAGGGGATGCCGATCCGAACAGCAACGGCCCACAGCTTCCACGGCGCCATGCCCCTGATGAAGTTCCGGCCGAACGCGAGAGCTGACGCTCAGCCACCCCATTGCATCCCCCGCCGCGCTCTTAGAGAATGCGCGCCATGGCGCAGGTAGCAGAGACAGTGCCGGCCGCAGGCGTGGGGCGGGCGTTCGAGCTGGTTTCGGATTTCGCGCCTGCGGGGGATCAACCGCAGGCGATCTCCGAGCTTGTCGCGGGCCTGCGCGCGGGCGAGCGCGACCAGGTGCTGCTGGGTGTCACGGGCTCGGGCAAGACTTTCACGGTCGCCCATGTGGTGCAGGAGCTCGAGCGCCCGACCCTGGTGCTGGCGCCCAACAAGACGCTGGCGGCGCAGCTCTATGGCGAGATGAAAGCCGTGTTTCCCAACAATGCGGTCAACTATTTCGTTTCCTATTACGACTACTACCAGCCCGAGGCCTACGTGCCGCGCACCGACACCTATATCGAGAAGGACGCCTCGATCAACGAGCAGATCGACCGCATGCGCCACGCCGCCACCCGCGCGCTGTTGGAGCAGGAAGACGTGGTCATCGTCGCCAGCGTCTCCTGCATCTACGGCATCGGCTCGGTCGAGACCTATTCGCAGATGGTGGTCGAGGTCGAAACCGGCGGCCGCATCGACCGCAACACCCTCCTCAAGCAACTCGTCGAGCTGCAATACCGTCGCAACGACAGCAATTTCGTGCGCGGCACCTTCCGCGTGCGCGGCGACGGCGTGGAGATCTTCCCGGCCCATTACGAGGACCGCGCCTGGCGCCTGTCCCTGTTCGGCGACGATATCGAATCGATCGTCGAGTTCGATCCCCTGACCGGCGAGAAGACAGGCCGCCTCGACAAGGTGCGCATCTACGCCAACAGCCATTACGTCATCCCGCGCCCCACCGTGCAGCAGGCCGTCAAGGGCATCAGGCAGGAGCTCGGCGTGCGCCTCAAGGAACTCGAGGCCCTCGGCAAGCTGCTCGAAGCGCAACGACTCGAGCAGCGCACCACTTTCGATCTGGAGATGATCGAGACCACGGGCTCGTGTGCCGGCATCGAGAACTATTCGCGCTATCTCACCGGCCGCCAGCCCGGCGAGCCGCCGCCGACGCTGTTCGAATATCTTCCCGAGAACGCGCTCCTGGTGGTCGACGAGAGCCACGTCACCGTGCCCCAGCTCGGCGGCATGTATCGCGGCGACTTCGCCCGCAAATCGACGCTTGCCGAGCACGGCTTCCGCCTGCCCTCCTGTATCGACAACCGCCCCCTCAAGTTCGAGGAGTGGGAGACCATGCGGCCGCAGACCGTCTTCGTCTCGGCCACCCCCGGGCCGTGGGAGCTGGAGCGCACGGGGGGCGTCTTCACCGAACAGGTGATCCGGCCCACCGGGCTCATCGACCCGGTCTGCCTGGTGCGCCCGGCGTCCTCCCAGGTCGACGATCTGCTTGGCGAGTGCCGCGACGCCACGGGCCAAGGCCAGCGCGTGCTGGTCACCACCCTGACCAAGCGCATGGCCGAGGACCTCACCGAATATCTCAGCGAGGCCGGCATCAAGGTGCGCTATCTGCATTCCGACATCGATACCCTGGAGCGTATCGAGATCATCCGCGACCTGCGCCTCGGCGCCTTCGACGTGCTGGTCGGCATCAACCTGCTGCGCGAGGGCCTCGATATTCCCGAATGCGCGCTCGTGGCCATTCTTGATGCCGACAAGGAAGGCTTCCTGCGCTCCCAGACCTCGCTCATCCAGACCATCGGCCGCGCCGCGCGCAATATCGACGGGCGCTGCATTCTCTACGCCGACAAGATGACTGACTCGCTGACCGTCGCCATAGACGAGACCAACCGGCGGCGCGAGAAACAGCAGGCCTTCAATGCCGCCAACGGCATCACGCCGGAATCGGTGCGCAAGGATATCGGCGATATCCTCGGCGGCGTGCACGAGGCCGACTACGTGACCGTGGAGACCGGCGACGAAAAGACGCCGCACCTGGTCGGCCACAATCTCAAGGCCCACATCGAGGATCTGGAAAAGCGCATGCGCACCCACGCCGCCGACCTGGAATTCGAGGAGGCGGCGGCGCTGCGCGACCAGATCCGCCATCTCGAAGCCAGCGACCTCGGCCTCAACGAGGGCTTCTCAGGCATCGCCCGCAGCACCGCCGGGCGGGCCAGCGCCATGAGCGGTTCGCGGCGGCAGCGCTCGGGCGGGCGCTCACGGTCGGCGCGGGCGGGTGGAGGTCATCGGTGAACGGTACCGCCGTTCGCATCGGCGCTGCCGTCCTTGTCTTGGCGGCCTTCCTCTTCGCGCCACTCGCGGTCCTGGCGCCCAAGGCGCTGGCGCCGCTGGCGCTGATTGCCGGACTGGCGGCGCTGCCGGGCTACGCGGCGGGGGACCGGCGCCTGCCACGCACCCTGCGCTGGGCCTTTCTGGTTATGCTGGCGATGCTCGCCTGGGCCGGCATCGCCGGCGTCTGGGCCGCGTTTCCCGATCTCGTGATATCGCGCCTGCCGAAGCTGGTCTTCATCACTGCGGTCGGTCTTCTGCTGGTCGTGGGCACGCTTGCGCTCGATCGCAGCCAGCGCGACCGCGTCGGCGCCGCGCTTTGTTTCGGTATTGCTCTCGCGCTCGCCGTGATGGCTGTCGACGCCTACGGCAACGGCGCCCTGCGCAAGGCCATTCGCGACGATCCCGCCTATTACGGCATGGCGGCGCTGAACCGCGGCGCGACGGTGATCGCACTGATCATCTGGCCGGCCGTGGCCTGGCTCTGGCAGCGCGCCCGCGACAGCGGCACAGGCGTGCTCCGCGGTGCCGCATCGCTCCTCGTCGCAGGCCTGATCGGCGTCTTGCTGATGCTCGAATCGAATTCTGCCGGGGTAGCCTTCGTAGTTGGCGCGGGCGTCTTCGCTGCCGTCATGGTGGCGCCATGGCTGGTCGGCCGCGGCCTTGCCCTGGTGGTCGCGCTCGGCACCATGGCGGCGCCCATGCTGCCGATCACGGTGCTCTCGCCCAACGTCGCCTATGACTGGGCGAGCCAGGTCTCCTCGACCGCGGTGCACCGCATCTACATCTGGCGCTTCGTCTCGGACCGCATCCAAGAGCGCCGCCTTATGGGCTGGGGGCTGGACGCCTCGCGCTCGATCCCCGGCGGCGATACCTACATCACCCAGTTCGATCTTTCCCTGCCCTTCCAGACCTATGGCAGGATGCAGGCCCTGCCGCTGCACCCGCACAATGCGCCGCTGCAGATCTGGCTCGAGCTCGGCCTGCCCGGCGCGGCGCTGCTCGCGCTGCTGTGCGGCGGTTTGCTGCTGGGCCTGGCGCGCGACCTGCCGCAGCGCCTGGGGGGGGCGGCTGCGGCCGCGGCAATCCTGGTCGCCGTCGCGCTGTCGAGTTTTTCCTATGGCATCTGGCAGACCTGGTGGCTGGCGGCCCTGTGGCTGACGGCGGCCATGACCGCGGGCCTGCTGGCGAGGCGAGAATGATAGATCGGGGTGAGGGTGAGGGGGTGGCGCTGGTCACCGGGGCGGGCGAACGCATCGGCAGAGCCCTTGCCATGGCAACTTTTGAGCGTGGCTATGCGGTCGCCGTGCACTACCGCCGCTCGGCCGAGGCCGCGGCCAAGGTGGTGGCGGAGATCGAGGCCGCGGGCGGCCGCGCGCGCGCCGTCGCCGCCGACCTCGCGGACGAGCACGAGACCGCCGGCCTGGTCGAGGCGGCCGCCGCACTCGGCCCCGTCACCTGCCTGATCAACAACGCCTCGGCCTTCGAATACGATTCGGCAGCCAGCGCCAGCCGCGCCAGCTGGGACGCGCATATGGAGGTCAACCTGCGCGCGCCGCTGGTGCTTTCCCAGGCCTTCGCTGCCGCGTTGCCGGACGGCCGCAAGGGCGTGATCGTCAACATGCTCGACCAGCGCGTGGCCAACCTGACCCCCCACTTCCTGTCCTATACGCTGAGCAAGTCGGCGCTCTGGACTCTCACGCAAACCCTCGCCATGGCGCTGGCGCCGCGCATCCGCGTCATGGGCATCGGCCCCGGCCCGACCCTGCCGAGCGCCCGCCAGGACGAGGCCGCCTTCGCCAAACAGGTCGCCGCGACACCGCTCGCGCGCGCAGTGTCCGTCGATGAGATTTGCGCGGCCTTGCGCTTTATCCTGGACGCCCCGTCCCTGACAGGGCAAATGATCGCTCTCGACAGCGGCCAGCACCTGGGCTGGCGCAACGCACCCACCAGCGACGCGGATCTGGAATAGATGGCACCCCAAAGCAAGCTCCACCCCATCGCCACGCCAACGGCCAAGACCCATTCGCGGCGGCTCTTCGTGCGCAAGCTGGTGATCGACTGCGCCATCGGCATCCATGCGCATGAGCGCGGCCGCACGCAGCGCGTGGCGCTCGATGTTACCCTCGACATCGCCGAGCCCGACGCAGCCCATGGCGACCGCATCGCCGAGGTGGTGAGCTACGACGACGTCATCGCCGGCATCCGCGCCATTGTCGCCGAGGGGCATATCAACCTGGTCGAGAGCCTGGCCGAGCGTGTTGCCGATATGTGCCTGGCCGACTCGCGGGTGGCGAGTGTAAACGTTCGGGTAGAGAAGCTCGACGTGTTGAGCGACGATGCCGTCGTGGGTATCGAAATAGAGCGGTCGTGCGCCGATTAGCGAATGATTTCCGGCCCTTTCGGGCGAGAGTTCTCACGCGAATTTGTTCACAGCGCGCAGTTGGCGTCATAATTGCCGCTGCGCAATCGTCCCGGATCCGAAACGGGCCTCTAGCGTAATCACGACCCTCTTAAATTTATTATGAAATATCAATGGCTTAGGATTTTCGCCCAAAATTTGGGCAATTCGAAGCAATTGCAGCGAAACCTTGGCTTCACAACAACGACAGCCGGGTTCTTCAATGAGTTTTCCACAGCTTTGGTGGATAGCGCCGCCGGTTGGCGACGAGGCCTTGGTTTCCCTCGCTTTCCCCCACATTGACCCGGCCCGCGGCTGCGAGGATAGTGCGGCCATGGCGAGCACAGCGACACGCGAACAAGGCTCACTTTCGGGCGGCGTCCAGGTGATCCGCGACACCGTGCGTCGGCTGCCGCCGGGCCCCGGCGTCTATCGCATGCTCGACGCCAAGGGCAGTGTGCTCTACGTCGGCAAGGCAAGAGCTTTGCGCAAGCGCGTGGCCTCCTACGCCAACCCGTTGCGCCAATCGGTGCGCATCGCCCGCATGATCGCCGCGACCGCCTCGCTGGAGGTCATCACCACCCATACCGAGGCCGAGGCGCTGCTGCTCGAGGCCAACCTCATCAAGCGCCTCAAGCCGCGCTACAACATCGTGCTGCGCGACGACAAGTCGCATCCCTATATTCTGCTCACGGGCGACGACGATTGGCCGCATCTCTTGAAGCACCGCGGCGCGCGCTCGCGCCCCGGGCGCTATTTCGGTCCCTTCGCCTCGGCCGGCGCCGTCAACCGCACCCTCAACGCCCTGCAGCGGGCCTTTCCGCTTCGTACCTGCACCGACAGCGTCTTCAACAGCCGCAGCCGACCCTGCCTGCAATATCAGATCAAGCGTTGCAGCGGCCCCTGTGTCGGCGAGATCTCGGGCGAGGACTACGGAGAGATCGTCGCCCAGGCAGGCGACTTCCTGGCCGGGCGCAGTCAGCAGGTGCAGAGCCGCATGGCGGAGCGCATGCAGGCGGCGAGCGACGATCTCGCCTTCGAGGCCGCGGCGGTGCTGCGCGACCGCATCCGGGCGCTGGCCCACATTCAGGCTCACCAGGGCATCAATGTGGATGCGGTGGGCGATGCCGACCTCATCGCGGCGCACCAAGATGGCGGCCAGACCTGCATCCAGGTCTTCTTCTTCCGCGGCGGGCGCAATTACGGCAACCGTGCCCATTATCCGAGCCATGGCCGCGACGACGATGCCGCCAAGGTGCTCGGCGCCTTCGTCGTCCAGTTCTACGACGGCCGCGAGGCGCCGCCGCGGGTTCTGCTCAGCCATCAGGTCGAGGGCCAGGCGCTGATCGCCGAGGCCTTGAGCCTGCGGGCCGAGCGAAAGGTGCGCCTGAGCCGGCCGCTGCGCGGCGACAAGCGGCGCCTGGTCGACCAGGCCGTGGCCAACGCCCGCGAGGCCTTGAGCCGGCGCCTGGCGGAAAGCGCCACCCAGCGCCGCCTGCTAGAAGGCGTCGCCGAGATGTTCGCTCTCGAAGCGGCGCCGCAGCGCATCGAGATCTACGACAACAGCCACATCTCCGGCACCCGCGCCGTCGGCGCCATGGTCGTGGCGGGGCCGGAGGGCCCCATCAAGGGCGCCTATCGCAAGTTCAACATCAAGGGCAGTGGCGAGGACGGCAGCGCCCCCGGCGACGGCAGCGCCCCCGGCGACGGCTTCGCGCCGGGCGACGACTACGCCATGATGCGCGAGGTGCTGACCCGGCGTTTCACCCGCCTCAACAAGGAAGACCCGGACGGCGAGGGCGGGCAATGGCCCGACCTGGTGCTGCTCGACGGCGGCGCCGGGCAGCTCTCGAGCGCGCTGGCCATCTTCGCCGACCTCGGCGTGACGGTGGGTGAAGGCGGCATCGGCGTCGCGGCCATCGCCAAGGGTCCCGACCGCGACGCCGGGCGCGAGCGCATCCACCTGCCCGAGCGCCAGCCCTTCCTGGTGCCGCCGAACAGCCCGGTGAGCTATTTCCTGCAGCGCCTGCGCGACGAGGCCCACCGTTTCGCCATCGGCAGCCACCGGGCGCGCCGCGCCAAGGCCCTGGTCACTTCCGAGCTCGACCAGATCGCCGGCATCGGGCCCAAGCGCAAACGCGCCCTGCTGCACCGCTTCGGCTCACCGAAGGGTGTGGCCGAGGCCGGCCTCGCCGACCTGGAGACGGTCGACGGCATCAGCAAGACCGTGGCGAAGACCGTCTACGACCATTTCCATGGCGGCGGCTGACCGGTTCGGCGAGAGTTTGCTTTTGCCATAATTTATGGGGACACCATAAATCTTTGGATTCGGTCAATCCAATAGTCCAACTGCACTATGCGCCCGAGCGCGAAGTGTGGTTTGATGGGCGGCAATAAGGCACCCGGCAAGGCCCATCCAACGGAGTGGGGGACTTGATACAGGGAGGCCGAAATGCACCAATATTTGGCGAAACTGTTTTTTGCGGCGATGGCCGCGACGCTGGCCTGGATCGTCGTGACGGCCGGCGCGCCGGCCTTGGCCCAGGGCATGGCCGACGACTCGGCGTGTTTGGAAGAATTTCTTTCGGGCGAGGAATTCGGGCTTTGCAACGCCTACTGCGAGGCCATGGATTGCGACGGCGACAACCCCCAGGCCTCTGCCAAGGCCTGCGAGAAGGTGAGATTAAAATTCGAAGATATCGCTCTCGTTGACGAGCTTCCTTGTCTGGCCGAGCCATCGCCGAACGACCCGCCGACGCTGGATTTAAACGCCGTCGATGGTCCCGGGGAAACTGGAAGCACGGCCACGTTCGTCTCGTTCGGCGATGCGGTCCCGATCGCCGTCGATGTCATGATCGAGGACGACGGCGAGACGATCATATCCGCCACCGTTACATTGAAGAATGCCCTCGATGATCCGGATGAGACCTTGTCCCTGTCCCCTGCGGGCCATGATCTCCTCGTTGGATTGGTGGGCGGCGCGGTCACGGGCGAGGGCACGGCATCATTGACCATCACCGGTGACGGGCTTTTGGCCCAGTATGAAGAGCTTCTGCAGGAGGTTGTCTACGACAACGCCCTGGCGTCCCCCGACACGACCGCGGCACGCATCATAACGGTAGAGGTAGAGGATGACGGCTTCGGTGTCAGCGACGCGGCGACATCGGTCGTCGCCGTGGAGGTGGGATGTCCTTGCCCGGGGTACACATCCAAGTTCGTTCGCGGTCCCGACTTGGCAAACATGTACAGAGCTACCGCTTATAACGCTAGGGCGCTTGCTGGGGGGCCTGGTGTCTCGTCTGCGCCCGGATTGAACGGGCCGGCCGAGGCTGCGTGTGTCACTCGCTCGTTTGTTCGAGCCGCATACGGGGAACAGCTTGACGTGACAATTACCTTCGAAATCGAGCCCCCTCGGAGGTGGCGGTTCGAGACTAATGATTCGACACATCCGGGCGGCTTATCCTGCGCTCTAACATTATCGAACAACACCACGGAGGGCAGCATCGCTTATGCCGAATTGCGAAAATTGATTCCCGGCGCCAATTTCGATTTGCCATACGTCAATTACGAACCATTATTTGACGAGCCGATGTTGAGTGCTTGCCGGGCGGCGGCTTCGCTTCAGGCTGCCGGGATCGTCTCTCTGCTCGCCGAGTTTGAAGTTCCCGAATGCTCCCCCTGACTACTCGGAATAGTAACTACCGGTAACAACTTACTTTTTCCCGGCCTGTCGCGTGCTGCGCCATGGCCAGACTTGCACGCGTCGTTGTTCCCGGCACCCCGCATCATGTCACCCAGCGGGGGAATCGCGGCGATTCGGTGTTCTTCGACGATGCCGACTATGCTCTCTACAAGGATCTGGTCGCCGAGACGGCGAAGAAGGCGGGCACGGTGGTCTGGGCCTATTGCCTGATGCCGAATCACGTGCATCTGGTGCTGGTGCCGCGCGATGGCGACGACTTGCGGGCTGCGCTGGGCGAGGCGCCCTGGCTCAGCCTCCTCGAGCGCAGGCTCGGGCGCCGCTTGCGGCCCGCCAAGCGCGGCCGCAAGCCGAAATCCTCCTGACAGCCAACGAGAACAGCAAAAGCCTGCTCCGCCAAACCCTGCCCGGCGGCATCGACCAAGAAAATTCGTCGGCGACAGACCATAACCGCTGGCGCACTTGAATGTGAAATCCAGGGTGTATCAGCGTCACTCCGCTTTCGCCGGGGCCAGCAGCCCGCGCAGCAGCTTGTCGAGCGTATCCGGCGTCAGGTTGACCTCGTTGATGTCGAGGGCGGCGGCAATCTCGGGCAGCTTGCCGTAGAGCAGGTGTAGCGCGTCCTCGCTGTTCGTCGCCGCGATGCGCTCGGCGACCAGCTTGAGGTCGGCTTCCGCCAGGGCGATCTCGTGCTGCTTGGTCTCGACCTCGATGGCGGCGCGCGCGGCGGCCAGCGGCCGGGCCGCCTCCAGGGTCTCGAGCTCCAGCGCCGCGCGTTGCCGGTGCGTCTCCTGGCTTTGCTCGTAGGCGGCAAGGTCCTGCTCCATCTTGAGCTGGGCGATACGCGCTTTCTGCTCCAGCGATCGCGCCTCGGTATCGGCCTTGCGCTCCAGCTCCCGGTGCTGGAATTCCTGCTCCCGCAGGGCGATCTGTTCCTGCTGCTCGAGCCGCTTCTCGGCGATCTCCTGCTCCACCTTGAGAGAGCTGAGCTCGCTCTCCAGGCGCACCGCGTCGCGATGGGTCGCCTGCATGTTCGAGAACAGTTGCTCGGACATGATGAGCACGTTCTTGATCTCGATGGTTTCGATCTCCAGGCCCCATTTCTCGGCGATATAGGAGAGCTCCTCCTTGAGCTGGAGGATGATGGTGCCGCGCTTGCGCAGGACCTCCTCGATCTCCATCGATGCCACCAGGTGGCGAATCGCCGAGGTCACGACCTCCTTCAAATACTGGCTTATCTTCTCGATCGCTTCGTCGCGGTAATCGAATTCGAAGTGCAGATAGGTCTTTTCCGGCTCGGTGATCTTCCAGATGGCAAAGCCGTCGACCTGGATACCCTGGTTCTCCTTGGTGATCTGGTCGGCCGAGAAGACGATGGTGCTGACCTCGGAGGGGATCACGCAGTACTGATGCCAGGGCAGGCAGAAGAACCCCAAGCCGCGCTTCTGGCTGACGATCTCGCCCTTCTTCACGCGAATCACGAAATCCGATGGCCGGGGCCTGAAATAGCCGAAACGCGTCATCTTCTCGGTCTCCCTTGTGCGAAGCTCGTCTTGCGTCGATTGGATAGAGCGGCATTCGCCTGACGCCGCCTCATCCAGGCCCGGATCCGGCGTGCTCTAGGCTGCCAGACTGTGAGCGGCTTGCAGGATGTCGGCTTCGTTGGGGTGGATCCCATAGTCGGACAGGCTATCGACGGCTTCGACAAATCGCCAGCGCACGATGCCATCGATATCCATGAGGAAGAACCCCGACAGGGCCAGGGTGCCGCTCGGCGCCCTTTCCTCGTCGGTTTCGATTTCCGCGAAGTCGTCCGCCTTGTTCATGATCTTGCCCGCTTCAAGCGGCGGCAGCGGCTCGGGCAGCTCTCCATACGGATTGATGCGGACCTTCTCGGCATCGGCCGGATTGATGCGGCGCGGCCATTGCGATTCCTTGTCGTTCGTTATCTCGCACATGGGAACGCCATAGGATCTGTGAATGCCGAACCAGGGATCGGATGCTAGCGGCAAGCCCGCCGGGCGATATCGGGCGTACAGGCGGGCCGCCTCGAGAGGTGTGGCGGTGACGGCAAGAACAGCCACACCTGCTTCATCCAAGGCCGCCGCCATCTTGTTCGTCGTGGCCATCAGACGGCGACAAAAGGGGCATGCCAGGCCGCGAAAGAGACCAAGCAGAAACGGCTTTGCGCCGCGAAATTCAGCGAGCGTCACCCGCTCGTCGGCGTCCACCAGCGGCAGATCGAAATCGGGTGCCGGCTGGCCCGGCTCTATGGGTTGCGGTGTATAGGTCTCCATCATCGCCCTCCCTGGCAAGCGCACGACCGGATTGGCAAGACTCGATTTTCGTCCATGCTACGAAAAACCGCCGCAAAGGGCTATGGCTCGCTTACTTGCCGACGCCTCGCTAAGATGCCGGCGCTTTCGGGTTCGGATGCGGAGGGAACATGCGCTGCGAGGTGGTGGCGGTCGGCACGGAGCTTTTGCTCGGCCAGATCGTCGATACGAATTCGTCGTGGATCGGCGGCCGGCTGGCGCTGGCGGGAATCGATTCCCATTACCAGACCAAGGTCGGCGACAACCAGGCGCGCATGGTCGAGACCATCCGCCTTGCCCTGTCGCGGGCCGATGCGGTGATCACCTGCGGCGGCTTGGGCCCGACCCAGGACGACATCACCCGCGAGGCCATTGCCGAGATCATGGGCGTGTCGCTGCTGCGCGACGAGGACATGGCGGAGCACATTCGCAATCTGTTCGCCTCGCGCGGCCGGCCCATGGCGGCCAACAATCTGCGCCAGGCCGACATGCCGGAAGGGGCCTCCGCAATTCCCGAGATGCCGGGTACCGCGCCGGGGCTGGTCTGCCCGGTCGGCGACAAGGTGATCTATGCCGTGCCGGGCGTGCCCTTCGAGATGCGCATGATGATGGAAGGCACCATCCTGCCCGACCTGCAGCGCCGCGCCGGGGTGACGGCGGTGATCCGCAGCCGCGTGGTGCGCACCTGGGGCCAGACCGAATCCGGTTTGGCCGAGGTTCTGGCCGAGCGCATCGCGGAGCTCGACAAGCTGGGCTCGCCAACCCTTGCCTTCCAGGCCAGCGGCATCGAAGGCATCAAGGTACGCATCACCGCCAAGGCCGTCGACGAGGCCGCTGCCGAAGCGGTGCTGGCGGAGGAAGAAGCGCGCCTGCGCGACATGCTGGGGCCGATCATCTTCGGCACCGACGACGAGACCATGGAATCGGTCGTCGTCGATGCCTTGCGCGAAAAAGGCCTGACGCTTGCCGTGGCCGAGGGGGTTACCGGCGGCATTGCCGGCACACGCCTTGCCCTGGTGCCCGGCGCCGACGCGGTGCTGCGTGGCACAGTCGTCAGCCCCCTCGACGGCAGCCCGCCCCTCGGCCTGCCGAAGCCTGAGCCGACCCCGGAAGCCGCCAGCGCCATGGCGGCGGCGGTGCGCGAGACCCTCGGCGCCGATATCGGCCTGGCAACCACCGGCATTTTCGAACGCGGCCACCCGAGCGGCGAGAAGCCGGGCACGGTCTATCTCGGCCTGGCGAAGAACGGCGGCGCGGAAAGCCGCCGCGTGCGCCTGCCGGGCGACCGCGAGCGGGTGCGTCAATATGCCGTCATCAGCGTACTCGATTTCTTGAGGCAGCAACTATGAGTGCACAGACCATGACCGGCGGCGAGGCCATCGTCGCCGCGCTTATCGATCACGGCATCGACACGCTCTACGGCGTGCCAGGGGTGCAGACCTATCCGCTGTTCGACGCGCTCTACGGCGCCAAGGACAAGATCCGCACCGTGGTCACGCGCCACGAG
Organism: uncultured Rhodospirillaceae bacterium; assembly: GCA_964408735.1. Classification (GTDB taxonomy): domain Bacteria; phylum Pseudomonadota; class Alphaproteobacteria; order UBA7887; family UBA7887; genus UBA7887. The sequence continues at coordinate 19,398 of CAYPAX010000047.1, read as the reverse complement.
CAGGCGGCAGCCTATATGGCCTTCGGCCATGCCCAGTCCACCGGCAAGCCCAGCGCCTATTCGGTGGTGCCGGGGCCCGGCGTGCTCAATACGGGCGCTGCGCTGGTCACGGCCTACGCCACCAACCAGCCGGTGCTGTGCGTGACCGGCCAGGTGCCCTCGGCCTTCCTCGGCTCGGGCCGCGGCCATCTGCACGAGATCCCCGATCAGCTTGCCACCTTGCGCTCGATCACCAAATGGGCAGCGCATATCGAGCGCACCGAGGACGCGCCGGCGGCGGTCGACGGCGCTTTCCGCGCCATGCTCTCGGGACGCCCCGGCCCGGCGGCGCTGGAGATGTGCTGGGACCGCATGGGCGAGACTGAGGAGGTGCGCTTCCTGCCGCCTGCCGGCGCCGACCGCCCGCCCCAGGCCGATACTTTCGCCCTCGACGAAGCGGCCGAACTGCTCAACGGCGCTCGCGCACCGCTGATCCTGGTCGGTGGCGGCGCGCGCCATGCCGGGGCGGAGGTGCTGGCACTGGCGGAAGCGCTTGGTGCGCCGGTGGGTTCGTTCCGGGCCGGGCGCGGCGTCATCGACGAGCACCACGCGCTCGCCGTCTCGGCGCTCGCGGCGCAGGAGCTGTGGCACGACACCGACGTGCTGCTCGGTATCGGCACGCGGCTCGAGCTGCCTTACATGCGCTGGCGCGGCTTCATGAACGCGATTACCGACGTGCGCCCGCCGCCGCAGCTCATCCGTATCGACATCGACAAGACGGAGCTGGCGCGCCTGGTGCCCCAGGTCGGCATTCTGGCCGATGCGGCGGAGGCCACGGCGGCGCTCGCCGAGCGCGTGCGGCCCGCGGGCTCGGGCCGACGGGCTGCTGCCGTCGCTGCGAAGGAGACAGCGTGGCAGAGGCTGCAAGCCTTGCAGCCGCAAATGAGCTATCTCGACGTCATCCGCGAGGTCATGCCCGCCGACGGCTTTTTCGTCGAGGAGCTTTGCCAGGTCGGCTACGCCTCCTATTACGGCCTGCCCATGGCGGGGCCGCGGCAATACATCACCGCCGGCTATCAGGGCACGTTGGGCTTCGGCTATCCGACCTCGCTGGGGGTCAAGGCAGCCAACCCGGACCGCGCCGTGATTTCGGTCTCCGGCGACGGCGGCTTCATGTTCGGCGTGCAGGAGCTGGCGACCGCGGCGCAGCACGGCCTCGGCGTCGTGGCGCTGGTCTTCAACAACGGGGCTTACGGCAATATCCGCCGCGACCAGCGCATACGCTTCCAGGGCCGCATGATCGCCTCCGAGTTGGAAAACCCGGACTTCGTGGCCCTGGCGGAGAGTTTCGGCGTGCAGGCCGAGCGCGTCGATACGCCAGAAGAGCTTCGCCCGGCACTGGAAGACGCCTTGGGGCGCAACGCCCCGGCGCTGATCGAGATCACCATCGAGCCCGACAGCGAAGCCAACCCCTGGCAACTGTTCGCCATGCAGAAGCGGAGCTAAGGACGGCCCGCGCCATGGGTCGATGGTTGCGATTTCGCATATCCGGGATAATGGGGTCAGGTCTTTCATTTTAGCAATTTAGACTATCCTTATATGCTAAAATGAAAGACCTGACCCCATTCTTGCGCGCATTACCCTTCCGCAGCCTGCACCGCCACCTCAAGCGCCTGCAGGAAACGGTTGCGGTCCTGGCTGGTGAAACTGGGGTTGTGGCCCTTGCTCTCGCCGGTCTCGCGCAGATGCGCCAGCAGCTCGCGGGTGGCCAGGGCCTGGCCGATATTCTCGGCCGTGAACGTGCGCCCCGTCGGCCCCAGCGCCGCCGCGCCGGCCTTGAGGCAACGGTCGGCCAACGGAATATCCGCCGTCACCACGATATCGCCCGCCGCCACGTGTTCGGCGATCCAGTCGTCCGCCGCATCGGGGGTGTCGGCCACCATGACCGAGCGCAGCAGCGGATTGCCGCGGGTGTTGAAACCGCTGTTGGAGACCATATGCAGGACGATCCCGTGACGCTCCGCCACGCGGATCGCTTCGGCTTTGACGGGACAGGCATCGGCATCGATGTAGAGTTGGGGCATGGCATTCATTCTAGCGCATTGATCACATTCCCGTGCACCTCTCCCGCCTGCGCCCCGTCAACATTGCTTCCCTGACCCCGCGGAGTCACCCTGCCCGCCAGTTCTCACCTCCACGAAACCAGAGGAGGACGGACCATGTTGTCTCTCATGTCCAGGTGCCTGACTGCGGCGGCCCTATTTTGCGTCTGCGCCTTCGGCGCCACAGCCGACGAAGGGCCTTTGCAGGCCTTGCCGGAAGATCTCGAAATCTCGCTGGCCTTGAGCGCGGCGCCTGAGCATTGGCGGGCCGGCGCGACGGTCCATGTGCTCGACCCGGCCTCCGGCTATCGCATCGTGCGCGAGGGCGACAACGGCACGGCCTGCCTGGTCGGCAGGACCAATTGGCGCCGCGGCGTCTATCGCGACGACCTGCTGGTGCCGATCTGCTTCGATGCGGCGGGCACGGAAGCCATCCTGCCCGTGCGCCTCGAGCTCGAGGCCTTGCGCGCGCAAGGGCTGTCAGCGGAAGCGCTGCGCGATACCATCGCCGGTAATTATGAGAGCGGCAAATACAAGGCGCCGGCCCGCGCCGGCTATGCGCCCATGCTGTCGCCGATCCTGGTGGCGCTGCCCGCCGATGCGGACGAGGCGCGGCTGCTCAACTATCCGCACCTGATGTTCTACGCGCCGGGCGTGACCATGGAAGACATCGGCGGCCGCCGCTTCGCCGACCCGGCCTATCCCTGGGTGCTCGAGCCCGGCCTCCACGGCTACATCATCCAAGCCATTGGCGCGGCGGAGAAGGCCGCCATCAATGCCGAGCACAAGGCCCTGACCGACGCGCTCTGCGAGATCAAGGCGCTGTGGTGTCTGGAGTGAGGTGACCCAGCGCGAGCCCTTCCTCAGAGGCCGTAATCGCGCCGGTCACGCGCCGGGGCTAGTGGTCCAAATCTGGCATATGATACCCATAGGACGGTCATCCGCGCCCACCGGTTAGGCGCGCGGTGCGCCGCGATGCGGGTCCATCGCAAGGACCGCGCAACGACGCCGGTGGGCGTGGACGACCGCCCATAGGTCAGATTTGGACCACTAGGATGACGGGGTCCGCGATGGTGCAGCCCAACCGGCCATGAAGGCGCGTGACCGTGAAAGCTGCGACGGTGCGGACGTGTCGACCAAGGAGACTCGCGTTTGCGCCGCGCCGGATGGCCCAGCCCTACACGCCGTGCATGGGCGGCTCTCGCGCAGCCGGTTTCCCTGCCCGCATTTCCCCCTATAATGCGCGCCGCGTCAGAAACCTTGCCAGGGGGCCAGCCGCCATGGAGATCGAATTCAGCAGCGCCGAGACGGCGTTTCGCGACGAAGTCCGGGATTTCGTCGAAACCAGCCTGCCCGCCGATATCCGCGAGAAGTGCGAGAACGATATCGGCCTGTCGCGGGACGACTTCGTGCGCTGGCACGGCGTGCTCTACGACAAGGGCTGGGTCGCCCCGGGCTGGCCCGCGAAATATGGCGGCACCGGCTGGACGCCGATCCAGCGCTATATCTTCGGCGAGGAATGCGCCGCCGCCGACGCCCCGCGCATCATGCCCTTCGGCGTCAGCATGGTCGGGCCGGTGATCTACACCTTCGGCAACCAGACCCAGAAGGACTTCTACCTGCCCAAAATTCTCAGCGGCGAGCATTTCTGGTGCCAAGGCTATTCCGAGCCCGGCGCCGGCTCCGATCTCGCCAATTTGCGCACCCGCGCCGTGCGCGACGGCGACCACTACGTGGTCAACGGCCAGAAGACCTGGACCACCACAGCCCATTGGGCCGACCACATCTTCTGCCTGGTGCGCACCGACACCGAGTGCAAGCCCCAGGAGGGCATCTCGTTCCTGCTCATCGACATGGACGATCCCGGCATCACGGTGCGCCCGATCATCACCATGGATGGCGGCCACGAGGTCAACGACGTCTTCTTCGACGACGTGCGGGTGCCGGTGGAGAATATGATCGGCGAGGAGAACAAGGGCTGGACCTACGCCAAGTTCCTGCTCAGCCACGAACGCGCCGGCATTGCCGATGTCGGACGCTCGAAGAACCGCCTGGCCAAGCTCAAGGCGATCGCCCGGGCCGAGCAGTCCAACGGCGCGCCGTTGTTGGAAGACGTGCGGTTTCGCGATAAGGTTGCAGACCTGGAGATACGCCTGATGGCGCTCGAATTCACCGAGCTGCGCACCTTGTCCAGCGAGGAGGCCGGCACGCAGCCGGGGCCGGAGGCGAATCTGCTGAAAATTCAAGGCACTGAGGTGCAGCAGCGCCTCACCGAGCTGACCCTCGAGGCGGTCGGAACCTATGCCCAACCTTTCGTTCCCGAAGCCCTCGAAAGCGGCTGGAACGAGGAGCCCATCGGCCCCGACTATGCCGCCGCCGTGGCGCCGCGCTATTTCAACTGGCGCAAGGCCTCGATCTATGGCGGCTCGAACGAAATCCAGAAGGGGATCATCGCCAAGATGGTTCTCGGTCTGTAGGAGCAGCACTTCATGGACCTGAGACTGAGCGAGGACCAGCAGCTCCTCAAGGACACGCTGGAGCGCTTCGTGCGCAACGAATACGACTTCGACACCCGGCGCAAGCTGGTCGAGTCCGAAGACGGCTTCAGCCGCGAGATCTGGAAGAGCCATGCCGAGATGGGCCTGCTGGGGATGCCTTTCGCGGAAGACGACGGCGGCATCGGCGGCGGCCCGGTCGAGGTGATGATCGCCATGGAGCAGTTCGGCCGCGCGCTGGCGCTCGAGCCCTACCTGCCGACGGTCATCCTCGCCGGGCGCGCCATCGCCGAAGCCGGTTCCGCGGCGCAGAAGGACGAGCTGCTCGGCGAGATCATCGCCGGCGAGGCGCTGTGGGCCTTCGCCCATGGCGAGCCCCGCGCGCGTTACGATTTGTCTCATGTCGAGACCCGCGCGGACGGCGGGCGCCTGACGGGGAGCAAGGCCGTGGTGCATGGCGCCGCCGCAGCCGACAAGATGGTCGTCTCGGCCAGGAGCGATGCCGGCATCTCGCTCTACATCGTGGCGGGCGATGCCGAGGGTCTGTCCTTGCGCCCCTATCGCACCATCGACGGCCTGCGCGCGGCCGAGGTGACGCTCGACAACGTGCAAGGCGAGCTGCTCGGCGAAGACGGCGGCGGACTGCCCGTCATCGAGTCGGTGATCGACCGTGCCACGGCAGCCGTTTGCGCCGAGGCCGTCGGCGCCATGGACGTGCTGCGCGAAGCCACACTCGAATACCTGCAGACCCGCAAGCAGTTCGGCGTGCCGATCGGCAAGTTCCAGGTCCTCCAGCACCGCTCGGTCGAGATGATGGGCAGCTGCGAGGAGGCGCGCTCCCTGACCCTGATGGCGTCGCTGTCGCTCGACCAGGATGCGGGCGCGCGGGCGCGCGCGGTCTCCGCCGCCAAGGTCGGCATCGGCACCCGCGGCCGCCACGTCGGCCAGGAAGCCATCCAGATGCATGGCGGCATGGGCATGACCGACGAGCTCAAGGTCGGCCACTACTTCAAGCGCGTGAGCATGATCGACGCCGCCTTCGGCAACACCGACCACCACCTGGACCGCTTCGCGACAGCATCCGTAAGTTAGGCAAGGAAATCCAATGATAAACACAGCTGAGCTTTTCGACATGTCCGGCCAGGTCGCCGTCATCACCGGCTCGACCCGCGGTATCGGCAAGGCGATCGCCGAAGCCATGGCCAGTGCGGGCGCCAAGGTGGTGATCTCCAGCCGCAAGGCCGATGTCTGCGACGTGGTGGCGGCGGAGATCAACGACGGTGGCGGCGAGGCCATCGCCATCCCCTGCAACATCTCACACAAGGACCAGCTGCAGGCCCTGGTCGACGGCACCCTCGAGAAATGGGGCAAGATCGATAGCCTCGTCTGCAATGCCGCGGTCAATCCCTATTACGGGCCGCTCAGCGGCATCAGCGACGAAGCCTACGACAAGATCATGAACTCGAATGTGCGCAGCAATGTTTGGCTGTGCAACATGGCGATCCCGCAAATGACCGAGCGCGGCGGCGGAACGGTCATCATTGTCTCCTCGGTCGCTGCCTTCATCGGCTCAGGGGTGCTTGGCGCCTATGGCCTGTCCAAGGCGGCCGATGCATCGCTCGCGCGCAACCTGGCGGTCGAATGGGGGCCGCAGAACGTGCGCACCAATTGCATCAACCCGGCGATCATCCGCACCGATTTCGCCCGTGCGCTGTGGGAAAACCCCAAGACCTATGCCCGCGCCACGTCCAACTATCCGCTCAAGCGCATCGGCGAGCCCGAGGAAGTGGCGGGCGCCGCGGTGTTCCTGGCCTCGAAGGCGGGCAGCTTCGTCACCGGCCAGACCATCATCATCGACGGCGGCTCGACGATCTCCGCCGGCGATATCTAGCAAGGGCGATGGCCGAGCCCGTCAGGGTCTACTGGCAACCGGGCTGCACCAGCTGCCTGCGGGTGAAGGAGTACCTTGGCGCCAACGGCATCGATTTCGTCTCGGTCAATGTCGCCGCCGACGCCGCGGGCTGGGACGAGCTGGCGCGCCTCGGCCTGCGCAGCGTGCCGGTGGTGGCGCGGGGCGAGCGGTATGTCTTCGCCCAGGTGCTCGGCGCGGTCAGCGACTTTCTCGGCCTCGACGAAGCCGCCGGGCCCAAGCTCGCGCCGGCAGCGCTGGTGGCGCGTCTCGCGCTGATCCTGGAGACCGCCTGCCGGCTGACCGCACAGGTGCCCGAGGACAGGCGCGACTACAGCCTGCCCGGGCGCGATCGCAGCCTGCACGGCCTTGCCTATCACATCTTCCAGATCCCCGAAGTCTTTCTCGCCTGCCAGGCGGGTGCCGAGCTGACCTACGAGGCCCTCGACGAGCCGGCGCCGGATCGCCTGGCATCGATGGCCGATATCGCGGCCTACGGCGCCGATGTCGCAGGGCGCATCGACACCTGGTGGAACGCCGAGCCCGGCTGCGACGGCGCCCGCCCCCTCGCCACCTATTTCGGCGAGCACAGCCTGCACGTGGTGCTGGAGCGCACCACCTGGCACTCCGCCCAGCACACGCGGCAATTGGCGATGATGCTGGAAAGCCTCGCCATCGCCCCCGACCGCCCGCTCGACGCAGCGTCGCTCATTGGCCTGCCGCTGCCGGAGAAGGTGTGGGAGAGCCCTGTTCAGCCGGCCTGACGGCGCAGCGCCTCCAGCGCCACGGCAAAAGCGGCACGTGCCGTCTCGAGCTGGACCGGCGCGGTTTCGGGCGTTGCCGCCAGGATGGCGTCGATGGCCTGGCGCACGGGCGGCGCGCCTTCGCCGCCCGCCATGGCCTGATCGCTGAGCACGCGCGCCCAATCCTTCTCGTCGCTCATGCCGCGGCGGCGGGCTCGCGGGGTTTCGGACAACAGCGCTGTATCAGCCGCTCGGCGCCGGCCAGGCGCTTGTCGAGCGCCGCCATGGTCGGGCCTAGGTCCTCGCTCTCGTCGTCGAGCCAGACCTTGAGGGTGGCGAGATAGATCGCCACTAGGCCCTTGGCGCGCACCAGGCCGAAGACGCCGCCGCTGTTGATGCCGGCGCATTCGAGCATCGCCGCCATCGAGCGCAGGGTGAGCGGCGCGGCGCAAGCCGTGGCCACGGGATCGCAGCGCAGGCCGGCGACTATGCCGCGTAAGCCCTCGCGATCGCCGCCCATGGCGTCGAAACGGCGCATCATGACGTCGAACAGACGCTCGCGCGCCGGCTGTTCGAGATCGCCGAGATCGGTGCCTTTGGCGACCTCGGCATCGATGCGGCGGGCGAATTCGGAAAGAATCCCGGTCTTGCCGCCGGCGGCGCCCAGCACTTGCGCCAGTGTCAGGTCGCCCTCGACGGCGATATCGGCAAGCGTGATGTCGCACCACTTCCGCTTCGCCACCAGCGCCAGGGCTGCCTCCACCACGCGTCCGGGGATATCGGTCTTTCGGGCCATAACGACCTCCCCTGTCAATTGAAGGCCAATAGGATATTGACTTGGCCGGGGCGCCTGCAATGCTTGTTTTCATGAGTGAGAGACTTGCCCGCGATGCCGTCGGTGCCCTGATCCGCGCCGCGCGGCGTCATCCCATGCTGTCGCGCGAGGAAGAGCGCGCGCTGGCGCGGCGTGCCGCAGGCGGCGACCGCGAGGCCACGCAACGCCTTGTTGCCAGCCATCTCAGGCTGGTGATCAAGATCGCCGAGCGTTACCGCGCGCCGGGCTTGGCGCGGGGCGATCTCATCCAGGAAGGCTGCATCGGGCTGATCAAGGCCCTGCACCGCTTCAATCCCGATCACGACGCCAGGCTCTCGACCTACGCCAAGCTCTGGATCAAGGCCGCCATCCAGGAGCATGTGCTGCGCTCCTGGTCGCTGGTGCGGATCAGCACGTCGACGGCGCAAAAGTCGCTGTTTTTCAACATTCGCCGCATGGGCGCGGCGCTCAGCGAGACGGGCGATGCCATCAGCGAAGGGGCGATAGGGCGCATCGCCCGTGCCCTCGACCAGCCCGAACGAGACGTCCGGCGCATGGCCGAGCGCCTGCGCGGGCCGGACAGCTCCCTCGACGTGACGCGTGAGGGCGGCGGCGAAAGCGCCCTCGATAGCCTTGCCGATATCGCCCCCGATCCGGAAGAGACGGTGATCGCCCGCGACGAAGGCCGCCACCGGCGGCGGCTGTTGAGCGCCGCCCTGGCCCAGCTCAAGGACCGCGAGCGCCTGATCATCACGCGGCGCCATCTGTCGGACGTCGCTGTCACCCTCGAAGCGGTGGGCCGCGAGCTCGGCATCTCCAAGGAGCGGGTGCGCCAGATCGAAAGCCGCGCGATCGCCAAGCTCAGGACCCTGATGGGTGCCGACGCCCAGTCCGAGGCGCTGGCATGAGCGCACTGTCCGGCCAGTTCGCCGATGCCCTGGCTTATGCGACCGAATTGCACGACGGCCAAACCCGCAAGGGCACGGAGATTCCTTACGTCTCCCATCTGCTGGCCGTCTGCGGCCTGGTGCTGGAACATGGCGGCGGCGAAACCGAAGCCATTGCCGCGCTGTTGCACGACGGCCCCGAGGACCGCGGCGGCGAGGCCACCCTGGCCGAGATCCGCACCCGTTACGGCGACGCGGTGGCCGACATCGTGGCCGCCTGTTCCGACACCTTCGAGACTCCCAAGCCGCCCTGGAAGGCACGCAAGGAGTCCTATATCGCCGCCATCGCGACCAAGAGCGAGGGCGCACGCCTGGTCTCGGCCGCCGACAAGCTGCACAACGCCCGCGCCATCCTGGCCGACCTGCGCGTGCACGGCCCGGCCCTGTGGGACCGCTTCAACGCGGGCGGCGAAGAGGTGCTTTGGTATTACCGCTCGCTTTGCGATGCTTTTGCAGCCCACGGCGAGACCCCCCTGATCGATGGCTTGCGTCGCACCGTCGCTGCCATAGCCGCGGAGATGGAAGCATGCGGACGCTCGTAATTCTTGCCACATTGCTGGTTGCGGCCCTCGGCGCCAAGGCCGATGACGGCTTGCAGGCTATCCTCGAGGCACGCCCGGCCGAGGACATGGCGCGCGACCAGTATCGCCACCCGACCGAGACCATGGCCTTCTTCGGGCTCGCGCCCGGCATGGCCGTGGTCGAGACCCTGCCCGGCCGGCGCGCCTGGTACACCAAGATCCTGGTGCCCTATCTCGGGCCGAAAGGCGTGCTCTACGGCGCCAATTACACCCTCGACATGCTCAGGCGGATTTTCGGCGAGGAGCGCTGGGCGAGCCTGGGCGAGAGGATGAAAGCCTGGCCCGAGACCTTCCCGCCCCAGGCCGCAGCCTATGCCGAGGCGCCACCGATGATAGACACGCTCATCATCACCGAGGCGCCCGAGGCGCTCTACGGCACCTTCGACCAGGTGCTTTTCATTCGCTCGCTGCACCACCTCAACCGCTACGACCCGGCGATCCTCGACCGCGCGGCCGCGGAAGCGCGCGACCTGCTCAAGCCGGGCGGCGTTGTCGGCATCGTGCAACACCGGGCGCCGGAAAGCGCGTCGGACGCGTGGGCCAATGGCGATAACGGCTACCTCAAGACGTCGCGTGTGGTCGAAGCCTTTGCGGGCGCTGGGCTGGTGCTGGAGGAAAGCTCCGAGCTCAACGCCAACCCCCTCGACAGGCCCACGGAAGAAGACCGCGTCTGGCGCCTGCCGCCTAGCAACGGCCAGGGCCGCGAGAGCCGCGAGACCTATCTGGCGATCGGCGAATCCGACCGCATGACGCTGCGCTTCCGCAAGCCGGGCTAGGCGCTGAGCGCGAAGCCTCGATAGCCCGCCGCGACAATTTCCTCGCATTTCTGCACATAGGTCGGGAAGCCGCCGATATAGGGCATGAAGATGCGCGGCTTGCCGGGGATGTTGGCGCCGACATACCAGGAGCCGCAGGAGGCGCGCAGGTGGTGGTCGGCGACATCCGCCACGTGGCCGATCCAGGCGTCTTCCGCGTCCTGAGTGGCCTCGATGCGGGCGAGGCCGTTCTCGCCCATATGCGCGATGCAGTCGGCGATCCATTCCACATGCTGCTCGATGGAGGGGATCATGTTGGTGAAGACCGACGGGCTGCCGGGTCCGGTGATGGTGAAGAGGTTGGGAAAGCCGGCCAGGGTCAGGCCGAGATAGGCACGCGGGCCCTCGGCCCATTTGTCGCGCAAGGCGCGCCCGCCATTGCCGCGAATATCGACCTTTAGCAGGGCACCGGTCATGGCATCGAAGCCCGTGGCGAAGACGATGGCGTCGAGCGCATACGTCTCGCCGCCGACCACCACGCCCTCGGCAGAGATGCGCTCGATCGGTGTCTCACGAACATTCACGAGATCGACCGTGTCGCGGTTGAAGGTGGCGTGAAAGCCGGTATCGACGCAAAGCCGCCGGCAGCCGATCACGCCAGTGGGCATGAGCAGTTCCGCGGTCACGGAGTCGCGCACGGTCTCGCGCACCTTTTCGCGCACGAACGATGCCGCCGTCTCGTTGGCCTCGGCATCGAACATCAAATCGCTGAAGGCGCCGAGAAAGCCGACGCCGCCTACCTGCCAGCGACCCTCGTATTCCCGCTCACGGTCCTCGGCGCTGGCCGCCATGGCCGAGGCGTCGTTGAGCGGGAACATGACGCCGCTCGGCAGGCTGCGGGCGCGCTGGCGTATCTCGCCATAATGGGCCTTGACGTCGCGCTGCGCTTCGGGTGCGAGCGGCGCATTGTGCGCCGGCACCGTGTAGTGCGCCGACCGTTGGAAGACGAACAGATGCTCGGCCTGCTCGGCGATAATGGGGATCGCCTGGATGCCCGACGAGCCGGTGCCGATGACACCGACACGCTGGCCGCTGAAGTCGACCTCTTCATGGGGCCAGAGGCCGGTGTGGTAGGTCTCGCCCGCGAAGCTGTCGACGCCATCGATGTCGGGCATGCTGGGCACGGAGAGGCAGCCCGTCGCCATGATGCAGAAGCGCGCCGAGAGCGCCTCGCCCGTGTCGGTGCGCAAGCGCCAAAGCGCGTCGGCATCATCGAAAGTCGCGCTCGTGACCCGCGTGTCGAAGCTGATGTCCCGGCGCAAATTGAAGCGGTCGGCGACATGCTGGGCATAGCGCAGAATCTCGGGCTGGGTGGCGTAGCGCTCGGTCCAGTCCCAGTCCTGCTGCAGCTCGTCGGAGAACTGATAGGAGTACTGCATGCTCTCGACATCGCAGCGGGCGCCGGGATAGCGGTTCCAGTACCAGGTGCCGCCGACATCGCCGGCGGCCTCGATCACGCGCACGCGCAAGCCCTGACCGCGCAGGCGGTGCAGCATGTAGAGCCCGGCAAAGCCGGCGCCGACGACGATGGCGTCGAAATCCGTCTGTTTCATGGCCGGAAACCTAGCGCGAAAGCCGTGTCGCGCAAAGCCGCTGCACGCAGGCGGGCTTGGGCTCGCTCACTTCCAGGTCTTCGTACGCCAGCACATGCAGGCCGCCCGCCGCCGCGACCGCCAGCAACTCGCCGTGGCGCAGCAGGAAATCCGGGTTGCTGGGGCGGCCGAAACGCGCGTTGCCGCTGGCGAATGTCTCGTAGATCAGCACGCCGTCAGGCGCCAGAGCCGCGAGAATCGCCGGAAAAAGCGGCCGGTACAGGTAATTCGTGACGACGATGCCGGCGAAGCGCGCCTCCCCCAGCGGCCAGGGATCGGCTTCGAGATCGGCGGTCACGATGGTCGCTCGCGCCGCGACGCGCGAGGTGTCGCGGTCGATCGCCGTGACCGCATGGCCGCGCTCCAGGAACAGCCGCGTGTGGCGTCCGCCGCCGGCGGCGAGGTCGAGAACGGGCCCGCCGGGCGCCACAAATGGCGCGAATCGGACAACCCAGGGCGACGGTGCGGCTTGTTCTGCGGGCATAGGCATGTCATCTAACGTTGGGAAAGCCGCGCATGCGGCCATGAGCGACGGGCGAAGCATGATCGTCTATGACGTCAAATGCGCCAAGGCGCATGTCTTCGAAGGCTGGTTCCGCGACAGCGCCGCCTTCGACCAACAGGCTGCCGCGGGCGAGATCGTCTGCCCGGTCTGTGGCGAGACCGAGGTCGCCAAGGCACCCATGGCGCCGGCCATCGGCCGTTCCGGCAATGGCGGCGACAGCGACAGCCCATCGCCCGACATGCAGGCCGAAGTCTTCTCGAAGCTGCGTGAGTTCCGCGATGCGGTGGAGAAGAACAGCGAGCATGTCGGCGCGGACTTTCCCGAGGAAGCGCGCAAGATCCACTACGGCGAGACCGAGGCGCGCAACATCCATGGCGCCGCCACCCAGGACGAGGCCAAGGCCCTGAAGGAAGAGGGCGTTCCCGTGGCAACGATCCCCTGGCTGCCGCGCCACGACAGTTGAAGGCCGGCTTCGGCCGCTCGCTGCGCGGCGACTGGCGGCTCGACCCCGCCCTGACCCATCTCGACCATGGCGCCTTTGGCGCCGCGCTTGGTGTGGCGCTGGATGCTCAGGCCGCATGGCGCGAACGCCTGGAGGGCGATCCGGCCGGTTTCATGACCGAGACCGCGATGGCGGCGGTCGCCGAGGTGCGCGCCGATCTCGCCGCTTATCTCGGCACGGATGCCGACGCCCTCGCGCTGGTCGGCAACAGCACGGACGGGCTCAATGCGGTGCTGCACAGCCAAGACCTGGCCGGACGCCGGGTGGTGGCGACGGACCTCATGCATGCTGGATTGCGTCAGGCCCTGAGCGGCGTCGGCGCCAACGTCGCGACCGTGCCGGCCTTGGCACCCGATAGCCTTGCCGAAGCGCTGACGCCGGATACCGCGCTCGCCGTCACCGCCCATGTCACCTCGCCCGGTGGCGTCGTGCTGCCTGTCGAGGAGATATGTGCGGCCTGCCATGAGCGCAGCGTGCCGGTGCTGGTCGACGGCGCTCACGGGCCCGGCATGCTGCCCCTCGACCTCGCGGCCCTCGGCGCCGACTGGTATGTCGGCAGCGGCCACAAATGGCTTTGCGCGCCCAAGGGCACGGCCTTCGTCTGGGCCGCCGAGGCGCATCGCCAATCCCTGCGCCCCGCCGTCTTCGCGGCCGAGCGCGAGCGCGGCTTCCCGGAGGCTTTCGACTGGACCGGCACGCGCGACGCCTCGGCCTGGCTGGCCCTGCCGGCGGCATTGGCGTATTGGCGAAACATCGATATGGCGGCGGCACGTGCCTATATGACCGGCCTTGCCGCCTTTGCCGGCGACGAACTCGCTGCGCGCTGGGGCACCGAGACCCTGGCCCCGCCCGAAATGACCGCCGCCATGGTCGCCGTGCGGGCGCCCGTGGACGAAGCCGCCCATGACCTGCGCCGCAGGCTGCGGCACGACCACGGTATCGTCGTCACGGTAAATACGATCGCCGGCGCGCCGTGGGTGCGGGCCAGCTTTCCGGTCTATGCCGATGCCGAGGATGTCGGGCGCCTGGCCGCCAGCATGTAATTGACGCCGAGGTCGCGCGACAGCCGCCACGAGCCGGATAGCGGGTTATAGGCCGCGCCCGTGACGCGCTCGACCTGCAGCCCGGCGCTCGAGGTCAGGCCGATCAGCTCGGACGGGCGCACGAACTTACGCCAGTCATGGGTGCCCCGCGGCAGCCAGCCGAGCACGTATTCGGCGCCCACCACGGCAAGCGCCAGGGCTTTCAGGGTACGGTTGAGGGTGGCCATGGCGAGAATGCCGCCCGGGGCGACGCAGGCCGCAGCGGCAGCGACGAAAACGGACAGGTCGGCCACGTGCTCGACCACCTCCATCGCCAAGACGGCATCGAAGGTCTCGCCCTCGAACTCGGCGACATCGCCGCAGCGATAGGTGATATCGAGCCCGGCATCGGCCGCATGAGCGCGTGCGATGGCGATGCTCTTTGCCGCGGCATCGAGGCCGGTGACCTCGGCCCCGAGGCGCGCCAGGGGCTCGCAAAGCAGACCGCCGCCGCAGCCGACATCGAGAATGCGCATGCCGTCGAGCGGCCGCCGCCCGGCGGCATCGCTCACCAGGGCATCGCGGATGAAGGCGATACGCAGGGGATTGAGCGCATGCAGCGGCGCCATGGGGCCGCTTTCGTCCCACCAGGTCTCGGCGAGAGCGGCAAAGCGGGCAACCTCGTCGGCATCGATCGTGGCGTGGCTGTCGGTCATCCGCGTTTCCCGGCTTGCGAGGTTCCTTGGGGGAACGTATGAAGGGCCGCCCCCGCGTGCAACCGTGGGGGCGAATTGTTGCGCAATCCCGCGAACGACGATAGCGATCATGACACGTGTCGTACAAAAATTCGGCGGTACCTCGGTCGGCGACATCGAGCGCATCCGCAATGCCGCAACGCGCGTCAAGGCTGCCTATGACCGCGGCGAGCGCCTCGCCGTGGCGGTTTCCGCCATGGCCGGCTCGACAAATCGCCTGGTCGAGTGGTGCGCCGACATCGCGCCCCTGCACGATGTCCGCGAATATGACGTGGTGGTCTCGAGCGGCGAGCAGGTGACCTGCGGCCTGATGGCTTTGGCCTTGCAGGAACTTGGCATACCGGCACGCTCCTGGCTGGCCTGGCAGTTGCCGATCCGCACCGACGACTTGCACGGCGGGGCGCATATCGAGCACATCGAGACCGGCGAGATCGGCGCCCGCATCGATTCCGGCGAGGTGGCAGTGGTCGCCGGCTTCCAGGGCATCAGCGAGCGCAATCGCCTGACCACGCTAGGCCGCGGCGGCACCGACGCTTCGGCCGTGGCCCTCGCGGCGGCGCTGGGCGCCGAGCGTTGCGACATATTTACCGATGTGGACGGGGTCTATACCAGCGATCCCCGCATCGTTGCGAAGGCCCGCAAGCTTGATAATATTGCCTATGAGGAGATGCTCGAGATGGCCTCGCTGGGCGCCAAGGTGCTGCAGACGCGGGCCGTAGAGCTGGCCATGCGCCACCGCGTCACGCTGCAGGTGCTGTCGAGCTTCGAGGACCTGCCGGGCACTCTGCTGGTGGACGAGGATCAGATCGTGGAAAAGGACATCGTCAGCGGTATCGCCTATAGCCGTAACGAGGCCAAGGTGACGCTGACCGGAATCGCCGACCGCCCCGGCCTGGCGGCGATGGTATTCGGCCCCCTGGCCGGTGCCGGCGTCAATGTCGACATGATCGTGCAAAGCGCGTCCCATGACGGCAAGAGCGCCGATATCACCTTCACTGTCGGCACCGCCGATCTCGAGCGTGCCCTGGTGGTGCTCAGCGAGGAGCGCGAAGGGCTCGGCTTCGAGGAGGTGCTGTCGGATTCGGACGTGGTCAAGGTGTCGGTGATCGGCGTCGGCATGCGCACCCACGCCGGTGTCGCGCGGACCATGTTCGAGACCCTGTCCGAAAAGGGCATCAACATCCAGGTGATCTCCACCTCGGAAATCAAGATCAGCGTGCTGATCGCTGAGGAGTACACGGAACTGGCCCTGAGGTCGCTGCATGCCGCCTATGGACTCGACGCCGACTGACGCCACCGACGGCGAAGCGCTGCTGCATCGCCTGTGGGCACGCGGTAGCGATTTCCTCGGTGCGCCCACCGCCATCCTTGGCGGTGCCATGTCGTGGGTTTCCGAACGCCACCTGGTTTCCGCCATCTCGAACGCCGGCGGCTTCGGGGTCATCGCCTGCGGCTCCATGGATCCGGACCTGCTGCGGGCCGAGATCAAGGCCACCGCGGCGCTGACCGACTGCCCCTTCGGCGTCAATCTGATCACCATGCATCCGGAGCTCGACGGCTTGATCGATGTCTGCCTGGCCGAGAAGGTGAGCCATGTGGTGCTTGCCGGCGGCCTGCCACGGGCCGCCCAGATCGCCCGCATCAAGGATGGCGGCGCCAGGGTGATGTGTTTCGCGCCTGCCCTTGCCTTTGCGCGCAAGCTGGTGCGCTCGGGCGCCGATGCCCTGATCATCGAGGGCATGGAGGCAGGCGGGCATATCGGTCCGGTCTCGACCAGCGTGCTGGCGCAGGAGATCCTGCCCCAGATCGATGACGTGCCGGTGTTCGTCGCCGGTGGCATCGGCCATGGCGAGGCGGTGGCGGCCTATCTCGAAATGGGCGCTAGCGGTTGCCAGCTCGGCACGCGCTTCGTCTGTGCCGAGGAATCGATTGCCCATGCCGATTTCAAGAAGCGCTTTCTGCGTGCCCAGGCGCGCGATGCCCAGGTCTCGCCCCAGCTCGATCCGCGCTTTCCGGTGATTCCCGTGCGCGCCCTGGCCAATGCCGCAAGCGAGCGCTTTCTCGAGGTACAGCGCCAGGTCATCGCCCGGGTCGAGAGCGGCGAGCTCGACCAGAAGGCCGCCCAGCTCGAGATCGAGCATTTCTGGGTCGGCGCCCTGCGCCGGGCGGTGATCGACGGCGATGTCGAAAACGGCTCGGTCATGGCCGGCCAAAGCGTCGGCATGGTGCGCGCCGAGCAACCCTTGTCCGAGATCATTGCCGAGCTCGTGGCTCAGGCGGCCAGCGCCCTCGCTCGCCGCGAACGGGTCGCCTAGGATCATGGCCGTGGCGCTCAGCGGTCCCCGGCGGCTGCTGCGGCGGCTGCGCGACGTGATGGCGGGCGGCGGTGCCGCCCAGGCCCGTCTCGATGCGGTGGTGCGGCTGATCGCCGCCGACATGGTGGCCGAGGTCTGCTCCTGCTACCTGCTGCGCGCCGGCCAAGTCCTGGAGCTGTTCGCCAGCCAGGGCCTCAATCCCGGCGCCGTTCACACCACGCGCTTGCGGGTCAACGAAGGCCTGGTCGGACACATTGCCGCCAGCGGCCGTTCCCTGAGCCTCGACGATGCCCAGGCTCACCCGATGTTCGCCTACCGCCCGGAAACGGGAGAGGAGATCTACCACTCGCTGATGGGCGTACCGATTCTGCGCGACGGCCGTGTGGTCGGCGTGCTGGTGGTGCAGAACCGTACCCAGCGCGCCTATGACGACGAGGATCTGGAAGCGCTCGAGGTTGTCGCCATGGTGCTGGCGGAGCTTGTCGCGGGCGGCGAGCTGGTAGACCCGGCGGAGCTGGTCGCCAGCGATGAGATTGTCACGGGGCCGACCACCATCGACGGCCTCGGCCTAGTTGCCGGCGTTGCCATGGGCACCATCGTCGTGCGCCGGCCGCACCCCGCGGTAACGGAGTTGGTGGCCGACGACAGCGAGCAGGAACATGCGCGCCTGGCCGCGGCGGTGGCCGAACTGCAGCAGGGGGTGGACCGGCTGCTCGATGCCCCGGATATCGCCGCAAGCGGGGAATCGCGGGACGTTCTCGAGACCTACCGCATGTTCGCCCGCGACAGCGGCTGGCTCAGGCGCATCAGCGAGGCGGTTACTTCCGGGCTGACCGCAGAGGCCGCCGTGGTCCGCGTGCAGGAGGACACTCGCGTGCGCATGGCCCATGTGGCGGATGCCTATTTGCGCGAGCGCATGCTCGATCTGGACGATCTCGGCAATCGGCTCCTGCGCCATCTGACGGGTGACTTCGAAGCCCTGCCGAGCGGGCCCATGCCGGAGCGAATCGTGCTGGTGTCGCGCGACTTGGGGCCCGCGGAATTGCTGGAATATGACCGTGAGCACATGGCCGCGGTGATCCTCGAGGAGGGCTCGCCGACGATGCATCTGGCGGTCGTCGCCCGGGCCTTCGATATTCCCGTGATCGGCCAGGTCAGAGGGGCCTTGAGCAGCCTCGGCGAGGGCGAAGTGGCCATTGTCGACGGCGGTGAGGGTCGGGTCACGGTGCGACCTGCCGAGGAGCACCGCCAGCAGCTCCGCGAGCAGGAGAGCCAGCGCGCCGAGCGCGAGGCCCTGTTCGCCTCGATCAAGGACCTGCCGGCGCGCACCCGCGACGGCCTGGATGTGTCCCTCAATATCAATGTCGGACTGGCAGTCGATGCCGAACAACTGGAGGCGGTCGGTGCCGATGGCATCGGGTTATGCCGCACCGAAGTGCCGTTCATGGTGTCGGCGCGCTATCCGGATGTGGAGGCCCAGACCAAGCTCTATGCCTCACTGATCGAACAGGCGGGCACCCGGCCGGTGGTATTCCGCACCCTCGACGTGGGCGGTGACAAGCGTCTTCCCTATCTCGAAATCAGCCATGAGGAAAACCCGGCAATGGGTTGGCGGGCACTCCGAATCGGTCTTGATCAGCCAGCTGTCTTGCGCCAGCAATTGCGCGCCCTGTTGCGCGCAGCGAATGGTGGCGATCTGCGCGTGATGTTCCCGATGGTGGCGACGGTGGACGAATTTTGCCGCGCCCGGGATATGCTGGATCATGAGCGCGATGCCGCCAAGAGCGCCGGCGAGGCGCTGCCGCAAGAGCTGCGGGTCGGCGCCATGCTGGAGGTGCCAGCATTGCTCTGGCAGCTGCCCGCTTTGCTCGCAGAGGTAGATTTTCTATCAATAGGTACCAATGATCTGGTGCAATTTCTGTTCGCCAGCGATCGTGGAAATGCAAAAATTTCAAGGCGTTATGGCATTCTTACCCCTGCGGCGCTCTCACTGATGCGAAATTTGGTACAGGCCTGCGAAGAGGCCGACGTTCCGCTTGCCGTTTGCGGCGAGGCGGCCGGGCAGCCGCTGGAAGCGATGGCGCTGATCGGGCTCGGGGTCCGCAATCTGTCCATGGCGCCACGCCGCGTGGGCCCCGTAAAACTCATGTGCCGCAGCCTTGCCACGGTCCCCCTCGCCGGCTATCTCGATACGCTTTACGATTCCGCCAAGGCGAGTCTTCACGACGATCTGTTGGCCTTTGCCAAGGATCATGGCGTCGATATCGTTTAGCAGCCCGTTGATTAAGTGGCTTTGCTGATTCTCACTCCCAGACGATGAAT
>CAYPAX010000046.1:7592-34096 GCA_964408735.1 uncultured Rhodospirillaceae bacterium | reverse complement strand
CTGAGGCCGGCCTGCGGTGGCCCAATGAGGCTTTTCGGATGCGTCGCGTCGCTTGAACGATGCCCCGCATCGCCCAGCGCGTCGTTCCTACCCGAAAAGCCACCTTGGGCCATCAAACCGATTCCCCCTAACCATGAAGCGCTCTAACACCAATTGCAGCCTTACCAGGCAAATGTAACGGGACCATAGAGCCACGATAGCCAAAGCCCGAGTGCCAGGAAGGGCCCGAAGGCGATGGCATCCGTGCCGCCGAGGTGGCCGCGCAGGACGCCGCGGGCCACCGTCACCGCCAAGGCTGCGGCGGCGCCGACCACTACGACGCCGGCCAGCGCCTGCCAGCCGAGCCAGGCGCCGGCCGCCGCCAGCAGCTTCGCATCGCCGAGCCCCAAGCCCTCGCGGCCGCGGGTGCGGGCATAGAGCCAGGCGATGCCGGCAAGCGCGCCGTAGCCGACAATGGCGCCGATGGCGTGGTCGAGCAGACGATCGGGAAACAGGCCCCAGGCGACACCGAGACCGGCCGCGACGAGCGGCAAGGTGAGCGCGTCGGGCAGCAGCATGGCGCGGCGGTCGGCTTCGGCCAAGGCCAACAGGGTCCAGCCGAGGCCGCAGCTCGCCCACAGCACGGTGCCAGCGGTCTCGCCGGCGGCCCACAGCGCCACACCTAAGGCCGCCAGGGCGAGCAGGCCCAGCGCCACTGGCTGGCGCTCGCCGCCGACCAGCTTCTCGGCCACGACCGCGGCAGCGAGGCCCGCGGCCGGTGCCAGCAGCAGCGCGGGCCAGATCTCGGATATCCCGTTCATGCGCTATCGTAGCAGGCGTTCGCGCAGTGTCGCCTCGAGCGTTGCCATGGCCGGGCTGCGGCGCCTTTGCGGCGGCAAGGCCAGGAGCCCGTCGAGGCCCTGCTGCCAGGCCGCCTGCGCCGCCCTCTCGTCGCCGGCAGCTTCGTGCAGGTCGCCGCCGCGCAAGCGCCAGGCCGGGCGGTGGCGCTGGCGCTCGGGCAATTTCATGAACCAGACCAACGCCGCGTCGGGCGCGCCGCGCGCCATCTCGATGCCGATGGCCGCTTCGACCAGGGTCGCCAAGGTGCCGAGGCGGTCGAGGCCGTCCTGAAGACCGCTCAGGGCGCGCGCGGTTTTGTCGGCGTTGGCGAGCAACTCGGCGCGCCAAAGAAAGTCGTCGGGCGATGGCGGGTCGAGACGGGCGATGGCGCGGTCGAGCGCCTCAGCGGCTGCAAGAGGCTGCCCCAGCGCGGCCTGAGCCCGGGCCATGGCGCGGTGGCCGAAGCCGTCTTCCGGGCGGGCCGCGACATAGGCGGCGAGCCAGGGCTCGGCGACGTCCGCGCGGCCCTGTTCGAGCCAGGCAAGGCCGAGCTCGAGACGGGCGGCGGCAAACTCGGGGTCCTGCGCCAGGGCCAGGTGCAGGTCGGACAGCGCCTGCGGCCAGTCGCCATGGCGGCGGTGCAGGCTGCCGCGCTCGAGATAGGCGGCGGCATCGGGTGTGGCTTGCAGCTTGGCATCGGCGCGGGCGATCTGCTCGTCCAGATCGGAATGGGCCATCGCGGCCGTTGCCACGCAAGCGGCGACGAGCGCCGCCAGCGCGCCTCGGATCACGGCACGGCCGGGGTGTTGTGCGTCGATGAGCCGCCGTCGTAGGTGCCGTTGGCCGCGCTGACACCGGTGATGGTCAGGCGGAACCATTCGCCGCTGCCCGCCCTGCGCTTGGGCGAGACAAGATGCGCAATGCCGCTGCCATCGCTGACGGTGGAATCGCTGCCGAGCTCGGCCACCACGACCTCGCCCGGCCCCATGAGCTGCCAGTCGCCCGTGACCGTGGCGCCCGCAAGAGCGATGTCGTCGCCGAGCACCGCGACGTCTGCGCTGCCGCGCCAATGCTTGCGCGATTGGACCAGGGCCATATCGACGGTACCGAGCGTGAGCACGACCGGCTCGCCGGGCGGGGGTGGCGGCGGTGGCGGTGCGCCACAGGCCGCGCCTGCGGTGGTGATGCAGTCGCTGGTCTCCATATTGTCGCCCGGGTCGTAGCTGCGGCCCGCAGCGCTGACATCGGTCACGGTGAAGCGGAACTCGCCGCTGGCGTTCTGCGAGACCTTCGACGAGGAGACGCTGAGGATGCCGTTACCGTCGGTCAGGCCGGAGACCGATCGCGTTACCAGACCGCTCCAGTCACCGCTGACCGTGGCATTGGCAAGCGGCGTGCCGCCCTCATCGACCACGATGATATCGGCGACGCCGGCCCGGTGTTTCCTGCCGATGGTGCGTAAGCCCATGGCGATGTCGCTGACCGCAACGCTTGCGACCGGGGCCGGCGGCACCGGCACGTCGAGCGCCGCGCTGGCGGCTGAGACGTTGCCCGCCGCGTCGTAGGCGACGACCGTGTAGCTGTGTGTCGTGCCGGCAGTCACGCCGCTGTCGGTGACGCTGGTGGTGGTGGCCGGTGGCACCAGCTCGTTGCCGTCGCGGAAGACGCGGTAGCCTTCGACGCCGACATTGTCGCTGCTGGCAGTCCAGGCCAGGCTGACGGAGCCGTGGTCGACCGCTGTCGCGGCAAGGTCTTGCGGCACACTCGGCGGCTCGCTGTCACCGGGCCCCGGCAGCATCGAATAGGTGATGGCCAGGCGCGGGCGCACATTGGCGGCAAGCGCTTCGCGCGAGTCCATGTCGAGGCCATCGGAATTCGTTGTCTTGGCAATTATAATGCCGTGATTGGCGGCCACCCCGTCAAGCCAGTCCTGCACCATGGCAAGGCCCGCCTCGTTGAGCGGAACCTCAAGACTGCCGAGAGACGATCCCGCCACTTCGGCCACCACCGTCGTGCCGCGGTCGCCGGCGCCGGCGGCCCCCGGCACGCCCCAGGCCGCGCCGCTGGCATGCTCCTGCCAGGTAGCCTCGACCTCATACCAATCTTGCAAAACCTGATAGGCCGAATAGATGTTGCCGCTGGGGTTCTCGACCTCGAGGGTGATGGTCGCCGCCTCGACGATGGCACCCGCCGGAACGGCGGAAATGTCCCAGGCGAGCAGGATGCTCTTGTCGTTGCCGGTGCCGCCGGGGTCGTCGCCATCGACGTAAAGCATCGCCGCGGTTCCGGTATTGCTGGTCGGGCTGTTCTGGGACAACGTCGCATCCGCGGTACCGTCATAGGCCGGCGTCGGCGCCACGCCATCCTGGAAAGCCATCGTGGCTATGGCGACGAACGCGAACTCGGCCTCGTCGTAGACCATGGCGTTGTTTGCCAGATCCTCGACCGTGTCCGCGCTGACCCAGTGCTCGATGCCGCTGGCGATCGGCGTCGTGGTCAGATGCACCGTGCGGCCGTCCCCATCGAGCGACGCCCCGAGCACGGTGACGCCATTGTCGATGAGGTAGTTGCTCTCATCCGTGGCACTGAAACTGTCGAGATCCTCGGCGAACAGCACGGCGACGCTGGTGTCGCTCTCGGCTGTGGCGGAGATGATGGCGGGGGCTGTGATGTCGGCGCCGTTCTCGAGGGTGAACCAGTCGCGCACGGCGCCGCTCTCGTCGAGGAAGCGCGCTTCCAGCCGCTGGCCGTGGATATCCAGCACCATCGAGCCGAGCGCGTTGAGCGAGACCTTCATGGCCGGGTGGTCGAGGCTGCCGCCGCTGATCTTGCCCGAGCTGCCTGCCACCGCGAACACCGCGCCTTCGTATGCCCAGCCGTCGCCGTTGAGCTTTTCGTACGGGCCGTCCACACCGGGCCGCCCGTAGCCGTCGTCGAGCGCCATGGTGCCGGCGTTCCAGGTGCTCGAGACATCGTGGTGGCCGTCGATCAGCATCGAGCGCTCGTAGGAATGGCTGTGGCCCGAGAGCACGAGATCGACGCCGTAGTCCTCGAGCAGGGGCACGGCGTTCTCGCGCATGTCGACGAGCCGGTATTCGGTATCGGAATCGTGCGAGCCCTTGGTGTAGGGCGGGTGGTGCCAGAAGGCGATCACCCATTCGCTGGTGTTGCCCAGCAGGTCGCCTTCCAGCCAGGTGAGCATGGCGGCGCCGATCGCGCGGCTGCTGTAATGGGAATCGAGACAGACGAAGTGCACGTTGCCGTGGTCGAAGGAATAATAGAGCTCGCTGCCCGAGGCATCGCCGCCGATCTCGCCGCCGCTGGGCAGCGAGAATATGTCGAGATAGGTCGAGCGGTTGGCGCCGTCGTGATTGCCCATGGTCGACCACAGCGGCACGCGGCGCAGCAACGTCGGATACATATCGAAGACGGCGGCCTGGTATTCGCTGTCGGTGCCGGTGCTGTAGGCGTTGTCGCCGAGCATCAGCCAGAGGTCGGGATCGCGCGCGCCGCTGAAGGCCATAAAGGCGTCGCGCACGGCGGCCGCGTTGGCATTGGCAGTGCCGGAATCGCCGATCACCCAGATGCGCATGGGCTCTGGGGTACCGGGCAGGGGCGAGGTGACGAAGCTGTGCGCCTCGTCGCCGCCGGCCAGGGCCACCGTGGTGGTACCGATCTCGTAGTAATAGCGCGTCTCGGGATCGAGGCCGGGCAGCAGCACTTCATGGTCGGTGCCGACGGCGCCGGACGATTCACTGAAATCGAGCGCATCGGCGCTGGTGCCGAAGCGGACCAGGGCGTCCTCGGCCGAATCCGTGCGCCAGCGCAGAATGGCACTGTCGTGCCCCATCTGCTGGATATAGGGGCCGCGCGTGACGGTCTGCGCCTCGGCCATGCCGGCGAGCAGAGCGGTGGAGATCAACGCGCAAAGCGCAAAACGGCGTAAGCCCATGCCAGTCTCCCTGATCCACCCCCAAGGCCGACTCAAACACGTTCGGCCAGCCCCGTCATGGTGCAAATGCACCAAGACTTGCCGTTAAGTCGGCCATCTGGGACAACATCAGCGCCTATTTCGGAGGGAGGTGCCCCATGCTGCTCCACGGCAGCCCGTTTTCGCCGTTCGTGCGCAAAGTCCTGGTCTTGGCCCATGAGGTGGGGCTGGCCGGGCAGATCGAGCATCGCCACGCCGGCATGACCCCGGTCTCGCCCGATGCCGCGGTGATACCGGACAACCCCCTCGGCAAGGTGCCGACGCTGGTTCTGGCGGACGGCCGGGCGCTCTATGATTCTGGCGTGATCTGCGACTATCTCGACGGCCAGCATGACGGTCCGCGCTTGCTGCCCGAGGCTGGCCCGGCGCGCTTTACGGTGCTGCGCCGCCAGGCGCTCGCCGACGGCCTGATGGATGCGGCGGTGCTGCTGCGCTACGAGACCACACTCCGCCCTGAACCACTGCGCTGGCCCGACTGGGTCGCCGGCCAATGGGGCAAGATAGACCGTGCGTTGGACGCCATGGCAGCGGAGGCGACGGATAACGCCATCGACCTCGGCACCCTCGCCACGGGCTGTGCCCTGGCCTATCTCGATATCCGCTTTCCCGAGCACGGCTGGCGGGATGGCCGCGACGGCCTCGCCGCCTGGTTCACGCCCTTGTCGGAACGCGCTTCGATGGTGGCGACCCGCCCGCCGACGGAAGGATAAGACATGGCAGACCAAGACCCACCCCTTGCCGGACGCAAGGTGGCCATCGCCACGCCGCTCGGCGATGGCAAGTTCGTCTATCAATATGTCGTGGCGCTGCTGCCGACTTTCCGCCTGCTGCGCGACCTCGGCGCCGAGCCCGAACTCAAGGTCATGGCATTCGCCAGCCTCATCACCCAGGCGCGCAACGAGATGGTCGCCGACTTCTGGCGCTCGGACGCCACCGACATGGTGTTCATCGATGCGGACATCGGCTGGAACGCGCCCGACCTGGTGCGCCTGCTGCTGCACCCGGTGCCGGTCGTCGCCGGCGTCTATCCGCGCAAGACCGAGCGCCTCGACTTCACCGTCGCCTTCGGCGATGGCGGCCGGGTGACGCGCGACAAGACCACCGGACTGATCGCCGCCGACCGCGTCGGCGCCGGCTTCCTGCGCATGAGCCGCGAGGCCATCGGCTTACTCCGCGAGGCCAATCCCGACCTCATGTACACCTACAAGCCGCACGGCTCGAAAGAGGAGTTCGAGGCCTGCGCCCTGTTCGACACCGCGTTGACCGACGGCCGCTATGTCGGCGAGGACTTCGCCTTCTGCGACCGCTGGCGCGCCATCGGCGGCACGGTCTGGGTCGACCCGGAGATATCCCTGCAGCACATCGGCAGCCGCACTTTCGACGCCAGCCTGAAACAGGCCCTGACCCCGAGCAAACCGGCCGGTTGAGGGCGGGCGCCTCCGCACGAAGCGCCCTGAGACGACGGTAAGCCGGCGGCATATCCGTCAGCGCCAGCGTTCGGCACCAGCAGAGTTCGGTGCCAGTCACCGAACTATTTGTTGTAAATTTATCCTTTTACCCGCATAGGTTCGGTGACTGGCACCGAATTCATGAGTTCTTGCCCCGCATCCCGGACCGGTTGAGGGCGGGCGCCGCCCGGCGTATTGTCCCCTGAGGGGGTGCGTCATGGCCGAGAGCGGTGTCACGCAACGGGTCGCGGCTATTCTGGCGGCGGATGTTGCCGGCTATACGCGGCTGATGGCCGATGACGAGACCGCGACGATCAATGCGCTCGATGCCGCGCGTGCGGTTTTTGCCGAACACAGCCAAGCCAACCAGGGCCGCATCGTCGATACCGCCGGCGACAGCGTGCTGGCGGTTTTCGAGACCACGGCGGGTGCGGCGCGCGCGGCCATGGCGATCCAGGCGCAGCTCGCCGAGATCAACGATCCCGTACCCGAGCCGCGCCGCATGCAGTTCCGTATCGGCATCCACCTCGGCGATATCCATGAAAAGGCCGACGGCACCATCTATGGCGACGGCGTCAACATCGCCGCCCGCCTCGAAGGGCTCGCCGAACCCGGGGCGATCATGGTCTCCGACGTGGTCCAGGGCGTGCTGCGCGACCGCCTCGACGTCGCCTTCGCCGACGCCGGCAGTCATGAGGTCAAGAACGTCAAGAACCCGGTGCGCGCGTATCGGGTGCTGGCGGAGGGGGAGACGGCGCCGGTGGCGCCGGGGCGAAAGCGTCGCCTTGTTCTTGGCGGCGTGGGATTTGTGGTGATCCTGGTAGGCGCAACGTTTTGGCAGCTTCGCACACCGGCGCCCGAGCCTTCTCCACCACCGACCGAGGTGGCGACCACCGAGCCCGAGAACCCAATCCTCCCGCTGCCCACCGGGCCGTCGATTGCGGTGGTACCGTTCGACAATCTATCCGGCGATCCCGATCAGGACTATTTCTCCGATGGCATTACCGAGGACGTCCTGGTCGCCCTGTCGCGGTTCCGCTCGCTGTTCGTGATCGGCAAGGACTCCACCATCCGCTACAAGGGAACCCAGGCGAGCGCAAAGGACATTGGTAGTGACCTCGGGGTCGCCTACGTCCTCAAGGGCAGCGTGCAGCGCACCGCCGACGTGATACGCATATCAACCCAGCTGCTGAGCGCCGAAGACGGCTCGATCGTCTGGAGCGACAGGTTCGACCGCCCGCTCACGGCCGAGAGCCTATTCGCGATCCAAGACGAGATTACCGGGCAAGTGGTGGCCACGCTCGCCGGAACCTTCGGCATTCTCGATCAGGCCCGGTATGAGGACAGTTCGGGCGCGCGCTCGGAGAGCCTGGTCTCATACGAATGCGTTTTGCGAGCCAAGAAATTCTATTTTACCTGGTCCGTGGACATGTTCCTGGAGGCCCGCTCCTGCCTTGAAGGTGTGATCGAAGCCGAACCGGATTACGCCGACGCTTGGGCTTGGCTCGCGGTGCTGGTGCAGGAGGAATATTCCAACGGCTTCCCGGCGAAGCCGGACGCTTATGAGCGTTCTCGCACCTACGCCCGACGGGCCATCGCGATCGCTCCGAACAACCAGATCGCCTGGGTGGCAATGGTCGAAGATCACTTCTTCCGGCGCGAGATCGATGAATTCGTGCTGGCGGCGGACCGCGTGATCGCCCTGAACCCCAATGAATCCTTCCTCGTGGGCGCGGTCGGCCTTTATCTGTGCCACGCCGAAATGTGCGAGCGCGGGTTGGCGCTTCTTGACAGGGCCAAGCAGTTGAGCCCCCATCATGTCTGGTGGATGCATATCGGGCCGGCCCGTTATCACTTCAATCGCGGAGAATATGACGAGGCGCTGGCGGCGCTGGCAAAGATAGACGTCCCCTACACCTGGAAGCTCGTGATGAGGCCGGCGGCGCTCGCGCATCTCGGGCGCCTCGATGACGCGCGAGAGACTCTGGATCAGCTACGGGAGATTGCCCCCGACTATCCCGGGAATATGCGAGAAGATTTGACACTGTTTCACTGGACGAGTGATCAGATCGATCTCTTGGAAGACGGCCTGCGCAAGGCCGGGCTCTTCGACGAGCCGGACACCCCCTCCCGCCCCGTCATTGCCGTGCTACCGTTCGACAGCATGAGCGGTGATGCCGAGCATCAGTTCTTCGCCGACGGCATTGCCGAGGACATCATCACGCGGCTGGCGCGCTTTCCCGATATCGGCGTGATCGCGCGCAATTCGTCGTTCCAGCACAAGGGCGAGAATGTGGACGTGCGCACGGTCGCAGAGGAGCTTGGCGCCACCTACGTCCTCGAAGGCAGCGTGCGGCGCTCGGAGAATGACATCCGCGTCATCGCACAGCTGCTGGATGCGGCCGACGGCACCCACCTCTGGGCCGAGACCTACGACCGCGATCTTTCCGCCGGCAGCGTCTTCGAGATTCAAGATGAGATTACCGAGCGCGTAGTGGGTGCTATTGCAAGTGCGGATAGCATCATTGCGCAGGCAGTGGTCGAGGCGTCATCGGGCAAGGCGCCTGAGAATCTCGCGAGCTACGAATGCGTCCTGCGAGCCTTCGAATACTGGCGGGTGATAGCGCCTGACTCGCATCTGCGGGCCCGCGCATGCTTGGCGCGCGTGGTCGCCGAGGAACCGGATTATGCCCAGGCCTACGTGGTCCTGGCGGGCCTCGAGCTCGACGAACATCTGTACGGGTTCAATGTGCAGCCTGACCAGCCACCACCGTTGGATCGCTCGCTGCGACATGCCCGAAGGGCCATTGATCTCGACCCGAAATCAGGCTGGTCGCATTGGGCCTTGGCTCGCACATCATTCTTTCGCCATGACTTGGGGACATTTCGCAGCGAAACCGAGAAGGCGTTGGAGCTGGCGCCAAACGATACCTTGTTGCTGGCTTCCGCCGGGGTTCACATCGCGTACAGCGGCGGCTGGGACGAGGGCCTGTCCCACATGGCAAGAGCGATCAAGCTGAATCCGCACCATCAGACCTGGTACCACATCCCGTACTTTTACAATGCGTATCGACGCGGCGATGACCAGGCGGCTCTTGCCGTGGGTCTCCGCATCAATATGCCGGGATTCTTCTGGATACAATCTCTGCTGGCGGCAGCTTATGGCCAGCTCGGCATGGCGGGCGAAGCTGCGAGCGCGGTGGCGTCTTTGCAGGAGCTATATCCAGGTTACTCGATCGAGACGATGACCGAGATACACCGGCAATACAACTTCGAGGACGAGGTCGTCGCCCGCATGGCCGACGGCCTGCGCAAGGCGGGTTTGCCGGAGAACTCCGACTAGCGCCGTCGCCGGAGGGGCTGGGTCGCGGGAATCGCGGTTCTCTCGGCTGCCACAGCGCAGTACAATCGGCGCAACTTCGTGCTGATCTGCAAACGGGGGGCGGAAAATGACCCATCGGGAAAATCTCCTGGCCGTGATTCGCGGCGAAATGGTCGAGCAGATTCCGTGGGTGCCGCGCATCGACCTCTGGCACAACGCGCAAACGATCCGGGGCACCATGCCGGCCAAGTTCGAAGGCATGGGGGTCGAGGACATCCACCACGCCATGGGCTGGCCGCTGCACAAGTTCGTGCCCGAATACAGCCGCGCCGAGAAGCCCGAATATTTGCATCACCGCGGCATCGGCCTGTTCGACCTCAAGGAATTTCCCTACAGCTTCGCCTTCTCCGACGACGTCGATATCCGTGTCGAGGTCGAGACCACCGAGCGCGAGGAGATGACCCACGTCGAGTACCACACGCCGGTGGGCATGGTCAGCGTGCGCCACGGCCAGACCATCGAGATGCGCCGTGCCGGGGCTTCGATCTCCTGGGTCAAGGAGCACGCCATCAAGGGCCCCGAGGACTACAAGGTGCTGGCCCACATCTTTGGCAATCTCGAGATCATGCCGGCCTACGAGCGCTACAACGCCTGGCGCGACGGCATCGGCGAGGACGGCATCGCCGTGGCGCACGGTCTCGGGCTGTCCTGCACCTCGCCCATGCATTTCCTGCAGAAGACCTTCCTCGACGCCACCGACTTCTACCTCCACCACCACGACTATCCGCAGCAGATGGCGGAGCTGCTGGAGGCCCTGACCGGCGTCTACGACCAGCTTCTCGACGTTCTGGTGGGCGGCAATCTGGAGGCCGTGCTGTGGTCGTCGAACGTCGACGACATGATCACCTATCCGGCGTTGTACGAAGAGTATTTCCAGCCCTGGTGCCACAAGGCGGCCGAAAGGCTCAAGCCCAAGGGCACGGTGATGATCATGCACCCGGACGGCGAGAACCAGGGCCTCATGGACCTCATCGCCGACAGCCACATGGACGTGGCCGACGCGGTGACGCCATACCCCATGACCAAAGTGCGTATCGAGGAATATTACGACCGCTGGTGCCGGCCCGGGCACCTGACCATTCACGGCGGCATTCCCGAGATGCTGCTGCTGGAGGAATCCTCGACCCGCGAGGACCTCTCGATGTTTCTCGACACCCTCTTCCGCACCATCTCGCCGGGCACGCGCTTCATCGCCTCGATCGGCGACACCACGCCGCCCGATGCGGACTTCGACCGCCTGCTCTATATCGGCGACCGCTTCGAGAAGGAGGGCCGGCTGCCGCTGGCGGCGGGCAGCTATTCGCCGCTCAGCCCCGAGCGCATGGCAGCCGCGACCCAGGCCGTGGCGCCGGCCAGCGCCGACGAGACCGTCGCCGCGATGGATATCGAACAGGCCTTCGAGCAGATCACCATCGACGTTCTCGACGGCGACGAAGCGGAAGTGGTGGTGCACGCCCGCGAGCTGCTCGACCAGGGCATCCCAGCCGGCGACATCCTCAACAAGGGCATGCTGCGGGCCATGGAGGTGATCGGCGGCCGCTTCGCCGACGGCAGCGTCTTCGTGCCCGAGGTGCTGCTCTCGGCGCGTGCCATGAAGGACGGGCTCGACGTGCTCGAGCCGCACCTGATCACCAGCAACGAGCGCGGCAGCGGCCGCGTGCTGATCGGCACCGTGCTCGGCGACCTGCACGACATCGGCAAGAACATGGTCGCCAGCATGCTCACGGGCACCGGCTACGAGGTCATCGACATGGGCGTCAACGTGGACACCGAGGAGATCGTCCGCCAGGTGCTGGAGCAGCGGCCCGATATCGTCGCCCTGTCGGCCCTGCTGACCACCACCATGCCGCAGATCAAGGAGGTCATCGCGGCGCTGGTCGAGGCCGGCGTGCGCGACGACCTCAAGGTCATCGTCGGCGGCGCGCCGGTGAACCAGAAATTCGCCGACGACGCCGGTGCCGACGGCTACGCCCAGGATGCCGGCGCCGCGGTGGCGCTGGCGAAGGAGCTCAGGCCCGCCGCCTGACAGACCGAGTGCGGATGACAGGGGCCTGCGAATCCCTCAGACTGTGCGCCTTGCACCAGCCACGGGGAGGATCGGGGGGTCATGATATTCCGCCAGCTATTCGACTACGAGACCTACACCTATAGCTATCTGCTGGCGAACCGGCCGGGAGGCGAGGCCCTGATCATTGATCCGGTGCTGGAGAAGATCGAGCGCTACATCCAGCTGCTCGACGAGCTCGAGCTCAAGCTCAACAAGGCCATCGACACCCACGTGCACGCCGACCACATCACGGCCCTCGGCGCGCTGCGCGACCGCACCCATTGCATCACCGTGATGGGCGAGCAGAGCGCCGCCGACGTGGTCTCCCTGCGCGTGGCCGACGGCGACACCATCGAGATCGAAGGCCTCTCGCTCGATGTCATGTACACGCCGGGGCACACCGACGATTCCTATTGTTTTCGCATGAGCGACCGGATCTTCACCGGCGACACCCTGTTCGTGCGCGGCACCGGGCGTACCGATTTTCAGCACGGCGATTCGCACGCCCAGTACGATTCGCTGTTCAACAAGGTGCTCACGCTGCCGGACGAGACCCTGGTCTATCCGGGACACGACTACAAGGGCGACACGGTGAGCACCATCGGCGAGGAGAAGGCCTTCAATCCGCGCCTGCAGGTCTCTTCGGCCGAGGAATATGCCGCCATCATGGACAACCTCAACCTGCCAAACCCGAAGCTGATGGACGTGGCGGTGCCCGCCAACATCAAGGTCGGCCTCTCACAGGACGAGATCGAGGCGCGCGGCTGGTCGCTGACCGCAGCCGAGGTGATGGCGCTCGGCGGCGACGGGCCGGAGGTGCTGATCGACCTGCGCGACCCCTCCGAGCGTGAGCGACACGGCGAGATCGCCGGCGCCATGCATGCGCCCTATCCCGACCTCGACGAGAACGTCGGCGAGCACGGCCTGCTGCACCAGCTGGCGGCTGCCGGCAAGGCGCTGGTCTTCTTCTGCGCCTATGGCGAGCGCTCGGCCATGGCCGTCGAGGCGGCGCGCGCAGCGGGCATCGGCAACGCGCGCCACCTCAAGGGCGGCATCGATGCCTGGAAGAAAGCGGGCGGAGAGATCGAGTCTTAGGCTTCCGGCACTTCGCTGGGGCGGGTGACGATATAGCAGGCCACGGGCACGATGACCGCGGCCGTCAGCAGCGTCGCCAGGGTCGTCGCGCCGGCCAGCGCGAGCACGATCAGGCTCAGGCTCATAACACCGACCGCCAGCACCTTGGCGCGCAGCGGGATGACGCGATGGGCCTGCCAGACTTGCAGCGGCGGCCCGAGCTTCGGGTGCTCGTAGAGCCAGCGGTGAAAGCGCTCCGACGAGCGCGAGAAGGCCCACAGCGCGATGATCAGGAATATCGTCGTCGGCAGGCCGGGAATGACGATGCCGACCAGCCCCAGCCCGACGCAGAGCCAGCCTAGCGCCAGAAGCGCATGGCGTGCGCCGGCGCGCCGGCTCCAGCCGCCCTGCGTTGACAATTCGTCCGCTTGCTCGCCATCGCCGACCATGGCCGACCGCCTGTAAGACCTCGAAAACTGCACCTTATACCAAGGTGCATTGATAATGACCCATTTGTGCACGGACGGAACCGATTTGCCCGCGGCCCGGCGAGTGATATCTTGCTTCCTGTATGGTCAGGGGAGTCCGACTGGGATACCCTGGCGCATGCCTAGGCGCGTTACGGTGCGGCGGGCGATTCGCTTGCCGGGCGATGCCGTAGCGAGCGCGAACCGACCGGGAGACAGCCATGACGCTGCTTGAGCCGCAGCATACGGCGACAACTGCATCCGAAGAGCCCGCTGCGACCGGCATGGCTGCGCCCGGTGAAGCGCGCGCCATCGGCCGCGTCGTCTCGGTCTCCGGCAGCCAGGTGATCTGCCTGTTGGATGAGGAAGACACGCAAGATGTCGCCAACCCCACGGCGCTGCAAATCGGCGCCCTGGTCAAGGTCGAGACCCTGGACGGCACGGTTTTCGGCATGGTCAGCGGCCTCAGCATCCCGATTCCATCGCGCGAGGGCGGCGCCGACGAATTGCGCATCATCGAGCTCGAGATGATCGGCGAGGTGCCCGGCGCCGGCCGCGTCGGCGCCGGCGAGTTCCGCCGCGGCATCTCCACTTCGCCCACGCTTGGCGGGCCGGTCAGCCAGGCCGACCAGGCCGACCTTGAGCTGGTCTATCGCCAGCGCTCCGAGGATGCGGTGGAGATTGGGCGCCTGCAGCAGAACAGCGCCGTGCCGGCCTATGTCAGTGTCGACGACCTGCTGGGCAAGCATTTCGCCGTCATCGGCACTACGGGCACGGGCAAGTCCTGCTCGGTAGTGCTGATCCTGCATGCCATTATCGCCAAACACGCCAATGCCCATATCGTCGTGCTCGACCCGCATGCCGAATATGCCAATGCCTTCCGCGACAAGGCCGAATGCATAGAGCCGGAAGACCTGGTGTTGCCGCACTGGCTGTTCAATTTCGAAGAGATCACCGAGATCATGTTCGGCGTCGAGGCGGCGTCAATGGTCGCCGAGATGACGATCCTTCGCGACCTCATCCAGAAGTGCAAGATCCGCTTCATGGGCATTTCGGAGGAAGCGCGCACAGTCACCGTGGATACGCCCGTGCCATACAAGCTCGGCGACATGATGCGCTTGCTCGACCAGACCATGGGCCGGCTCGAGAACCGCAACGACCTCAGCCCCTATCAGCGCGTCAAGTCGCGCCTGATGGCCTTGCAGTCCGATACGCGCTTTTCCTTCATGTTCCCGAGCACCGTGGTGGTGCGCGACAATCTGGCCGAGATCCTGGCCCGCATCTTCCGGGTGCCGGTCGACGGCAAGCCGATCTCGATCCTCAATTTGTCGGGCGTGCCC
Organism: uncultured Rhodospirillaceae bacterium; assembly: GCA_964408735.1. Classification (GTDB taxonomy): domain Bacteria; phylum Pseudomonadota; class Alphaproteobacteria; order UBA7887; family UBA7887; genus UBA7887. Next base: position 19,528 of record CAYPAX010000046.1, on the reverse strand, counting down.
TCCGAGGTGCTCAACGTCGTGGTCTCGGTGCTTTGCCGCATGACCTTCGACTTCGCACTCTGGAGCGAGCAGCAGGTGCCGTTGCTGCTGGTCTGCGAAGAGGCCCACCGCTACGCCCCGGCAAGCACCACCGAGGGCTTCGAGCCGACCAAGCGCGCCCTCGCCAAGCTCGCCAAGGAGGGCCGCAAATACGGCATCTCGCTCGGCGTCATCAGCCAGCGCCCGTCCGAACTCGCCACCAGCGTGCTGTCACAATGCAACACCCTGTTCGCGCTGCGCATGACCAGCGAGCACGATCAGGACTATTTGCGCGCCGCCATGTCGGAGGCCACTGGCGGTCTGCTCGATTCGCTGCCCTCGATCGGCAATGGCGAGGCCATCGCCGTCGGCGAGGGCGTGGCGGTGCCCATGCGCATGGTCTTCAACATCCTCGACGAGGACAAGCGGCCGCGCAGCGGCACGGCGAAGTTCTCCGATGCCTGGCGCGAAGGCGACGATTCCCAGAAGGCGCTCGAAGCCGTAGTGGCCCGCTGGCGCCAGCAGCGCCGCTAAAGCTCCTCGTCTTCGCCGATCTCGCCTTTAAGGTAACGCTCGAATTTCGCCGCCGGCATCGGCCTGGCATAGAAATAGCCCTGCGCCTCGTCGCAATTGATTTCGCGTAAATAGTTCAGCTGCTCCTCGTTCTCGACTCCCTCGGCGACAACCTCCAGGCCAAGGCTCTGGCCCAGGGTGACGACGGCGCGCGCGATAGCCGCCGCCGCATCGGCGCTGTGCACCTCGGAGATGAAGGAGCGGTCGATCTTGATGCGCTGGACCGGCAGCTGGCGCAGATAGCTGAGCGAGGAATAGCCGGTGCCGAAATCGTCGATCGACAAGCTGACCCCAAGTTTGTGCAGCTCGTGCAACACCTCGATGGCATTGCGCATGTCGTTCATGATCGCGGTTTCGGTGAGTTCGATCTCCAGCCTCGCCGGTGAGATCCCGGTTTCCGTGATGACGCTGCTCATCATTTCCGGAATGTTGCCGATACTGAACTGCGCCGCCGACATGTTGACCGCAAGCATGACGTGGTCAAAGCCCGCCCGATGCCAGGTGACGAATTGCCGGCAGGCCTTGCGCAGCGTCAGCTCGCCGATCGGCACGATCAGGCCGTTGCGCTCGGCGATGGGGATGAACTCGTCAGGCGGCACCATGCCGTGTTCGGCATGGAGCCAGCGTACCAGAGCCTCGGCGCCGACCAGCTTGCCCGTGGCGATGGAGACTTTCGGCTGGTAATAGACCTCGAGTTCATCGGCTTCGATGGCGTCGCGCAGCTCCTGCTCGATGAAGGTCCGGCGCTCGACCACCGAGTTGAGCTCGGTATCGTAGAAGCGGAAAGTGTTGCGTGCCGCTTCCTTGGCCAGATACATCGCCAGATCCGCATTCTTCTGCAATTGCTCCGGCGAGTCGGTATCGCTGGGAAACACCGTGATGCCGATCGAGGCACCCGTGAAAAGCTTGTGAGTGCCAACGTGAATGGGCTCCGCCAGGGAATTGAGGATGCGTTGTGCCTGCACGGTGGCATCGACCGGATAGTTGAGGCCCACCTGAATAAGAGCGAACTCGTCGCCGCCGAGGCGCGCCACCGTGTCCTCCACCCGCACCGCCGCCTTCAGCCGGCGCGCCACCTCGCGCAGCAGGTCATCGCCGACATCATGGCCGAGCGTGTCGTTCACATCCTTGAAGTGATCGAGATCGAGGAACATCAAGCCCACGGTTTCGCCGCTGCGATGGCCGCGGTCGATGCACTGCTTGAGCCGCTCGTTGAAGAGATTGCGATTGGGCAGGTCTGTCAGAGGATCGTGATTGGCGAGATATTCGAGATCCGCGATGGCCTTCAGGCGCCGCTCCATCTCGTCGCGCAAGGCGCGATTGGCGCGCTCGGTATCCTCCATCGCCTTGCGGGTCTCGCTGGCGGCGTCTTCCGCATTGCGCCTGGCAGCCAGCATGGCCGCTTCGGCATGATGGCGTTCGACGAGATCGCCGAGCTGGGAGCCGTATCGCTCCAACAAGCCGCCGGCGGCGCGCCGCCGACCCTGAAAACCGAGTTTCGATACCAACGAAGATCTCCCGACCCTGACCCACCCCGCAATTTGCTCATGGTATCCCATAGGGCAGCCTCGCCAAGGCAAAAGAAGACTACGCCGCTCCTAATACATCCCAATCATGTATGGGATGTATTAAGGCCCGAGATTGGCCCAACCGGCGGCTACGTGATGGTCGTCACGCTAAACTGGCTGTTGACAATTCCTGGATTGGTCTATGTGTTTAAAGGGATTTCCTAGGCTTGCCTTGGGGAATCGCATGGGGATGGCGAGGGTGTGGTCGGATCTTGACTTTTACTCGGGTATCCCCTAAATTGACCATTGTGTTGCAAAGGGAACTCCCCTAAGGTGACGTCGAAGACCGTAAACTCGGGCAGGGAATGCGGTTGAGAAATAAGGGACTTGTTTAAGTTTCGGGATGCGAAATCCGGCTATTGAGAAAACCTTCGCTCCGAGGAAGTTTGGACAGAAGATCCCTTGGTTTTGGAAGTTTGAGTCGCTGTGAGGCGACAAACACGTTGAACGCTTGTATCGGAGGATACCGTTATGAAAATGCTTTCCAAGCTCCGCCTGCGCCGTTTTGCCAAGGATGAAGATGGCGCCACCGCAATCGAATATGGCCTCATCGCCGCGCTGATCGCCGTCGTGATCATTGCCGCCGTGACCACGGTTGGCACCCAGTTGAGCAGCACGTTCGGCACGGTCGGCACCAAGCTGAGCAGCGCCAGCAACTAAGCGCCTGCTTACAGCCTAAGAGGGCCCCCTGGCAGGATCGGCCGGGGGCCTTTCTCGTTTCGGTCTCGCCGGCAGGTCTTATCGTGCCGGTTCGCGTCGTCGCCAGATCGACTAGACGGAAAGCGAGACACGGCACGGGCGCAAAGCGAAAATCGCACTTGACTTTGACTCGGGTATTCCCTAAGTTCTAGGGAGTATTGCTAAGGGACCCCCCTAGAGTGATCACAAAATCGCAAGCTCTGGCAGGGAATGCGATTGAGAATAAGGGAGATGTCTGAGTTTCGAGGTGTGAAATCGGGCTTTTGACGGTTGTTTCGCTTCGAGGAAGATTGGGCAGCATATCCCTTGGTTTTGGCAAATTGAGTCGCTGCGAGGCGACATTCACTTTGGACACTTGTATCGGAGGACACCGTTATGAAGAAGATGCTTTCCAAGCTCGGTCTGCGCCGCTTTGCCAAGGATGAGGATGGCGCCACCGCTATCGAATATGGCCTCATCGCCGCCCTGATCGCGGTCGTGATCATCGCCGCCGTAACCACCGTCGGTACTCAGTTGAGCAGTACCTTCAGTACGGTCGGCACCAAGCTGAGCAGCGCCAACAACTAAGCGCTAGCGCACAGCCTAAGAGGGCCCCCCGGCCGGATCGGCCGGGGGGCCTTTTTCGTCTTTGCCCCGGCGCCAGATCGACCACTGGTCATTTTGCTCGACGGCCGTGAACGACTCCCGGATCGCGGGGCCGTATATGGTCATGAGCTCGGGAAAGTAGCCCATGTCCTGCATCATATGCGGCACCACCACCAGGGTCACGTCGTCAAGCATGGCCTGGGGCTCGGGATGTGCGGCCAGCGACAAGTTGCGGTCGACGTCCATCCATGCCAACAGCCCGCGGGGCGGCTCCAGGCCGTAGTGATATGGCAGCACGTTCATAAAGCCCAAATAGAGAGGGCGATCTTGGGGCCTGACGTGGCGATTGAGGTGGCGCATGAGATCCTCTTGCATCTTCCACCAGATGCAGTGTTCATCCGAGTCGCATTGCCGGTACAAGGCCGACAGGCTGCGCGGCGGCGGGGGCGGCTTGTCGCTTGTCTCAGACATGGGGCTCAGCCGGACAGCAATGTGAGGTTTGAAGTTCGCCAGCTTTAGCCTGCAAAGCGGCCGCTCGGGATCGTCGCAATAGGCCAGCACCGCCTCGTTCCGCTGTCCGGTGGCAAAGACCAGGATACTGATGGTATCGGCGAACAGCATGTACGCGACCAAAGCCAGCGCGCCCAGCGTCGGCCCGATATGCGCCCGTCCGCCATCGTCAAGCGCCCGCTGAGCAAGGATGATCAGGATTGCGAAGGCCATGGGCCAAGCATGATCGTGAACCTGGTTCATGGCCAATAGCGATGCGGCCATCAGCCCCGCCACCAGGACGCCGTTGCTGACTTTCTCTCTCCGTGTCGCCTCGGCGCGACGCCAGTACGTGACGACGGCAAGCACCACGACCGCCAGCAGCGGAATGCCTTCGATGACATCGCCGAGCGCCTTGCGGGGGCGGAACATATCCACCGATGCCGAGGCCTGGGCGAGGTCCGAGAGATAGGCCTGGCCGATACCCAGCCCGACAGCGATCATTGCCACAGCGAGAGCGGCGATCGGCAATGCCCACACGCACAGCCGGCGATTGGTCGGAGCGTAATAGAGCGAGACGATGCCGCCGGCGACAACCACCGCGGCAAAAGGCAGCTTCGCGTAAAACAGCAAGACCAGCAACATGGCGGCCAACACGGCCTCGCCGGCCGTGGCGAGCCTTGAGGCGGCCTGGCGCCGCTCGAGGAACAGGATTGCCAGCAACAGGATCATGCCGGCGATGGCCATCTTGTTATACGCGCCGAGAAAGGAGACCTGGCCCGGCGGGTCGCCGACCGATCGCGGCGAGATCATCATCAAGACGACGGCGAACGCCATGACGCCGACGAAGCCCGGCGCCAGACGTGCCCGCAGCAAAGGCAGGCCACAGCCCACCAAGACTGCCGCAGCAAGGAAATTGGCGACAATGGGCGATCGCGCGTCAAGACCGATCAGCTCGACGGCCAAGCCCTGGAAAAGCCAGTAGGCGGCACCGATGGGCGTGTGATAGTCGAGATGAGGAATCTGGCCGTGCAGCCAGCGCAACCCCGTATCCAGCGGCAGGGCATAATCGACCACATAGGTGCTGATGACGACATGCTCGTTGAGCAGCAGCGCCGCCGCGAACAGGCTCAGCAGGGGCACTACCACCAGGGCGCCGCCAAATCGTGCGCGGGCGAGATCGTCGGCATTGGCGGCGGCACGGCCGGCCGCAAAGCGCCAGGCTTGCACTGTGAGCGTGGCCAGGGCGGCCAACAGGCGCGCAATGCCGTCGCGCACGTCGTACTCCTCAGCCGTCGGCGAAGCGGGCCACGTCTTCGGGCGTGCCCAGCGCCACCACCGAGTCCGCCGGCACGTCACATATGGTTACCCGCCGGCCGTCGGCGATGAGCGTGTTGTATATGGGTGCGATATAGCGCTCTCCCGCCTCCAGGCCGCCGCCGCTATAGTGACGCCGATAGGCATCGGCATATATGGCGGCGGACGAGAACCAGTAGAGGCCGAGGGTGGCGAAGTCTGAAATCCGTTTCTTCTCGCGCACCTCGAGCGCCACGCCGCGGCTGTCGGTCCGCACGAAGCTCCAATGCTCTCCCGGGGCGCGGAAACAGGGGATCCAGCCATCGCCCGCAGCCATCTCAGGAGCCATCACGCCGGGCCTGACATGGGTATCGATGTTGTAGATCGCAAGCGGCGCCGCTTCATGCCAGGCGGAGGTCGCCGCCAGTGCCGAAGTTGCCTGGCCATCGGTTGGTCGGCAGAGCGCTACGACTTGGGTCTCTGTTCCGGCATAAGCGGCCATCTCGGCGGCAATAAAATCCTCCGCCTGCTCCTCCGCGCGGCAGACGAAAATGGCCCGCGTTCCGGGTCCGAGAAAATCCGCCAGGCTGCTCATGGCCCAGGAGAACAGCGACTTCCCTCGCACCACCACGCGATATTTGGGCTCGGTGTAGCCCGCCTCGCGGAAGCGTTGGCCAAACCCGGCCATGGTGATCACTACGTTGAGCGTCACCAGGGATTCAGCCATTGGCGGCAAGCTCGTCCAGAATCGCTGCCGCGTTGAGCACGAAGGCCAGCACCTTGCGCGGATCGTCCTGGTGCAGCGGCAGCATCGACAGGAATAGCGATGCCTCGCGCAGACGCGCGCCGTAGACGTCGATGCCACGCTCCTCCAGGCGGCGCTGAAAAGCGGCCTGCATGGCAGCAATATCCGGCACCTCCAGGCGCAATGTCAGCTCCATACTCTCGCCGAGTTCTATGGTGAACAAATTATTGTTCATAAAGTCATAATTGCCGAATATGGAATGCGAGAGCTTGGCGATGTCGTAATCGGGGTCGCCCCACATATCGCCCTCGTCCATGGCGCCGCGCGGGTCGACGAATTTCGTCACCTGTGTCGCCTTGTCATGCAAAATGTTCGAGAAGCAGAGATCGCCGTGGCCGATCACTGCGCGCGGCTTGCTCTTGCCAACGCCCTCCGCATAGTCCCGATAGCGTGCCTCGTAGGCGGCGGCCAGGGCCTCCAAGCCGTCGTGGCGGCTGCCGTCGCGAATCAAGGCGTCGAGGCGCTCGAAGCCTTGCCAGGCCTTGAGATCTGTCAGACGCCTGTGCAGCTTGCCGAGATAAAGCTCTTGTGCCGCCGCAGCAGCGTCCTCGGGCGAAACGGCCTTGCTCTCGCGATGGTCGAGAAAATGGAAGACCTGGTCGAGGAACGCCTCGAACCCGGCAAGGTCGATGGCGCCGTGGATCCAGATGATCGCCATATCGGCAACCCTCAGCCGCTCCATCTCGTAGGATGCCGCCTCGCCATCGCTTTGAAAATCGTATGGCTGCACGAACCAGCGCCGCATGGCTTCCGGCAGCATATTGGCGAAGCGGTATTCGGCTTCGATCTTGGCGACATCGCGCGACTGCTTGACCACCGTAAGGCCGGCCCCTCGGACACGGTTGAAGTGCCGAGTCTCGAAGCCGCCCGACAGGAATGTGAGAAAGGTGGCGATATCGCGCAGGTCCACCACGGCATCGTCGGGCAGCGCCAGCTGCGCAGCGGGATCGAAATCCTGGCTGGTGGCGGCACGCCCGCTCTCGCCGATATCGAGGAAGCTTCGATAGGCGCCGGCGCTATGAAAGCCGGCAATAAGCGGATCGCTGGCGGCATCGAACAACGTGCCATCGGCCAGCCCTATCTTGCGCAGCAACAAAATCAGGCCGTCGCGATCCGTGACCGCGGCGTTGGCCGCGAAATGTATGTAGCAGACGCCTTCGGGTCCAGCTTGCAGCCGTTGGCCCAATTCCGCCAGGGTCGCCTCGTCATCCAGGCGAAGAATCGATTCGATACCGGCGGCGCGGGCGCAATCGATCACCCAGTCGCACAAGGGCCGGCGATTGCGCACGATACTGCCGAATGATCGCCCGCCGACGATCGCCGCGATGGCATCGGGCACCTGGGCGCGGTCGTCATAGACGAAATGCAGCATCTGGCTCATCTGTCGACTGTCGGGCGGGAAACGGAAGGCTGCTCTCGAACATATAGGCCGGGCACCTGGCGCGCCATGCGTATGGCAGCGGAGAAGCCGCGCAGGCGGCCGATGGCATAGCCGACGGTCAGGGGCAAGCCGGCGGCGAGGATCACCAGAAACGTCAAGGCGAAATAGGCGCCGGCGGCGCTGCCGCTCTCGCCGGCCACGAGCAGCGCATTGAGGCCGCGCAGAAGGCTGCCGAGGAAACTGCCATCGCCCTCGCTCATCGCCGCCACGGCGAGGCCCATGGTGGCGACCTCGAAAGCCCACACCGCCAAGCTGAGAACGGCCAGGATCACCGCCCGGCCGCGCAGGATTCCGCCGACGTCCTCGGCCACCCGGTCGAGCGAGCCGGCCAGGCGCAGCGCCGCTATGCTCTTTTCGCTGCGGCTGCGCGTGGCGGCGAGAAAACGCAGGTAGCGGGCAAAGCCGGAAAGGCCGCGATAGGCCAGCGAGCCGAGGATCGCAACCACCGAAAGCACGATCAGCAGCATGGCCGTATCGGCAGGAATGAGCGGGTCGAAGATGAAGGCGTAAAGCAGCAGCCAGAGCAAGGTGAGAGCATCGAAATAACGCTCGATGGCGATCACCACCAGGGCGGTGCGCATATTGCCCACGGTGCGCGACAACTCGATAAAGCGAAAGCCCTCGCCGAGCTTGAGCGGAATCATGCGCCCGACCAGGGCCAAGGCGCCGTAGAGCTTGGCGACCCGCGCGAGCGAGCGCTCGAAGTCGAGCAGGATCACATAGAGCCGCAGCCAGCGCAGCACGTGCGAGGCGATATAGGCGAGGATGGCGGCGCCAAGCAAGTCCAGCCTGGCGATGGCCAGTGGCGCCAGCTCGTTGCCCGCGGCAAGCCACACCGTCGCTACCAGCGCCGCGCCCACGAAGACGGCGAAGGCGGCGATCTCGGCCTGCAGCAGCCGCGGCGAGCCGGTCATGTCAATTCGTCCCAAACGTATGCCTCGCGCGCTGCCGTACGATGGTCCCCTGCCAGGAAGCCTCGCGGCGACAGCCGGTATCGCGCCAACAGCCCGAGCGCCCGCTTGGCCTGGCTGACCAGGCGGACGTTGGATATCTGGTCGCTTTCGCTCCAGGCGATGGGAAAGAAGCGGAAGCGGTGCCGCAACTGGCAATGGGCCAATATCATGCAGTAATTGAACGTGAGATCGTCCGCAAAGCCAAGATAGAAGCGATCGGCGAGAATGCGTGTGGCGTAAAAATTCAGCCCGGCGCCGAGATCGAGCAGGCGCCGACCTGCGGCCAGCGAGAAGGCGCCATTGAAGACGCGATTGCCGAAGGTGCGGAAGCGCGAATAGCCGAGCAGGTGGGATTGCGGATGGAAGCGGGCGCCGAGCAGGCAATCCCGATTCTCGTGCTCGCCCGCATCGAGCAGCGCGGTCAGATCCGCGAGCCGGCCCTGGTCGTCACCATGCAACACCGCCACGGAGTCGTGCCCACGCTCGAGGGCATAAGCGAAGGCGGCCTTGTGGGAGCCGCCGAGGCCATAGTTCTCGCGGTTTCGCACCACCTTGACCAGGCCGTCGCCTCGCGCCGCGGCAGCCGCCAGCGCCGCGGCTGCCGTATCGTCGGTGCTGCGGTTGTCGACCACCACGATCTCGGCGAAGTGACGCGCCGCGGCGGCGTCCATCTGGGCCAGCACACGCGGGATTTGCGGTGCACAATTGTAGGCGGGGATGAAAAGCAGCGCGGATCCGCTCATATGTCAGCCCCCGGCGATTACCACCTTGCGGGTCAGGTCGGCGAGCGACGAGGCCTCCATCTTGCGCATCACCTTGGAGCGATGAAATTCGATGGTCTTTTCGCTCAAGCCGAGGCGGGTGGCGATGTGCCTGTTCGATTCGCCGTCGACGATGCCGTCGAGCACCTGGCGCTCGCGGCCGGTCAGCTCGGCAAGCTGGGCCATGATGCCGTGGCGCTCGGCAATCTCTTCTGATTGCTGCGCATTCTGATCGAGCGCAGCTTGGATGCGATCGAGCAGCACCTGGTCGTTGAAGGGTTTCTGAATGAAGTCGTAGGCGCCGGCTTTCATGGCGCGCACGGCCATTTCCACGTCGCCATGACCGGTAATCACGATGACCGGAAGATTGATCGCACGGTCGGCGAGCTGGCGCTGCAGCTCGAGCCCGCTCATGCCCGGCATGCGCACATCGACGATCAGGCAGCCCGGGCGTGCCGGCAGGTCGAAATCGAGGAACTCGTTCGCCGACGCGAAGGTGCGCACCTCGACATCGACCGAATTGATCAGCCATTGCAGGGATTCCCGCACGGCCTCGTCATCGTCGACGACAAATACAATGGGTTCCTGGTCGCTCATGCCTGTAACGGATCCCCGACTTGCTCTTCCCTATCGCCCGTGTCGCCATTGGCCGCCGGCAAGGTGAAACGGAACACACTGCCGGCGCCCGGCTCGGACTCGGCCCACAGCCTGCCGTTATGCGCTTCGATGATCGAACGCGAGATCGACAGCCCCATACCGAGCCCTTCTGTCTTGGTCGTATAAAACGGCTCGAACAACTTATCCAGCGATTCCGCCGATATCCCAGATCCGCTGTCGCGGACGGAAATCAGCAATTCGTCCTTGCTGTTGCGCTCCGTGGTGATGCTGACGCGCCGGGCTCCGTCATCCTCTGCGGCCATGGCATCAAGGCCGTTGCGGGCCAGATTGACGATCACCTGCTCTATCTGGATGCGGTCGGCCTGTGCCGGCGGCAAGGTCTCATCCAGCTCGAGGGCAATCTCGACGCCGGCGCGTTGCATGTCGTGGCCCAGCATCTCGGTGACATCGCTCACCGAGCGGTTGATATCGAATGCCGTGCGCTCGGGCTCGCGCTTGCGAATGAAACTACGGATGCGATGAACGATCTCGCCGGCGCGCGTCGCCTGGGTATTCACGTGCTCGATGGCCTGCAGCAGCTCGTTCGGATCGGCATTGCCGGTTTTCAAGCGGCGGGCACAGCCCTGGGCATAATTCTTGATCGCGGCAAGCGGCTGGGTGATCTCGTGGGCCAGACCGGTGGCCATCTCGCCGACCGTGCCGAGGCGCAGGAAATGGGCCAGCTCGGCGTCCTGCTCGCGGGCCCGGGCCTCGATGCGGCGGCGCTCGGTGATGTCGTCGCCCGAGCTCAAGATGCCGTCGACATCGCCGGCCTCGTTGCGGATGGCGATGTTGCGCCACGAAATCAGACGCCGTTGGCCGGCGCCGACAATCTCGTATTCCACCTGCTCTCCGTCATCCGGGGCGCCGCGCATTACGTCCTCGAGCACGGCGCGTACCCAGTCGTGCTCGCCTTGTGGTACCGCTTCGGCCAGCCAGTCGCGCCCGATCAGGCTGTCGCGATCCTGCTTTAGCACCCGGCAGCCGGCATCGTTGATCAAGATGATGCGGCCCTCACGATCAAGGGCGACGATGATGCTGGCGGCGATGGTCAGATAGCGCTGGGCCCGCTCGCGCTCACGGTGCAGGGCGCGCTCGCGCTGGATCAGCAGATAGGTGGCGTCGCGGGCACGGCGAACGAACACCCACGACAGCCCGATCATGGCCGGGCTCGCCAGCAGGATCATCAAAATCGCTTTGCGAAACACCGCCTGGCCCGGCTGCTCCAGATTCCAGGCGATGCTGCCGAGGGTAGATCCGCCGGCCGAGCGCAATGGCATGGCATCCGCCGCCACCGGCCCTGCCCCGGAGAGCAGGCGCACGTCGACCAGGCCTGCCGTCTTGCTGAGGGTGTCGAGGAAGCGCTGGTCCAAGGCGCGAGTGAAGAGCAGCACCGATCCTTGTGGCAGACGCGCCGCGGCCGCAACGTGGATCTCGTCGCCGATACGGCAGAGCCCGATGGCGGCGCTGCCCCTGTGCCGGCCGCCGGCAACTTGTGCAATCAGACTGGCCAAGGCCGGCGAATTTCTTGCCGATAATGGTAGCGGCGCACGAACACCATCGTGCCAGGCCAAGTCGGCGACCCCATCCTCGACCAGGGCAGCCCAGTCGAAGCCACGAGCCTCGGCCATCGGGCGCGCGACATTGCGCTCGCCCCATTCGGCATCGTGGTCTTCGGCAAGACGGCGCTGCAGCTCTGCGCGCCGGGCATGATCGGCGACGGTGCGTCCGACGTCGTCTCCAAGCTGCTGCAGCAAGGTCGCGGCAACCCTGATGGAGCGGTCGGCCGCATCCGTATCCTGCCAACGCGCCGCCAGGAAAATCAGCGTCACAATGACCACCAGCCCGATGGCCGCCATGGCGAGCACCGGCAGGATCATATTGTGGGTCAGCTCGTCGTGACCCTGTTGCGTTGGCGTGACGTCGCTGGTCATGGTCGGCTGCGGCAGTCTACCAGGAATCACCGCTACGCACAGTGCCGCCAAAATGTTGGAAATCGTCGGGCAAAGACACTAGGTTCGCGAAAATCACGAAACATTGAGAAAGTAAGGCCATGACGATCTCACGCAGGCAATTCATTGGCAGCGCTGC
>CAYPAX010000046.1:0-7492 GCA_964408735.1 uncultured Rhodospirillaceae bacterium | reverse complement strand
AGCGCTGCCGTGTTGGGCTTCCCGGGTATGCTGGGCGCACAGGCGCCAGGGCTGAAAGTCGCTGGGATCTTGGATGGCTCGGGCGGCCTCGACATATACGGCCGCCCCATGATCGACTGCATGCGCCTGGCGGCTGAGGAAACGAACGCTGCCGGCGGCTTGTTGGGCGAGCCCGTGGAGCTGCTGCTCTTTGATGCCCAATCGAATCTCCAGCTCTATACGCAGTTCGCCACCGAGGCGGCAACGCGCCACCGCGTCGCCAGCGTCCACGGCGGCATCACCAGCGCTTCTCGCGAAGCCATTCGCCCACTACTGGCGCGCTATCGCACTCTCTACTTCTACAATACACAATACGAGGGCGGCGCCTGCGACCGCAACATCTTCTGCACCGGCACCACGCCGGCCCAGACCGTGGCCAAGCTGGTGCCGCACATCATGGAGCGCTGGGGCAAGCGCATCTATACGCTCGCAGCAGACTACAATTACGGCCAGATCACCGCGCGCTGGGTGCGCAAATTCGCGCAGGAAGCGGGTGGCGACGCAATCGCCACCGACTTCTTCCCGCTCGACGTGACCGACTTCGGCCCGACCATCCGCAAGATCCAGGCCGCCAAGCCCGATATGGTCGTCTCGGTGCTGGTCGGCGGCGCGCACATGTCGTTCTACCGCCAATGGGCGGCGGCCGGCATGAAGGCTGAGATCCCGCTGGCCTCGACCACATTCGGCGTCGGCAACGAGCATCGCGTGCTGTCGGCGGAGGAAAGCGACGGCATCGTCGCCTGCTACGGCTATTTCGAGGAGCTCGACACGCCCGCAAATCGCGACTTCCTGGGGCGGCTGCGGGCACGCTACGGCGAGCAGACGCCGGCGGTCAACGAGCTTGCCATGCGTTCCTACGACGCCTTCCTGCTCTGGGCCGAAGCAGTGCGCAAAGCGGGCACAGCCGATCGCATGCCTGTGATCGAGGCGCTGGAATCGGGCATCGGCATGGCCGGGCCGAGCGGCACAGTGACCATCGATGCGCCGACCCACCACACCATCCAGGACGTCTATCTTGGCGAGGTCGAGGGCGGTGCCTTCAAGGTGCTCGAGACCTATCGCGAGCAGCCGCCGGCTGACACGGCAGCGGTTTGCGATCTGGCGGCCAATCCCAACGACACCACCATGTACGACATCGACGTCGACCTCTGATCGATGGATCTTGCCGCGGCGGTCATTCTGCAGGCGGCGAGCGCGGTAGCGGCGCTGGTGTTGATGAGCGCCGGCCTGGCGCTGATCTTCGGCATGATGCGCGTGATCAACCTCGCCCATGGCGAGTTCCTCATGCTCGGCGGCTATGCGACCATCCTTGCCCATGGGCAGGGCCTGAACCTGTGGCTCGCCGCTCTGGTCGTCGCACCCCTGGTGGTCGGCGCCGTCGGCTGGATCGTCGAGCGGATGCTGATCCGCCACCTCTACGACCGGCGCAGCGATACCCTGCTCGCCACCTGGGGCCTGAGCCTGTTCCTCATCGGCCTGGTGACGATGCTGTTTGGCAACACCACGCGCGGCGTCTCGGCACCACTCGGCGCGGTGAGCATCGGCGAATTCAGCATGGCCGCCTACGAGTTGGCGCTGATCGGTTTCGCCGCTGCCGTCGTCGCCCTGCTTTATCTCGGCCTGGCGCGCAGCCGCGCCGGCCTGGTGGCCCGCGCGACCATGCAGAACCCGGGTATGGCGGAGGCGCTGGGCACAGATCGTGACCGGGTCTATGCCGTCACCTTCACCCTCGGCGCCGCGCTCAGCGGTCTCGCCGGTGGCCTGCTGGCGCCGCTCTCTGGCGTGGTTCCGACCATCGGTGCGGCCTATGTAGCCAAGGCCTTCATCACGGTGATAAGCGGTGGTGCTGCCGCGGTCGGCGGCACGGTTGCCGCCTCAGGATTGCTCGGCAGCATCAACAGCGCCGTGAGCTTTCTTGCCAACCCGGTGATCGGCGAGGTGGCCCTGTTGCTGGCGGCGATCATCCTGCTGCGCCTGATGCCGGAAGGCATAAGCGGGCGCTTTTTCCGCGGCGGCGTCTGATGCGCGATTGGCTCGGGCATGGCGTCGTCGTCGCCCTCGGCCTTGGGCTGATCGTTCTGCTGCCGGGCCAGGCCCAGCTCTATACGGTGATCAACGCCACCATCTGGGCGGCCATGGCGACCCTCGCCCTCAGCCTCGGCCTGGTTTGGGGCTACGGTGGCATTCTCTGCCTCGGCCAGACCGCCTTCTTCGGGCTCGGCGGCTATGCCTATGCGGTGGCGGCGATCAATTTCGGCGACACCACCTGGGCCGTGCCCCTGGCCATCGCGACGCCAGCGCTGTTCGCCGCCGCGCTCGGCTATTTCCTCTTCTACGGCCGGCTTGGCGATGTCTATCTCGGCGTCGTTACGCTCACGGTCTCGCTGATCCTGTTCAAGCTCGCCAACAGCACCTCGGGCCCGGAATACGCCATCGGCTCAGCCCGCCTCGGCGGCTTCAACGGCATGCCGGCAACGCCCTTCCTCAATGCCCCTTTCGATGCCGCGCTGCCGCTGTCGCCGGAGGCCATTTTCCGCGTCGTCATGGCCGCGCTGGTGCTGTGCTATCTGATCTGCCTGTGTCTGCTGCGCTCGCGCTTCGGGCGCGTCGCCGTAGCGATTCGCGAGAACCAGCAGCGCGCCGAGTTGCTCGGCTATGACACGCGTCGGCACAAGCTGATATTATTCGCTGTCGGCGGAGCGATCGCGGGTGTGGCCGGGGTCGGCTTCGCCAACTCGGTCTTCATCAGCCCGGCGCTGTTCAGTCTGGCGACCACCGCCCAAGTCATCATCTGGGTCATCGTCGGCGGCCTCGGCACCCTGTTCGGGCCGATTCTCGGCGCCGTCGTGGTGCAGGCGCTGATGTCCTGGCTGGGCACCCTGGCGCAGATCCATCCGGCGTTGGCACGGCTCGATCCGAATTTCGTCCTGGGTGCCATATTGATCCTCTTCGTGCTGCTGCTGCCGCGTGGGCTTTGGCCGGCGCTGACAGCGCTCGCAGGGCGGTTTCGCCGATGACCGCGCCCCTGCTGGCCGTCACGGGCCTGAGCAAGCATTTCGGCGGCGTAGCGGCACTCGACGGCTTCGATTTCACGCTTCGCGCCAACGAGTTGCGTTGCCTGATCGGTCCCAACGGCGCCGGCAAGAGCACCTTCTTCAAATGCCTCACCGGCCAGCTCGTGCCCAATGCCGGCAGCATCCGCTTCGCCGGCCGCGACATCGCCGGCGCCGGTACGGTCGCCATCGCCCGCGCCGGCGTCGGTCTCAAAATGCAGGTGCCGGCGGTGTTCGATGGCCTGGCGGTCCGCGAATCGCTCTGGGTGGCGGGGCAACGCCGCCTGCGCGGCCGCACGCTCGATGGCGCCGTGGCCGAGATGCTGGCGCGCCTCGACATCGGCGAATTGGCGCCACGAATGGTCGCCACCCTGGCCCACGGCCAGCGCCAGCTGGTGGAGCTGGCCATGGTGCTGATGCACGACCCCGCCCTGATCCTGCTCGACGAGCCCACAGCGGGCATGGACGAAGCGGAGATCGAGCGCGTGGCGGCGCTGATACGCGAGCTGGCGCGCGAGCATGCCCTGGTCGTGGTCGAGCACGACATGCGCTTTGTCGCCAGCATCGCCGATGTGGTCACGGTGATGCACCGAGGCCGCCTGCTGGCCGAGGGGCCCGCCGATGCGGTGTTAGCGGACGCGCGGGTGCGCGAGGCCTATCTGGGTGACGGCCATGCTGCAGGTTGAAGGCCTTGCCGCCGCCTATGGCCGCATTCCGGTGCTGCGCGGTGTGAGCTTTGCCCTGGCCCAAGGCGAGCGCCTCGCCGTGGTCGGCGCCAATGGCAGCGGCAAGACGACGCTGGTCAAGACCCTGATGGGTCTGCTGCCGGCCAGCGCCGGCAGCATCCGCCTCGACGGTGAGGACATAACGGCCTGGCCCGCCCATCGCCGCAGCCGTGCCGGCATCGCCTGTGTGCCGCAAGGGCGCGAGCTGTTCCCCGGCCTCAGCGTGCGCGACAACCTGCGCATGGGCTGCCGTTCGGACAAGGACGCGGGCGCGGCCATCGACCGGGTCGTCGCGCTGTTCCCGGTGATCGCCAGCCTGCTGGGTCGGGCCGGCGGCACGTTGAGTGGCGGCGAACAGCAGATCGTCGCCACCGCGCGAGCTCTGTGCGCCGCGCCGCGCCTACTGCTCCTCGACGAGCCATCGGAAGGCATACAGCCCTCGGTGGTGGCGGATCTCGCCCGTGTCCTGGCCGGGCTGCAAGGCCCCGGGGCACCTGCCATTCTGCTGGTTGAGCAGAACCTGACATTTGCTGCCGACGTGGCCGCCACAGCGTTGGTGATGCAACGGGGCAAGGTCGCGCGCGCGCTGCCTTCCAGTGCCCTTGCCGAGCCCGGCATGTTGCGCGCGCTGCTCGGCGGCGAGGCCTGAGCGGGTCACGCCGCGCTTTCCACATGCGGACAGATATGGTATGGCTTTGGCCATAACAGCCCCAATATGTTGGGGTTATCCACAAAGAATTATCCACAGCCTGTGGATGGGTGCGCGGGGAGAGGGGCTTGCGACATCAAGACGCCATGATGAATGTGGTGCAGCGCGAAGGCGGTGTGCGGGTGCGCACCGATCCGGGCCGCGACCGCCTGCTCACCCGCTTCGGCAAGGCGGTGATGGCGGACCGCTATCTGCTGCCCGGCGAGGCGCCGCAGGACCTGTTCGCGCGCGTCGCCACTCACTTCGCCGACGACAGCGCCCACGCCCAGCGGCTCTATGACTACATCAGCAACCTTTGGTTCATGCCGGCGACGCCGATCCTGAGCAATGGCGGCACCGAGCGTGGCTTGCCCATCTCCTGCTTCCTCAACGAGGCCGACGACAGCCTCGAAGGCATCGTCGGCCTGTGGAACGAGAATGTCTGGCTGGCCGCGCGTGGCGGCGGCATCGGCAGCTATTGGGGCAATCTGCGCTCGATTGGCGAACGCGTCGGCGCCAACGGCAAGACCTCGGGCGTGATTCCATTCATCCGCGTGATGGATGCGTTGACCCTGGCCATCTCGCAGGGCTCGCTACGGCGCGGCAGTGCCGCGGTCTATCTGCCGGTGAGCCACCCGGAGATCGAGGAGTTCATCCAGATCCGCCGGCCCACCGGCGGCGACCCCAACCGCAAGGCGCTCAACCTGCACAATGGTGTGGTCATCCCCGACGCCTTCATGCGAGCGGTCGAGGCCGACGACGAGTGGCCGCTGACCAGTCCGCTGGACGGCTCGGTGGTGCGGCGTGTCTCGGCACGCGAAATCTGGATCCGTATCCTCACGGCACGCATCGAGACGGGTGAGCCCTATCTGCTGTTCGTCGATCACGTCAATCGCGTGGTGCCAGAGCATCACAAGCTTGCCGGGCTCAGCGTCAAGACCTCGAACCTGTGCAGCGAGATCACCTTGCCCACGGGCACCGACCGCCTTGGCAATGCCCGCGCTGCGGTGTGCTGCCTGTCGTCGCTCAATCTCGAGACCTACGAGGCCTGGGCCGACCACCCCATGCTGATCAAGGACGTGCTGCGTTTTCTCGACAACGTGCTCGAGGATTTCATCGCCCGCGCGCCGGACAGCATGGCGCGGGCGCGTTATGCGGCCATGCGCGAGCGCAGTGTCGGCCTCGGGGTGATGGGCTTCCACTCCTTCCTGCAAGGCAAGGGCGTGCCGCTCGATTCGGTCATGGCCAAGGTTTGGAACAAGC
Organism: uncultured Rhodospirillaceae bacterium; assembly: GCA_964408735.1. Lineage (GTDB taxonomy): Bacteria > Pseudomonadota > Alphaproteobacteria > UBA7887 > UBA7887 > UBA7887. The sequence goes on along the minus strand of CAYPAX010000046.1, from coordinate 1,724 downwards.
GCATCTTCGCCGGCTTGCGCGAACAGGCGGACGCGGCCTCGGCGCGCCTCGCCAGGGAACGCGGCGCCTGCCCCGATGCGGCGGATTTCGGCATCGCCGAGCGTTTCTCCAACAAGCTCGCCATCGCGCCCACGGCCTCGATCTCGATCCTTTGCGGCGGCGCCTCGCCGGGTATCGAGCCGATGGCGGCCAACAGCTACACCCACAAGACCCTGTCGGGCTCCTTCAGCGTGCGCAATCGCTATCTCGAGCAGCGCCTCGCCGAGCTTGGCCGGGATACGGACAAGACCTGGTCGTCTATCACCGCGCACGAGGGCTCGGTGCAGCATCTCGATTGCCTCGACGATGACGACAAGGCGCTGTTCCGTACTGCTTTCGAGGTCGACCAGCGGGCGCTGGTGGACTTGGCGGCCGAGCGCACGCCCTTCATTTGCCAGTCGCAGTCGCTGAACCTGTTTCTGCCCGCCGACATCCACAAGCGCGACCTGCACCGCCTACACCTGCGGGCCTGGGCCAAGGGCGTGAAGAGCCTCTATTACTGCCGTTCCAAGTCCTTGCAGCGCGCCGATGTGGTGGCCGATATGCGGCCTGAGCGGGCCCAGGTGGTGGCCCCGCTATACGACGACGATGACGAATGCTTGGCATGCCAATAAGGATTCCCGGCCTATGAGCCTGCTGACGCCAAACCCGGTCTACAAGCCTTTCCGCTACCCGTGGGCTTACGACGCCTGGCTGACGCAGCAACGCATACACTGGCTGCCGGAGGAAGTGCCGCTCGCCGACGACGTCAAGGACTGGCACCGCAATCTCGACGATGCCGAGCGCAACCTGCTGACCCAGATCTTCCGCTTCTTCACGCAGGCGGACGTCGAGGTCAACAATTGCTACATGAAGCATTATTCACGTGTGTTTCAGCCGACTGAGGTGCAGATGATGCTGGCGGCGTTCTCCAACATGGAGACCGTGCATATCGCCGCCTATTCCCACCTTCTCGACACCATCGGCATGCCGGAGACGGAATATTCCGCCTTCCTCCACTACAAGGAGATGAAGGACAAATACGACTTCATGCAGCAGTTCGGCTGCGACAGCCGAACCGATATTGCCACCACCCTGGCCGCCTTCGGCGCCTTTACCGAAGGACTGCAATTGTTCGCGAGCTTTGCGATTCTGCTTAACTTCCCGCGCTTCAACAAGATGAAGGGCATGGGCCAGATCGTCTCCTGGTCGGTGCGCGACGAAAGCCTGCACACCCAGTCGATGATCCGCCTGTTCCGCACCTTCATCGACGAGAACAGCGACATCTGGACCGATGCCCTGCGCCGCAACCTCTATCGCATTTGTGCCACAGTGGTCGACCACGAAGACGCCTTCATCGCCCGCGCCTTCGAGCTCGGTCCGGTAGAGGGCCTCAAGCCCGAAGAGGTCGGGCTTTACATCCGCTATATCGCCGATCGCCGCCTCGGCGAGCTAGGCCTGCAACCGATATATCGCATCGACCGCAACCCCTTGCCCTGGCTCGAAGACATCCTCAACGGTGCCGAACACACCAATTTCTTCGAGAACCGGGCGACCGAATACGCACGCGCCGCAACCCAAGGCACCTGGGAAGAGGCGTTCGACTAGCCGCGGCGCGCGCTCCCTCCCGGCGCGCGTCGCGGCCTTTGTCGTCACTTTACAAAAGCTTGCATGTGGCTACTGTCTACTGCATGCAGCCTCTTAAC
>CAYPAX010000045.1:0-35158 GCA_964408735.1 uncultured Rhodospirillaceae bacterium | reverse complement strand
CAATCCGGCCATCGCGCGCCTGGCGGCGGGCGAGCCGGCGCTGGGCGTCTTCGCCTTCGAGCGCGATGTCCTCAATGCCCGCATCCTCGGCAATTCCGGGCTCGATTTCGTGCTCATCGACATGGAGCATCGGCCCTGGAACGGCGAGGCGCTGGTGCAGTTCATCCTCAACATGCGCAGCGCCGACGGCAGCTTCGCCGCCGCGCCGATCGTCCGCGTGCCGGCCAACGGCAGGGAGATCCATGCCAACCAGTGGATGATCAAGCAGGCGCTCGACGCCGGCGCCTTCGGGGTCATGGTGCCGCATGTCAACAGCGCCGAGCAGGCCCGCAACGTCGCCATCGCCATGCGCTATCCGCCGGCGCATGATTCCCCGGCCCAGGAGCCTCGTGGCGTGCGCGGCTACGGGCCCCTGCTCGCCTCCATCGCCTGGGGCCTGTCGGGGGCGGACTATGCGCGGCGCGCCGACCTCTGGCCGCTGCTGCCCGACGGCGAGCTCTTGCTGGTGGCGCAGATCGAGACCACGCGGGCGATCGACGCGCTGGCGGAGATCGCCGCCGTGCCCGGCGTCGGCGCACTGTTTCTCGGCCCGGCCGATCTGCATGCGGACATGGGCTATCTCGGCCAAAGCGGCGTGCCCGAGGTGGAAGCGGAGATCCAGCGCGCCGTGAGCGCTGCGCAAGCGGCCGGCGTGCCCATCGGCATCACCACCAACGCCGAGACCGTGGCCAAACGCCTGGCGCAGGGCTTTACGTTCGTCACCATCGGCTTCGACGTCACCTTGCCCGAAGGCGTCGCCGCGGCGGCAAAGGCGGCGGGGCGCTAAGGCTCGCCCTGCAGGGCGTCCATCTCGTCGTCGGAATAGCCGAAGTGGTGGCCGATCTCGTGGATCAGGACGTAGCGGACGACGTCGGCAAGCGCCGCTTCGCTTTCGCACCAGTAGTCGAGCAAGGGCCGGCGGTAGAGCTGCACCATGTCGGGCTCCGACGCTGGCTGGCTGACACTGCGCTCGGTCAGCGCCTCGCCGGTATAGAGGCCGAGCAGATCGAACGGGCTTTCCAGCTCCATTGCCTCGCAGACCTCCGCGTCGGGGAAATCCACGACCTGGACGGCGATATTGCCCGCCTGGTGCCGCAAGGCTTGCGGGATGGCGGCAATCTCCGCTTCGGCGATGGCCTGGATGTCGGCAAGGCTTGGCGCGCGCATGGGCATTCCTGATCTCTTGGTATACACCCTGCATAACACAGTCATGGAGGGAGACATGGCCGATAAGATGGATACCGCAGCGATCGACGCCGCGCTGAACGGGCTTGACGGCTGGTCCCGCGCTGACGGGCGTGAGGCGATCACCAAGACCTACCAATTCGCCGACTTCAACGCCGCCTTCGGCTGGATGGCGCGCGTGGCCCTGATGGCGGAGAAGATGGACCATCACCCGGAATGGGCCAATGTCTACAATCGCGTGGCCGTCACCCTGGCCAGCCACGACGTCGACGGCGTCAGCGAGCGCGATATCGCCCTGGCCCGCTTCATGGACAGCTTGTGATGCCACCCCGCGCCGCATTCTGGACTATCCTGGCGCTGGCGGCGCCCCTGCCGGCCTGTGCGCTGGCCATGGTCTTCGGCTCGACCACGGTCAAGCTCACGGCCTACATCTACCTACTCAACTACGGCGCCGTGCTGCTGGCCTTCGCCGGCGCCGTCCACTGGGGCCTGGCCGTGGCCCGCGACGACAAGGCATGGAACTCTTACGTCTTTGCTGCCGTGATGGTGCTCGTCGCCTGGCTGGCGCTCGGCCTGGTACAGCCCGGACCGCGGCTGATTGTCCTCGGGCTGGGGTTTTTCGCGGTCTTCATCGCCGACCGCCGTGCGGTCTCCAGCGGGCAGGCGCCGGACTGGCACCGCGGCACGCGCAAGCTCTTCACGCTCGTGGTGCTGCTATCCCTCAGCCTTGCCTTCGCTGCGGTCCGCTACGGGTCCGGCTGAATCGTCGGCCCGCCGGCGGGTGCCGCCACGGGTGCGGCGCACTTCGTTGCGCACCAGGTTGATGTGGGTGCGCAGCTGGTAAAGCTCGTCCACATAGCCCCAGGGCACGGATAGGTTCCGCGCCTCGAACTCTATGCGGTCAAGGTCCTCGAGAAGCGCCTTGGCTTCGTCCGCGTCGATGCCACCCTGCACCTGCGCCTCAAGAGGCCGCAGCTCCTTGTACCAACGGTATATGCGCGAGCGCGAGCGCCAGCGATAGACCACCGGCATGAAGCGGAACAGGGGCACCATGAAGGCGATCAGCGGCACCAGCATGACCGCCAGGCGGTCGATCATGGTGGCGACCCGGAACGGCAGGACGCGAGCCAGGAACGGCGGCCCGGATTTGAAATAGCGTTGTGATGTCGCGCTCAGGGGCAGATCGACGAAGAGCGGAGAGGGAAAGGTTCCAGGCTCCTCCAGCAGGCCGCCGCCGCCGTGAATCTCCGCCGCCGCGGTGAGCAACAGCCCGATCAGCACCTTGTGAACATCCTCGTCCACGACCAGGGTGGCTGCCGGCGAGATCAGCGTGACATTGCGCTCCGGCAGGTTCCGGCGCATGTCGATGACGCCTTCGGGCAGCCCCACCTGCGACAGGAAGCGGTGGTGACGCACATAGGCGCCAGCGCGCTCGAAGCTGAGCAGCGCCAGGCCCTCGGCCCGCAGCGCGGCCAGCACATTGGCCGATGCCGGCCCGCCGACAAGGAACAGCGCGTCAAGCTCGCCCGCTTCCAGCGCCGCCACCGCCTCGCCACCGGTCTCCGACGACAGCTCGACCGCCGGTGACACCAGCGCGTTGTCGGCCAGAAGCTCCAAGGCGACGGCGCGGGTGCCACTGCCCACCGGGCCCACGGCAATCCGCAAGCCCGCCAGATCGTCGAGTCGCACGATGGACAGCTCGCGGCGATAAACCAGCCAGACCGGCTCGTAATAGAGGCTTGCAATGGCGCGCAGGCTGTCGCCCTCGGCGAACCGCCCGGTACCACCTTGGACAAACCCGACATTGACCCCGGACTCGTGGTCTTCGAGCAGACCGATGTTCTCGATCGAGCCCGAGGTATTGCGCAACTCGACCTCGATGCCCTGGCGCCCCAGCAGTTCCCGGTAGCGCTCGCCGAAAGCATGATAGGCACCGTTCGGGTGGCCGGTGGCCATGATGATGTGCCGCGGCGGCGCCGGATCGACGAACTGGTAGGTCGCGACCAGCACCACCAGAGCCACCACAACGGCCGTGCCATAGACCCGCAACAGCTCCCAGCGCGTGATGCCCTCGTCCTTGTCGTCCCTCACCTGCCGCGACATGTCTCGGCTCCTCCCGTCAGCGCCGTCGCAAGTGCCAGCCCAAACCGTCTAGCGCTTCGGCGGATGGGCGCGCACCGCCTCCTCGTTGAGGTCGGCGCCCCAGCCAGGCCCGGTCGGCACGATCAGATGCCCGTCCTCGATGACCGGTGGCACGGTCACCAGATCGTCCTTCCACGGCACGTCGTCGATATCGATCTCCATGATACGGAAATTCGGCACTGCGGCACAGAAATGTGCGCTCATCAGGGTCGACAGGTGGCCGTAGAAATTATGCGGCGCCACGTTGACCTCATAGGCCTCGGCCATGGCCGCGATCTTGACCCCCTCGGCCAGCCCGTTCCAGGGGATATCGACGATCGCCACATCGACCGAATAGCTCTCCAGGTACGGCTTGAATTCACGCCGCCCGTAGAGCGACTCGCAGCTCGCCAAGGGCACGCTGGTGCGCGTGCGGATGTCGCGCAGGGCCGCCGGGTCGAAGCTGTCGATCTCGACCCAAAACAGGCCGAGGTCCTCGAGCGCCCGCACGACCTTCAGGTAGCCCTCGGTCTTGAAGTTGAAATTGAGGTCCACGAGGATGTCGACCCCATCGCCGCAGCCCTCGCGAATGGCCTGGATCTGATCGCGCAGGGCGTCGATCACCTGCCGCTCGGCATTGAGCTGCGGCGACTCCGGGCCGCTGCCGAAGCCCGGCATGTGGAGGCGAAAGCCACCGTCCTCGGGCACATAGATGTTGCATTTGAGCCCCGTCATGCCGCTCTCGCGCACCTCGCGCCCAAGCGCCACCAGGTCGTCGCGGCTGCGCAGCTGCGGCTTGCCGAGAATCTCCGAGTGCTGCAAGCGGTAGGTGCCGCAATGGGACCAGTAGAGGCGCAGGCGGTCGCGCACCGGGCCGCCGAACAGGGCATAGACCGGCACGCCGAGCGCCTTGCCCTTGATGTCGAGCAGCGCGTTCTCGATCGCCGCGATGGCCTGCTGGATCATGCCCCCCGGGGCTTGGCGCGTGGTCGCATAAAGCTGTGAGGTAATGCGCTCGATCGGTTGCGGGTCGTGCCCCTTGATGTCCTCGGCAAGGGCAAGAATGACCGCGCTCAGGCCTCGGCTGCCATAGCTTTCATTGTATTCCGAGTAACCGACGATGCCCTCGTCCGTTGAAATCTTGAGAAACGAGAAGACGCGCCAGCCGGCATCGCAATGCAGATCCTCGATAGCCGTGATTTTCAATTTTCGCGCCCTCCCAGGTACAATATATAGCTCTTTCCCTACCCGCCTAGCATACCGTCGATGCGGCGCCAAGGTGGACTGGCGGCGGGCAAGTCCCCATGTTAGGTTCCGCCCGCCCGGACGGCCCGGGCAAAGATGCCAAGGAGGAACTTCGTTGAACAATCGCGAAACGCTGCGGCGGAGGCTGCTGAAGACCGCCGCCGGACTCGCTGCGGCACTGCCGTTCCTGAAGCTGCGGCAGGCGGCCGTGGCCGACGACGATCCGAAAAAGATGCGCCCGCAAGAGGGCGACCATTTCATCCATCACAAGGGCGATCGCAAAGGCGAGATCGTGCGCCTGGAAGACCTGCCTCTCGGCGGCCCGCAGATTATCGCCTGGCCGGTCACGGCGGACGGCGAGGTTGTGCGGCGCGGCTCGCGGCTCAATCAGATCATGCTGATCCGCCTCGAACCCGACACTATCGACGAAAACACCGTCCCCTATGCGGCCGATGGCGTATTGGCCTATTCCTCGGTCTGCGCCCACCAGGGCTGTCCGGTGTCCGCCTGGCTGCCGGACAAGAAATGGTTTGCCTGCACGTGCCACGATTCCCAATACGATCCGGCCGCCAAGGCCAAGGTCGTCAACGGGCCGGCACCACGGCGCTTGGCGATCCTGCCGATGCGCATAGAAGACGGACTGCCGACGGCAGCCGGCGAGTTCGACGGCCGCGTCGGCATCAAGAGGTAAGAGCTGACCGCCGCTATTGGGAGGCGATCACCATTTCCGGCTCGTGGATCTGGATGAGGAAGATTTTCCAGGTCCCCTCCTGTTTGCGCAGGGTATAGGTCGCGCCGCTGCGGTGAAAACGCTCGCCTTCGGGGTTGAAGCGGTCGACCACGGTGCTGACCACCGCGCTGCCCTCGGCCAAGGCGTTGACATTGAGAACGTGCCATTCGCTGCGCTCGAAACCGTAGTGTTTCAGATAGAAGCGCCAGCGCTTGACCGTACGGCGCATCTTGTCGCCCTCATAGGAGCGCAGATCACCGTTCGGCCCCATCATGAAAAGCGGCGCATCGTAGAACGCCTTGATCTCGTTGGCATGCCCGGTGTCGAAAGTCTGAAGGTAGGAATTCATGAATTCCGTCACCTCTTCGGCGGTATCGGCGTGGGCCGACGCTGTCAACACCATCAACGACAGCGCGGCTGCCGCAACGCGTGCCAAGATTCGACTTCCCATTCCCAAGACCTCCCTCTGATATCGAGCCGGCGCGGAGTATGCCACAGTCGGGCCTCGCGATATATCAGCGATCGACCCTTTCTGCCAGGGATGCCAATTTCGGTTCCTTCAGCCCTGAGAACGGGTTATACTTCGCGCGGGTGACTGAATCGCCACCCTGTCGCGACCGCGACGGACCAGTGGCGATCGTGTAAGGAGTCTCTGTCGGCTTCTTTTCGTGACAGGGACAAGGAGAACGGAGCGGGTTTTATCGACAGATAGCCGGGTGGACGGAATTTTTCCCGATCCGGTCACTTTCCGTTCGAAGACGAAGAGCCGGGTACGGTCCCGCTGCTCCGCCAAAAGATTGGCGGATGGAGTTGTGGCGTGGCGCGGCCCTAGGGAACTGAGGAAAGATAAGCAATCAGGGAGGAGCTTATGTCGATTAGACGTTTGGGCAATCTCGGGGCGGCCTTGTTGGTCGGGCTGGGTGCCTCGGTGGCCGCTGCTGCGGGTATCGAGAACTACTCCAGCGTGACACAAGAACGGCTGAACAGCCCCGAGGCCGAGAATTGGCTTCAAATTCGAGGCAACTACGAGGGCTGGCTCAATAGCTCGCTCGATCAGATCAACACCAGCAACGTCCAGAGCCTGCGTCCGGTATGGTCGCGCTCGACCGGCGTCATCGAAGGCCATCAGGCTCCGCCCTTGGTCAACGATGGGGTGATGTTCGTCGCCACGCCGATGAACCAGCTACTGGCACTCGACGCCGTGACCGGCGAGCAGCTGTGGAAGTGGAGCCGAGAGATCCCCGAGGATCTGTTCCAGCTCCATCCGACCAGCCGCGGTCCGGCCCTGTATGGCGATCGGATTTTCTTCGCGACGACCGACTGCTTCCTGGTGGCGCTCGATGCGAGCACTGGCGAAGTGATTTGGGAAGTCGCTGTCGACGATTACAAGTCGGGTTACTACATGACCCTGGCTCCGCTGATCGTTAGAGGCACCGTGATGGTCGGCGTGTCCGGCGGCGAATACGGCATTCGCGGCTACGTGGCGGCCTATGACGCGCAGACGGGCAACGAGTCCTGGCGCACCTACACCGTTCCCGCACCGGGCGAGGCCGGCAGCGAGACCTGGCCCGACGATTCCGACGCCTGGAAGACCGGCGGCGGCTCGGCCTGGAACACCGGTGTCTACGATCCCGATACGGACATCGTATATTGGGGCATCGGCAACGGCGCACCCTGGATGGGTGACCGCGGCCGCGGCGGCATGGACAACCTCTACACCACGTCCGTGATCGCGCTCAATCGTGCCGAAGGCGGCATCATCGGCCACCATCAGTACCACTGGAACGACAGCTGGGATTGGGACGAGGTCTCGCCTCCGATCATCCGCGACCTCGAATATGGCGGACGCACCTTCAAGGCGCTGGTCAACGTGGCGCGCAACGGGCATATCTTCGTGCTCGAGCCGTCCCCCGATGGCCCGATCAAGTTCGTCGATGCCTGGAACTACGTTTACACGAACGTGGTCACCGCCATTGACCCGACCACCGGTCGTTTCTCCTATGACGATGCTCACTATCCGGGCACTGGCAAGGAAGCGCAGTTCTGCCCGTCTCTCTGGGGCGGCAAGGACTGGCCGAATGTGTCGTACAGCCCGCAGACCGATCTGCTGTACATCCCGGCGAACGAGAATATCTGCTCGACCCTCGAGGGCGCGGCAGAGGAATACGTTCCCGGCGAGCTGTACATCGGTGTGCCGATCCCCGTCATCCTCGGCGGCTTCTCGCTGCGTGAGGGCTGGGATCACATCGGTGAGATCCAGGCTTGGGACATCACCAACAAGACCGAGGTCTGGAAGCACAAGTTCCAGTATCAGAACTGGGGCCCGATCCTCTCCACGGGCGGCGGCCTGATCTTCGCCGGCGGCACGAACGACCACATGTTCCGTGCATTCGACGCGAAGTCCGGTTCCGTGCTTTGGGAGTATCCGACCAACTCCGGCATCACCGCACCGCCGAGCACCTTCGAGGTGGACGGTGTGCAGTACATCTCGGTCCAGTCGGGCTGGGGTGTGGACGCCGAGCGTAAGCAGGATGTCTTCCGTGGCATCATTCCTGGCTTTACGCAGCACGTACCTCAGGGTGGCGTGGTCTGGACCTTCGCCCTGCCGTAGGCGATTTCCGGAACCATCATCCAGCCTTCGGGGCCGGAGCCTTTTCACAGGGCTCCGGCCCTTTCTTCTTGTGTTGAGCGGCGCTTTCGGGCACCCCTGTTGCGCCAAGTTCCTGCGGTCGCTGTCGGCGGGCGCGGCGATAAGACAAACGGGAGGATGTTATGAGATTCACGAATATCCGGCGCGGCTTGGCGGCCGCCGCCGCAGCGGCCTTGACGAGCTTCGCAGCCCAAGCCGAGGATCCAGTCCGCATCGGCTTGATCGAGCCCTTCTCCGGCCCCATCGCCGCCGTCGGCCGCGACACCCTCGAGGGCTACGAGTTCTTCGCCAACGAGATCAATGCGCGCGGCGGCGTCCTCGGCGGGCGCCACATCGAGATCGTGCCGCTCGACAATGCCATGAACGCGGAGAAGACGACGCAAATGCTGCGCAAGGCGGTTGACGACGGCTTGCGCTACGTCAGCCAGGGCGTCGGCTCCAATCACGCGCTCAACATCATCAAGTTCCTGGGCAAGCACAATCGTCGCAACCCGGACCAGGCGATCCTCTATCTCAACTATGCCGCGGTGACGACCTCGTTCACCAACGAGCTTTGCTCGTTCTGGCATTTTCGCTTTGACGCCAATGTCGACATGAAGGTGGCGGCCCTGGTGACCCAGCTCGCTCGCACGGAAGGCGTCTCCAAGGTCTATCTGCTGAACCAGAACTACGCCTACGGCCAAGCATTCCAGGCGGCGGCGCGGCGCATATTCGCCGAGCGCGCACCGCACATTGAGCTGGTCGGCGACGAGCTCATCGTGCCCTTCGGCAAGGTGCTCGACTTCTCCGCCTATATCGCCAAGATCCAGGCTTCCGGCGCTGACACCGTGCTGACCGGCAACTGGGGCCCCGACCTCATTCGCTTCGTCAAGGCCGCGGCGGAAGCACACCTACCGGCGCCGTTCTATACCATCTATGGTGGCCTCCCGAGCTCGATCGCGGCCATCGGCGCCAATGACGGCGTCGCCGTCGGCATGCGCCAGCTCACGGAGATGCACGAGAACGATCCGCTTTTCGATCAACAGGATCCGGCCGTGCTGGATTCCCTGACGCGCTATACCGAGCAGACGGGCAAGAGCACCTATACCGACCGCTTGCGCTGGGCGGTCGAGATGTTCGCTGCCGCGCTCGACGCCGCGGGCACTGACGACCCGGCGGCCGTTGCGCGTGCGCTCGAAGGAATGACCTATGCCGGTCCGGCGGGCACCGTCGCCATGCGTGCCGAGGACCATCAGATACTGATGCCCCTGGTCATCAGCACCATGACCAATGATGTCGCCCGGCCTTTCCTCTACGAAGGCCAGAACTTCGGCGTTGGCTGGCGCACCGACGATTGGGTGACCGCCGACGCGACCACGCTGCCCACCACGTGCGAGATGAAGCGGCCGTAACGACACGCCGCTGCGGCGGTTTGCAGGGAGGGGGAAGCGGTGGAAAGCCTGGTATTCGCGCTGTTCAACGGCGTGCTTTACGGCATGCTGTTGTTCTTGCTGGCGAGCGGCCTGACGCTGATCTTCAGCATGATGGGCGTGCTCAATTTCGCTCACGCCAGCTTCTTCATGCTCGGTGCCTACTTCGCCTATGAGGTGAGCAGCTATGTCGGCTTCTTTCCGGCGCTGATACTGGCGCCGATCATCGTCGGCATCATCGGCGCCGGGGTCGAGCGCTGGGGCCTGCGGCCTGTGCACCGCTACGGCCATGTGGCCGAGCTGCTTTTCACCTTCGGTATCTTCTATGTCATCGAAGAGGCGGTGCAGATGATCTGGGGTCGCGTGCCGGTGCCGTACGAGATCCCTGTCTCCATGAGCTTCACGCTGTTCTCCTGGGCCGGTCTCGACTATTCGGCCTATCGCGTTTTCATGCTGGTCATATCGGTCGGCATTTTCGTCGCCCTCTTCGCCTTGCTCACCTACACGCGTATCGGCCTGATCATCCGCGCCGCCGTCTCCGATCCGACCCATGTCGCGACGCTCGGCCATGACGTGCCGACCATCTTCATGTGGACCTTCGGCTTCGGCTGCGCGCTGGCGGCCGTCGCAGGCGTGGTCGGCGGCAACGTGCTGGGCACCGAGCCCGCCATGGCGTTGCAGCTCGGCCCCATCGTCTTCGTGGTCATCGTGATCGGCGGCCTGGGATCGTTAGGCGGCGCGCTTGTCGCGGCGCTGCTGATCGGCATCCTCGACCGCATGGCACTGTTCTACGATGTCGGCCTTGCCGGGTTGCTGGCCGTCTTCGGCATCGAGCTCGACCCCGACGGCGCGTTCCGCGACTTCGCCCGCATGACCTCGGCACAAGTGGCGCCGATCCTGCCCTATCTGCTGCTGGTGCTCATGCTGATCTTCAAGCCCCGTGGGCTGTTCGGGACGAGGGACGTCTGATGGCCGTTCTGCGCAGATACGGCGTATGGCTCCTGGCCGCCATTGTCGCCCTGGTCCTGCCGCACATCTTCGACTCGGGCTTCGCGCTGACACTGCTGAGTCAGATGGGCGTGCTGATCATCTTCGCTCTCGCCTACAACATGCTGCTCGGCCAGGGCGGCATGCTGTCCTTCGGGCATGCCATCTACTTCGGCCTGGCGGGCTATTTCACGGTGCACTACCTGAACTACTACGGCGAGGACATCCTGCCCTATTTCCCGACCGTGCTGTTGCCGATCCTCGGCGGCTGCGTCGGGCTGTTCTTCGGCGTCTTGATCGGCTTTGTCTCGACGCGGCGCGCCGGCACCACCTTCGCCATGATCTCGCTGGGCTTCGGCGAGATGGTGACGGCGCTGACCTTGATCATCGTTACCTTCTTCAACGGCGAGGACGGCATCCAGACCGACCGCTGGGTCGGCCCCGAGCCCTTCGGCGTCACCTTCGGCCCCAACATCGAGGTCTATTACCTGATCGCCGTCTGGGCGCTTATCTGTGCCTTCGCCATGTACCTGCTGACAAAGACCCCCTTCGGGCGCATGTCGAACGCGGTGCGCGACAATCCCGAGCGCGTCACCTTCATCGGCTATTCGAGCCAGCGCATCCGCTGGTTGGCCTTTTCGCTGTCGTCCTTCTTCGCCGGTGCCGCGGGCTCCCTGCATGCGGTCAATTTCGAGCATATCGGCTTCGAGACCGTGAGCGCGATCCAGTCCGGCGGCGTGCTCTTCATGGCCTATATCGGCGGCATCGGAAACTTTGCCGGCCCGGTCATCGGGGCGGCGCTGATCACCTTCCTGCAAAGCACGCTGACCGAGGTGACCGAGGCCTGGGTGCTCTATCTCGGGGTGATGTTCGTCTCGGTGATCATGTTCTTCCCCTTCGGCCTGGCGGGACTGTTCGCCATGCACGGGCCGATCTGGCACACCGCCCCGCGCCTGCTGGCGAGCCTGGTGGTGCCCTATCTGATGTTCCTCGGCTCGCTGCTGACCATGCTGCTCGGCGTCATCGGGCTGATCGAATCCCTCTACTTCCTGACCTCGCGCATGGGCAACGACACCGAGCTCGAGATCTACTGGATGACCGTCAGTCCGGACGGTGTCCTGTCATGGATCGTCTTCGCCGTCCTGGCGGCTGCCGGCGTGTTCCTGATGCGCCGCACCTATCCCCTGGCCAACGCGGCCTGGAACGCGGCCTTGAACGAGACCCGCGCGAGGGCCGAATCATGAGCGCCGCACTCGAGCTCGTCGACGTCCACAAGTCCTTCGGCAAGGCGGAGATCATCCGCGGCCTCGACCTCGAGGTCAGAGAGGGCGAGCGCCACGCCATCATCGGCCCCAACGGGGCGGGAAAATCGACCCTCTACAATCTGATCAGCGGCCTGTTCCCGACGACGCAGGGCACGATCCGCCTGCGCGGCGAGGATATCTCCGGCGCGACCGCCTTCGAGATCAACCGCAAGGGCCTCAGCCGCTCCTTCCAGGTGACCAACATCTTCCCGCGCATGACGGTCTACGACAATGTGCGCTGCGGCACGCTGTATTCTCAGGGCCACAAATATGCCTTTTGGAAGCTGGTCGGGCGGCTCAAGGACGTCGAGGAGCGCACGGAGCACATTCTCGACGAGATCGGGCTGACGCCGAAGCGCGACTGGGCGGCGGGGCTGCTGTCCTATGCCGACCAGCGGGCGCTCGAGCTCGGCATCACCATTGCCGGCGGTGCCGACGTGGTGCTGCTCGACGAGCCCACCGCCGGCATGAGCCATTCCGAGACCGCTGCCGCGGTGGCGCTCATCCGGCGCATCTCGGAAGGCAAGACGCTGCTGGTGGTGGAGCACGACATGGGCGTGGTCTTCGATCTCGCCGACCGCATCTCGGTGCTGGTCTACGGCCAGATCATCGCCACCGGAACGCCCGACGAGATTCGCGCCAATGCCGATGTCCAGGCCGCCTATCTCGGAACGGAGGCATCGTGATGCTCGAAGTGTCCGGCCTGCATGCCTATTACGGTAAGAGCCACATTCTCCAGGGCGTCGATTTCAGCGTCGGCGAGGGCGAGATCGTCAGCCTGCTCGGCCGCAACGGGGTGGGCCGTTCGACGACGCTGAAGGCGGTCACCGGCGAGGTCGCACCGCAAGGCTCGATCTTGTTCAAGGACCGCCAGATCGCCGGGCGCAAGATGCACCAGATCGCCCGCGCCGGGGTCGGCTACGTGCCCGAGAACCGCAACATCTTCCCGACACTCACCGTGCGCCAGAACCTCGTTCTCGGCATCAAGCAGATGGGCAAGGCCGGGCGCTGGTCGATCGACGACATGTTCGAGATGTTCCCCAATCTCGGCCAGCGCGCCGACGTGCTGGGCAACGTCATCTCCGGCGGCGAGCAGCAGATGCTGACCATGTGCCGCACCCTGATGGGCGATCCCGACCTGATCATGATCGACGAGCCTACCGAGGGCCTGGCGCCGAAGCTGGTGGAACAGGTGAGCAAGCTTTTGGCCGAGATCGCCTCGCGCGGCGTCGCCATCCTGCTGGTCGAGCAAAAGCTCGCCATCGCCCTGCAGATATCCCAGCGCATATTGGTGATGGGCCACGGCAAGATCGTCTTCGAAGGCACAACGGAAGCCTTCAAGGCCAACGAGGACGTGCGCAAGGAGTGGCTGGAGGTCTAGTCGGCGCAGCTTGAGAATGAGAGATCCGGCCTCAGGCAGTCGCCGCGTATCTGCATTTCGTACAGGCGCAGCGAGCCGCCATGACCTCTGGTGAAGGTGATGCGCAAACGGTCGACGGAGGCTGCCGCCAGCGGGAATTCCTCGGCCCTTGGCTCGCCGAAATCCCAATCGCTGCGCCGGTCCAAGACCTGCCAAGAGCCTGCTGCCTGCTTTCCTTCGACGAGCCAATCTTGTGGCCGGTCCCCGTCTCCGACGGTCAGGGCATACCCCGTCACTTCAAACTGCGTCTCGTACGCGATCTCGATCACCGCAGGATAGCTGTCGCTTTGCCAGTAGGATTCTCTCCTGATCGAGCGGTCGAAGGCCCGCACGATGTCTTGGCCCGGGGTCACGATGCGCGCCCTGGCCCCCGCGCTCAGGGAATACTCCAGCAAGTCGCTTTCCTCCCCCACCAGGGGCAAATCCAGGAAAAGGCCACGCCGGGTAACGACCCCCGAGAAATCGAATTCCCCGGCAAGCTTCAGCCAGTCGTCGTAATCGCGCGCCTCCCAAACATCGCGATACACTTCCGGCATCAAGCCGCCGCCGCGAACCTGCGACAGGGTCTCGGCCTCGACTTCGTAGACCTCACGATAAGTCCGCAGCATCTTCGCCCAGGTCCGCGGGAAATAGAGCCCTTGATTGAAGGCGAGTGAGACAAGAACGGGACGCCCGGAGCGAAGTTGTACAAGCTCGGTCTCGGAGCTCAACAGGTAGCCGTCGCCATCAGCGTGCAGGCGCGCGAAAAACGCGTCATTGGCATAGTATGTCAGCCGGTCTCCGCGCCTCGGATGAAGGGAGATGGCGGCCAGCGCCGCCACCGCCAAGACCAGAACAAGAGGCAGAAGTCGAGGCCTGGCCGGCGCCGGAACCCGGTTCCTGCGGCCCAGCAGCCACGAGCCGGCCATGGCCACGGATAGGCTGACCACAGCCAACCAGCCGACTGCCATCTGCACGACGTAAAGCACATACGAGGGGAATAGTATGGCCAACAGCAACAGCGCCAGCAGCGCAGCGGCCATGACGTACTCTGGCAAGCGACTTTCGCTGGCCATGGCAAGACCAATCAGGGCGATCGGAGCCATGACCATGAGCAAGTTCGGGATTCGCGGCGGCATAAGCTGCCAGAAGGTTAGCGGCATGAGCTCGGTCGGAAGGTGAGATGCCGCGGCAAAGGCGACAGCCAACAGCGCCAGCACCGCCAGAAACGAAACAAGGCGGCCCTGCTCCGCGAACAGATTCGACCTAACCGCATATAGGCAAAGGACTGCCGTCAGCAGGAGGAAGGCGAAACCCGCCGGTGAAGCGAAGGGAAAATCCCTGTGGTGCATCGACCAATTGTCGATGAACTCGACGGTAGTAGCGCGTGCCAGATCGGATAGTGGCTCAGGCGGCAGTCCGCCGCCAAGCAGAAGGAACAGTATCGAACAGGCACTGAAGACGGGAACGGACCACACCGCGAATTGGTGGACATCACGCCAAGATCCTTCTGTCCTCAAGAGAATTTGCACGAAAAAATAGGCAGCTATGTTAATGACGAAAATAAGCGCAAGCGAGGGATGGACAAGGGGAAACAGCCCGGCGGCAAGTGCGGCCGATCTGTGTCGCCGGTTCACGAACAGCCCGGTGCACAGGCCATAGTAGCCGACGCCGATGACGCCGAAGGTGCTGGTATAGCCCATCAGCTCTATCGGATAGCCGGCACCGACCTGCAAGATGCCGATCGCATGGAGCACCGGCGCCAGCATGGCGGCGTGCTGCCAGCGCGGGCAGAAGGGAAACGCTAGCGCGGCGATGGCGCCATAGGATAGCGCACCTTGCAGCCCGCTGATGAGTGCCGAAGCGACCAGCTCTCCGAAGGCTGTCAACAGCAGCGCCGACAGTATGGTGGGTAAGGTGACCGAGCCGGCGTGATACTGGTAAAAGGGATTGTCGAGATCGGGGTAGTGAATGCTGCCTGACAGCACCTGGGCGGTTTCCACCGCGTGCTGCCATGCCGGGAATGCGAAGCAGCCCAACGCCCCGCCGACAAGCATGGCAACGAATATCGCCCGCGCAAATGCCGGCATCGTCTGATCCGCTAGCCTTCGCTATCGGGCGGCTCAGTCGAAGGGTCCGGCGCCCTGACGACGTCACGAATGATATAGTTGGGCCGCCCCTTCACCTCCAGGAAGATGACATTGATGTAGAGGCCGATAAAGCCCAGAACCATGAGCTGTATGCCGCCGAGCAGAAGCATGGTCGCCATGATGGCCGGCCAGCCCGGCTCGTGCCAGCCGAACAGCTTTTGCACCAGCACCACGACCAGGTAGGAGGCGGCCATTGCCGCCATCATGAAGCCGACCAGAAGAGAAAACTTGAGTGGCGCGTCCGAAAAGGAGATGAGGGCGCGGTCGAGATAGCCCGAAATCGTGCGCCACGACAGCACGGAATATTTCGTCATCTCGCGGCCGTCGAAGCGCGGTGCGCGATCATAGAACACCGGCACCTGCTTGAATCCGACCCAGCTCACCAGGCCCCGCATATAGGGCAGCTTCTCCTGCCACCTGAGCAGCTCGTTGACGACACGGCGGGACAGCAGCTTGAAATCTCCCGAATCCACCGGCAGGGGCGGATGGGTGATGTTGTTGATGAGGCGATAGCCGAGGCGCGTCAGCAGCAGCTTGAGAAAATGCTCGCCTTCACGACGCCGCCGCGTGGTGTAGACGACATCGACTTCCGCATCCTCGCGCCATTGTTGCAGCAACTCGGAAATGAGCTCCGGCGGATCCTGAAGGTCGCTGTCCATATAGATGACGACGTCACCACTGGCATGGCGAAACCCGGCATAGACACATTCCGAAACGCCAAAGTTCCGCGACATGTTGATCAGCACGACGTCGCCGCGCTCTTCGATCTCCCGGCGCAACAAGGCTTCGGAGCCGTCCGTCGAGGCATCGTTGACGAAGACCATCTCGTAACCGGCTATGTGGTCCCCCTCGTTGGAGAACACCGCCCGCAGCCTTTTCAGGAGCTCGGGCAACACATCCGCTTCGTTGAAGAAAGACAGGACGACGGAGACCCGAGGCCGCAGCCGTGCCGAACTCTTATCTGTCGTCATTCAGGCTATCCCCACGGCGGCACTCCCAATGATCGCCACCAAGCGTCCGCTCTCATCGCGTGTCACATTGGTCCTTCTCGTTCCTCTTGGAAAAGTAGACGCTCACTGCCGCGACGGCAAATGATCCGTATCGAGCGGACGAAGGTCGGCGCGGCGGCGGAGATAGCGCAACGGCGACCAGGTCATGGCACGGGCGATGGTGAGCCAGCCCACCGTGGCGGAGCGCTGAATCTCACGACGCTTGCGCAACACTGGCCCGAGGCCGCGCAAAGCGTCGCCCACACCGCGCCACATGGCCCGGATCTCGACGAAGCCCTTGGTGCGGAAGGCTGAGCGGACGGTCAATAGGACAAGCGCTGTCACATGGAATGGCGCCCCGGCGATCAGCAACGGCAGCGGCATATTCTTCACCATCACCCAGATGCGATTGCGAGTACCGTGATAGACGGCGAAGGCACTGCGTTGCCCGGTCGACGCGGAGCCGACATGGCGAACTTGCGCAGAGGCGATTTGAAGACAGCGCTGGCCTCCAAGACGCATACGAAAGCTCAGGTCAACATCCTCGCAGTAGCAGAAAAAAGTCTCGTCAAAGCCACCGACAGAGGTGAATACCTCCCGCCGGTAGACTGCGGCCGCGGCACAGGGCGAGAATGTATCCGCCAGCGCCGGCAATGGACCCACGGGCCGGCCATGCTCACCGCGCCAGGGGATACCTGCAAACAGATAGGCATCACCGACACCATCAAACAGCGAAGGATCTCGATCGCTAACCTGCGTAGACCCGAACATCGCCACGTCGGGATGCTTTTTCGCGGCATCGCAAAGGGTCGATAGCCAATCTCGATCAGGAAATGCGTCCGGATTGAGCGTTGCGATAAGGTCCGGCTTCGCGCCATCGGCGCCGCGATTGTTGGCAGCTGCGAAACCAATGTTCTCAGCAAGAGAAAGCAAGGAAAAACGATTGTCAAAGTCCTGAACGCAAACGGCGGAGTCGTCATGTGAGGCATTGTCAACCACGACGGCTTCGAAATCCGCCATGGTCTGGGTGCGCAAGGCCTCCAGGCAGCGTCGAAGGCCGGCGCCACCATTGTAATTGACCACGATTATACGTACTTCAGGAGACATCCTGATCCTGCCACAAGCGATCTACCGACTTTATGCCATATAAATGAGACGCCATAGCTTGGTATAAGAACACCTCTCTTCGATGATACCCTCAGGAACTGTTCGTCATGAAGCCATACGCGTTCCTCGAATCCGACATGAACTTGACGCCGGATGACGCAGTCGCCGCCATAATTGTCGTCGACGATGAGAAATACCTCATGCAGTTGCGCGACTCTAAACCGGATATCTTCTTTCCGGCACACTGGGGATGTTTCGGCGGCGCTATCGAGAACGGTGAGAGCGAAGCCGAGGCTCTCAGCCGTGAGCTTCTCGAAGAACTTGCCTATGAGTTGGACATAACGAAGTCGAGATATTTTACCCGGTTCGAATTCGACTTTGGATTTGCCGGCCACGGTATAATTCGCCGCAGCTATTATGAGATATCCGTTGCCTCGACCCTTCTGCCCAAATTGTTGCTTGGTGAAGGCAGTGCAATGCGAGCATTGCCGGCGGAAGACTTATTGATGAAAGAGCACACAACCCCGTACGACGCCCATGCAATTTGGATGCACGCGCAAAAACGTCGCCTTTGCCAGCCGACAGCCTCAAATTCTAGCCCGGATCATCGCTAGCGCGACCAGAAACAGCAAATCCCAATCGCGCGGACGGCCCAGGAGATCCCAAAGAACGCGATCGCCCAAGGCGTGGCTGATAACAAGCGGGCAGCGGCATAACGCAGCGCGCACGTCGGAAAATTCAGATGTCGATAGAAGCTCGAAAAAGCGTTTTACAACGGGCCTTCGCGTTGCGGCCTCTCGCGCCGCACGGCGGCCATATGAATCGAGCCTCTCTCTATTGATGGAGAACGGCGTCGCTATATAGGCAACACCATGGCGAAAGGCCGCGACATAGGCACTGAACCAATCCGTCAACCACCCCAGATCCTCTCGCCATCCGCCATGGGCCAATAGTGCATCCCGGCGCACGAACAAGCCACTTGACGCCAACCAAAAATATCGAGCCTTGTTTTCCGCAACGAAGCCTTCCGCAGACAGATATCCTTTGTCCTTAAGGCCGAACCGATAGGTGGCATCCTTCACGACCAAGCCATCAGAAACCGTTTCAATGATTGTCTCAGTGGCGAGAACGCCAGCCCCCGGATATTCCTTCATTGCCGCTGCTGCAGCATCAAATATCCCGTCAATAATCAGGTCGTCGGCAGACCACCATGCGACGTAATCGCCTTCGGCAACCGAAAGGGCGCGCTTACCCGACCAGACTACGCCTCGATTTTTCTCATTTACGAGTATACGAACATTTGAAAAATCGATCGCCTGCTCCCGCATGAAGTCAAGGCTATCATCGCCAGAACCGTCGTCCACCAGCAACAACTCATCGCAGTCGCGAAGCTGCCCAAGAATCGCTGGCAGGGATTCTCTCAGAAAATTCGCGTGATTGTAGTTGCATAAGATGATGGAAAATCTTGGTGCCGATAAATCAGTCACGAATCAGAGTGTCGTGCTAGGCTCAGAGATATCGGAGACGCAACGCTCCAGAGAGAACGCCTCTGCTGCGCCAAGCCCCACGGAAGCGCCGCGTGCCAAAGCCAGGTTGCGCACTGCCTCGATGGAACGCGCATGGGGCCAGGGGCGACAGTCCGCTCCGGGTTGTGACAAAGCCGCCAGCTTGCGTTCCAGCCCAAGTTCGATATCGCCGAAAAAATTCGGCCGAAACGGCGGCCCATGCCCAGGTGTCGTCCAGTCGGTAGCCGAAGGTATTTCGTAGGTGAGAAAGGTCCTCACTTTGGCTCCCGGCACCGGGCGCACTGCCGTCATGGTCGCGCGAAATGCCACTTGATGATCAATATTGAGGTTGCCCCCGTGACACACCAGGACCGTAGCGGCAGACGCCTCTCTTATCGCCTTTTCAACAATGCCGATGACGTCGCCGAGGGGCACGGTATCACCAGCATTCTCCGGTAGTTCGGCAAAGCTCGGAACGTCCGTGCCAAGCACCTTACTGCTAGCGCAGCACGCGTCACGGCGCGCAGCGTCAGCACCCTTGCCATCTCCAAACAACACCAAGGTCGTCACGGTGGTGCCGCTATCCGCCAATATGGCCATGCTGCCGCCACAGCCAAGGACTTCATCCATGGCGTGCGGTGATACGATCAATACCGGTCCGGTCAGGACCACGACGTGTGGGCCCCTTGTTCGTGACGTGGTTTGCGGCTCTTAGCCGTAAAATTCATTGATAGATTCGGAAACATAGGCGATCTGGGATTCGGTCAGATATTGGTTGTGAGGAAGTGCCAGCACCCGGTCGGCCTGGGCTTCGGCAACCGGCAGGTCGCCACGTTTGTAGCCAAGATCAGCCGCCGATCGGTGCAGGTGAAGGGGCGTGCCGTAATACACCAGGGCCTGAATGCCGCGGTCGGCCAAATACGCCTGCAAATCATCCCGCCGGTCCGCCTGAACCAGGAACATGACGTAGCTGTTGTCCTCGTTGGCGGGATCCTTCGGTATGAACACGGACTCTGCCGTTATCAGCTTGCGATAGAGATTCGCATTGTGGCGCCGCTTGGTAATCACGTCATCCAAGCGCCCCAGCCGATAGGACAGCACCTGGGCGTTGAGCACATCCATGCGTGAATTTACGCCGTAGAACGCACAATCGTCGCGGCCGGCGAGGCCGTGATTGCGGAACATGCGAACCTTCTCGGCAATATCTGCGTCATCGGTGAGCAGGAACCCGCTGTCGCCGATGGCATTGAGATTCTTCAAGGGATGACAGGACACCGCGCCAACACGTCCCATGGTGCCGCCGTGGCGCCCATGATAGCGGGCCCCCATGGTTTGCGCGGAATCCTCGATTACGTCGAGACCATGCCGCTCGGCTATGTCATTGATCGCTTCCATATTGGCGAAGCGCCCGCCCCAATGCACTGGCATTATCGCTTTGGTCTTGTCGGTGATGCGCGCCTCGATCTTCTCGGGATCGATATTTTGGTCCTCGCCCACATCGGCATAGACCGGAACCGCGCCCACATGCATGATCGCGCCGGTGGTGGCGACGAAAGAGATTGGCGTGGTTATCACCTCGTCGCCCTTGCCGATGCCGCATGCCCACAGGGCGGACATCAGAGCATCGGTGCCTGAGTTCAAGGATACGCAATGCCCAGCGCCGGTGAACGCCACCACCTCCGCCTCGAACTCCGCGATCTCCGGCGTTCCGACCAAATGCCCCGAGGCGAGGGTACGGTCGAATATGGCCAGCAGATCCTCCCTCTCCTCCTGATACCGGGGCTGCAAATCCAAAAATGATACCTTGATCTCGGTCATGCCTTTTTGCCTTCATAGAATTCGCGCACCGTTGAGATGACATAGTCCATCTCGTCGCGACTGAGGTGTTGATCGACAGGAAAGCTGATGACATCAGTGGCGTGTCGGTCACTTACCGGAAAGTCGCCACGCTTGTGCCCCAGATGAGCAAGCGGCTTCTGCATGTATAGCGGTATGGGGTAGTGGACCTTCGCTTCGATATCCGCATCCAGACAGTGTTGGATAAGCGCATCCCTGTCCTCGGCGAACAAAACGTATAGCAGAAACACGTGGGTCGAGCCCTGGTTGCGCGGCGGAATGGTGATCTGTGGAATTGTCGCGAAGCCTGCGTCGTAAAACGAGGCATTCTCCGCCCGCTTGCGAACAATATCCTGTGCTCGAGCAACCATTTTTTTACCAACGACCGCCTGCAGAGAATCCAGTCGCGTGTTGTAACCGAGTATCTCCATCTCGTCGCGGTTCACCAGACCGTGGTTCCGCAGCAGACGAACTTTGCGGTTCATTTCGTCATCGTCTGTCACAACGATGCCGGCATCGCCCCAGACATTGATGATCTTCAGCGGATGCATGGAGAAACCGGCGGCAACGCCAAAGGTTCCCGCAAGCCGGCCATTGTGGGTTCCCAGCAGACTCTGGCAGGCGTCTTCGACCACGGGAATGTCGTGTCTCTCGGCCACCGCCATGATCTCGGTCATGTTTGCCACGTCGCCGGTCAGATGAACCGGCATCAGCGCCTTCGTCCGGGGCGTGATCGCCGCCTCGATCTTCGCAACGTCGATACAGAAGGTGTCGTCGCAATCAACGAATACCGGCGTTGCCCCCACTTCGGCAATGGCACCAACGGTCGCGTAGAACGTATTTGCGCTCGTGATCACCTCGTTCCCTGGACCCAGGCCGAGCGCCTTCAGGGGCAACTTCAGCGAATCCGTGCCGGAGCCGACACCTATCGCATGCTTGACACCGAGCAATTCCGCGAACTTTGCCTCGAACTCCGATACCACGCCGCCAAGCGTAAAATCCCCGCTTGCGACGAGGTCGCGGATTTCGTCAAAAATCTCGTCCGGATTGGCGAATTGTTGGGCAAGTGGTGAATAGCGCACATGCATGGTTGAGCTTGTTTCAGCCTCTCTAGTGGTTGACAGGAGGTTCAGTACCGGGCCGACATCAAAACGGTCCGCGAAAGTAGGGATCCGGGGTGTCGATCGGCTGATCGCCCCGTTCCTGTTCGATGAAGCTGCGAGCCATCGCCAGCCGCTCTTCGGGAAGGCCGCAAAGTTCGCCCACCGCAGCCGCAATCGATAGGGAATCAGGGTAGAACCCCGGCACCAGGCCGCGTGAGCTCGGCGTCGGATGGTCGGCGAGGCCGGCCCGTTGCGGCGGCACGGCAAGCTGACCAAAGCACTCTGTCGCCACACTGGCCACGACCTCGGAGCCAAGGCCATAGCTCACCCAGCCCGTATCGACGACCAGCAGGCGGCCGGTCTTGCGTACGGACTCCAAGATCGGGGTCATGTCCAGCGGCCGTAGCACGCGCATGTCGATGACTTCTACAGAACAGCCTTGCCGGTCCAGCGCTTCGGCGGCGCGAATCGCCTCCAGAGTCATATACGAGGTCGCGACCACGGTCGCGTCGCTGCCCGGGCTGACAATCTCGGGGCGCTCGATCTGGCGCGGCGCATAGCCTTCCGGGACCGAGCCATTGGTATTGTAGAGCCAGCGGTGCTCAATGGAGATGACCGGATTGTCGTCGGCAATGGCCGAAATCAGCATACCCTTTGCGTCCGCCGGCAGTGTCGGCATGATCACCTTGAGGCCGGGCACGTGCGCGAAGACGGTCTCCAAGCTCTGCGAGTGCTGCGGCCCTTGGCCCCAGCCGCGACCGACGATCATACGCAGCACCAGGGGAACCTTGTGCTGGCCGTTGCTGGCGTAATGGGTTTTGGCCGCGTTGTTGACAAGCTGCTCGAAGGCAAGCAACGCGAACTCCACGCGGTGCACCTGCATGACCGGGCGGTCACCGCACATTGCCGCGCCGACGGCGATGCCGGTAAGCGCGTTCTCGGATACCGGCATCTCGATTACACGATCCGCGCCGTGTTCCGCCGCAATGCCGCGCGTGGTGCCGAAGAATGATCCGGGGTCGTCGATGCCCTCACCTAGCAGGTAGACTGAAGGGTCATGCCTGACCGCTTCCGCCAAGCCCTCTCGCAACGCTTCAGCGTAGGTAATCGTGCGATCGTCAGTCATGCGTAAACAAACCGTCCGGCATCTTCGCTTGGCGGCAGATCGGCCGCCCGCGCGCGCTCGAAAACTTTGTCTATCTCGGCCTGGATATCCCCACGCATGCGATCGTCCTCTGCCTCACTCAGATCTCCGGCGTCGAGCAATTGGCGGCGAGTTCCCTCGACAGGACAATTCTCTTTCCATGCCTCGAACTCCTCCGGCGTGCGGTAGCCCAGATCATTGTCATAGTTCGGTCCGCAATGCTCGCGCCAGCGATATGTGTGCAAGACCAGAAAACTCGGGCCTTGGCCGCTCCTGGCACGCTCGACTGCTGCCTGAGTCAGCTCTGACACGGACAGAACGTTATTTCCGTCGCCCTCGGCCTTTGCCATGGCGTGGGCGCCGGCCAATTCCATGATCGGACGCTCAGGCTGGCGCGCCTCAAGCGCGGTGTAGATTGAGAAAAGATTGTTCTCACAGACGAACACCACAGGCAGCTTGTGCAATTGGGCAAAGTTGGCGCTCTCATGAAAGACGCCCTCCTCCACTGAGGCATCGCCGAAAAAGGCAACGGTAACGGTATCGCGGCCGGCCCGCTTGTCCGCCAGCGCGCTGCCCACAGCCAGCGGAATGGAACTGGCAACGATGGGAACGCTCGCCAGCATGCCAACCTCTTGATCGCAGAGGTGCATGGAGCCCCCACGCCCCCCAACACAGCCGTCGGCCTTGCCATAAATCTCCGCCATCATGCGGTAGAGGTCACCGCCCTTGGCAAGGTAATGGGCATGGCAGCGATGGGTGCTGAGCACCTTGTCGGTCCGTCGCAGTGCTGCACACACGCCAACGGCCGCCGCTTCCTGGCCGACGGAAAGATGCACTGGGCAGCGCATCTCCTGCTCAGCGTAGCGCTCCGCCATGGTCTCCTCGACGAGGCGTATGCGCAGCATCTCACCATAGAGCTGCCGAAGTGTTACATTCGCCGGGCCCGGTAGTGACTCGCCATTCGCTTCCAGCGCATCAGTCATAGCCGAATCGGCCTCAACATCGCCTTTATCACCCCCATCTTCCAGTCATAGTCGTGCAACGAATTCACATTAATGCCGTAGTCACGAACAACGTCCTCGTCAATCCGTTGGCTTCAGCCCTCTTTCTCAGCACCTTGTGATCGCGCCGTTCATAGCATTGATACCATACGCGAAACTAGCATCGATTCTCGGCCACCTGCGGATATCAGCCCAATTCAGGCGGCGCGCCGATCAGGAATCCTACGCGACTTGGGCAGCTGCGAATCTGCGATACGATTCGAGTGAGAGCAAGCGTTTCAATAGTGTTCGGGTCCGTCCGGAAACGAGGCGCAGCGGGCATTGCAAGCATTGTCTCAATCGACTGCTGACTGTCTCATGCGCTGGCATGGCAAGCGCAACGTATTGATTCTCAGTCGAAAATCCTTGCTGCCTGAACGCAGTCCTGCGCACTGCCGCCAGCATCTCATCGTGCAGATGGGGCTGCCGGGATTCTTTCAGTGGACTTTGGCACAATTTTCGATATTGAGGTTGCTTTGGGGGCTCTTACGAGCGTGGTGAACTCAAGGGGGCGCTTGTTATGTCGGTTGTTCAATATTTCCGGGAAGTGGAGCAGATCGCCCGCGAAATTGACCATGCCGCCATCGACCAATTGGCAAATGAGTTGCGGGCGTTGCGCGACAGGGGTGGCCGCCTCTTCTTTCTTGGCGTCGGGGGCAGCGCCGGCAATTGCTCCCATGCGGTGAATGACTTCCGCAAGCTCTGCAGCATCGAGGCATATGCGCCGACGGACAATGTTTCCGAGCTGACCGCGAGGACCAACGACGAAGGCTGGGAGACGGTCTTTGCCGAATGGCTTGGCGTGAGTCGGGCGAACGAGTCCGATGCGGTGTTCGTTTTCTCTGTCGGGGGCGGCAATCGCGAGCGCCAGGTCAGCATGAATATCGTTCGAGGAATTGAGGAGGCCAAGGCCAGAGACCTGAAGGTCTTCGGCGTCGTTGGGCGTTCGGACGGGTATACCTGCGAAGCTGGGGATTGCGTCATCGTGATCCCAACCGTCTCTGCGGATCGTGTAACGCCGCATTCCGAGGCCTTTCAGTCGGTCGTTTGGCATTGCCTCGTCTCGCACCCGTCCCTGCAGACAAACACGACGAAGTGGTGACCAAAGCTCGGGCGGTCTTCCTGGACCGCGATGGCGTGCTTTGCCGCGCCATCGTGCGCGAGGGGCGACCATACGCGCCAACCTCCATGGCGGAATTCGAAATACTCGATGGGGTCGCGGATGCGCTCGGTCGATTGCACGCGGCGGGATACCGGCTTGTCGTCGTGACCAACCAGCCAGATGTTGCACGAGGCATCGTCGCGAAGGCCGAGGTGGAGCGCATGCACGCGGCGTTAACTGCCGACCTTCCGATCGATTCGATCAAAGTTTGCTACGAAGAAGACGGACCCTCGTGCACATGCTACAAGCCGAAGCCAGGAATGCTGCTGGAGGCGGCCAGCGAGTTTGACCTCGACCTGACAATGAGCTTTATAGTGGGGGATCGATGGCGAGATATAGGCGCGGGGCAAAACGCCGACTGCCGGACGATCTTCATCGACCGTGGATATAGCGAGGCGCTCGTTTACCGGGCGGATCATGTGTGCCAGGGTTTGCCCGAGGCAGCGGATTACATTTTATCGCAATACCTGTGACGGGGGAGGCTCGGTGATGACAAATGTGACGAAGGAGCCGACATGAATCTCGAAAGCCTGAGGGTCAAGATCTTCGCCGATGGCGCGGACATCGAGAGAATTCGCGAGCTTTCCGTCTTGCCGTGGATCAAGGGGCTCACCACGAACCCGACTTTGATGCGGAAATCCGGGGTGACCGACTATTCCAGCTTCGCCAAGCTGGTTCTCAGCGAAGTGACGGATAAGCCCGTGTCGTTCGAGGTTTTCGCGGACGATTTGCCGACCATGGAGGCGCAAGGGCGGGAGATCGGAGCCTGGGCACCGAACGTCAATGTCAAGATTCCCGTGACCAATACCCAGGGCGAGTTCACGGGGCCTGTTATCGGTGCGCTGTCAAGAGCGGGCATCCAGGTCAATGTGACGGCCGTCTTCACGGTCGAACAGGTGCGGGCGATAGCGTCGGTCCTGGAGCCTGACGTTTTTGCGATCGTCTCGTTGTTTGCCGGCCGGCTGGCGGATACCGGGGTCGATCCGATCCCGGTCATGACCGAGGCCAAGGCGGCACTGAGCGAATGCCCCAAAGCGGAGTTGCTGTGGGCAAGCCCGCGCGAGGTGCTCAATATCGTTCATGCGGAGCAAACGGGGACCGATATCATCACTGTCACTCCCGACTTGCTTGACAAGCTATCTTTGTTCGGCAAGGCGCCGGAGGAGTTCAGCCTCGAGACGGTCCGCATGTTCTATGGCGATGCGGACGCTGCGGGCTACAGCATTCACGTCTCGGCCCCGATCGAGGCATAGGCGACATCCGCGACTTAAGACACAGGTGAAGAATGGCCAGAATAATGGTAACCGGCGGCGCGGGGTATGTCGGCTCGCTCTTGGTGCCTCAATTGTTGGACCTCGGCCACGAAATCGTGGTCTTCGACATCATGTATTTCGGCGACCACTTCCTGCCGAAAGACAATGCGTCGTTGACTGTCGTTCCCGGTGACATACGGGACGTCGACGCATTCTCGAAGGCCTGTGAGAGCGTGGATACGATCATCCACCTGGCCTGCATATCCAATGACGCCAGCTTCGAGCTCGACGAGGCGCTGAGCACATCGATAAATATGGATGCCTTCGAGCCCCTGGTCGTGGCGGCAAAGAAGGCCGGGATCAAGAGGTTCATCAATGCATCGTCGAGTTCCGTCTATGGCGTATCCGACGCGCCGGACGTGACGGAGGAACATCCGCTGGTGCCGCTCACCCATTACAACAAGTACAAGGGAATGTGCGAGCCGTTGCTGTTCAAGCACCAATCCGACGATTTCGTTTGCGTCACCATTCGTCCGGCCACGCTTTGCGGCTACGCGCCGCGGCAGCGCCTCGATTTGTCGGTGAATATCTTGACGCACCATGCTGTGGTAAACGGCAAGATCACGGTGTTCGGCGGTACCCAGCTGCGTCCGAACCTGCATGTCCAGGATATGTGCGACCTCTACAAGCTCTTGATCCAGGTCGATGACGACCTGATCGCCGGAGAGACTTTCAATGCCGGCTATCAGAACATGAGCATCATGGACATAGCCCTTACCGTGAAGCGTGTGGTCGCCGAGGAGTATCCCGAGCGTGCCGAGATCGGCATAGAGGTTACGCCCACCGATGACATTCGCTCATATCATGTGAACTCGGACAAGATTCGGCGTGTCCTGGGCTTTCAGCCGGTCCGCGGCGTCGAGGATGCGGTAAGGGATTTGGTGAAGGCGTTCGAGGTCGACAAGCTTCCAGACAGCATGGCGAATAATTGGTATTACAATGTTCGCTACCTGAAAGCCAAGAAAGTCGCATGACGGGTCCATCTATCGCCGTTGTCAGCGGCGGCGCCGGGTTTATCGGCAGCCACATGGTGGATTGGCTCTTGGGCCGCGGCTACAGGGTCAGGGTGATCGATTCCCTGGTCGGCGGCCGTACCGCCAATCTCTCCCAGCATTCGGGAAATTCCGACCTCTCGCTGGATGAGAGGGACATTCGCTCATTCGAACCCGGCGATGCGCTCTTCGAGGGCGCGAAACATGTCTATCATTTTGCCGGCATCGGCGACATCGTGCCATCGATCGAGCGGCCTGACGAGTACATGTCGGTCAATGTTCTGGGCACGGTTCGCATGCTCGAGTGTGCACGAGCGGCGAAGATCGAGAAATTCGTCTACGCGGCATCCTCGTCGTGCTACGGCCTCGCAAATACGCCGACGGCGGAAGATCATCCGATCCAGCCGCAATACCCTTACGCCTTAAGCAAGTACCAGGGGGAGCAGGCCACCTTCCATTGGCACCAGGTCTATGGCCTGCCGGTGAATTCCGTCCGAATATTCAACGCCTATGGCGTGCGATCGCGGACGTCCGGCGCCTACGGGGCCGTTTTCGGGGTCTTTCTTCGGCAGAAACTGGCGAAGGAGCCGTTTACCGTGGTTGGCGACGGTAGCCAAAGGCGGGACTTTGTGTATGGCTCGGACGTTGCCCATGCCTTTGGCCTTGCGGCGGATACGGACAAGACCGGAGAGACCTGGAATCTTGGTGGTGGCAATCCCGTCTCCGTCAATCGCCTTGTCGAACTGCTCGAGGGCGATGTGATTTACATTCCGAAACGGCCTGGCGAGCCTGATGTCACCCACGCAGATATATCGAAGATCCAGCACGATTTGAATTGGCGGCCCGAAATCAGCTTTGAGGTCGGTGTCGGCAGGATGCTTGCGCAGATAGACTATTGGCGCGAGGCGCCATTGTGGCGGCCGGACAACATCGCCAAGGCGACTGAGACCTGGTTCGAATATCTAGACCGTTAGGGCCACGACAGGACGCCCGCGGACGCTGCAACCGGAGTGACAATAGAGATCATGTTCCAAGGCAAGTTCAACGAGAAAATCAAGACGATCGACGAGTTGGTTGATATCGTCGGAACACCGCCGCGGAAGAAGAAGGTGATCATGTGCCACGGCACCTTTGATGTCGTGCATCCGGGACACATCCGGCATCTGATTTATGCGCGCGAAAAAGCGGAAATTCTTGTCGTAAGCCTTACTGGCGACGAGCATATCAAGAAAGCCAACAATCGCCCCTACGTCCCTGAGGAGCTCAGGGCGATAAACCTTGCCGCATTGGAGATGGTCGATTACGTGGTCGTTGATCGCAATGCCAAGCCGCTCGAGAACTTGGCCTCATTGAAGCCCGACCTTTTCGCCAAGGGTTACGAATATAATGCGGACCGACTTCACCCTAATAGCCGTGAGGAGCTGGACGTCCTGCAATCCTATGGCGGCGATTTCATATTCACGCCCGGTGATGTGGTGTACTCGTCGTCCGCAATAATCGATAGCGGACCGCCGAATATAAGTGTCGAAAAATTATGGACTGTAATGCGTGCCGAGAGCCTTTCTTTTGACGATCTGCGGCGCATGTTGGGAGACCTTGAGGGGGTCAAAGTGCATGTGGTTGGCGATGTCATCGTTGACAGCTATGTGCATACCGCCCTGATAGGTGGCAATACAAAGACTCCCACCTTTTCGGTTCGCTACGAAAGTCAGGACGACTACGTAGGTGGCGCCGGGATTGTCGCCAAGCATCTCAGGGCGGCGAATGCGGATGTCACTTTGACGACGATCCTGGGTCGCGATTCCTGGACCGAGTTCGTCATTGATGATCTCGAAAGCGCCGGCGTGACCGTGAATGCTATCGTTGACGAGACACGACCAACGACAAACAAGAAGGCCTTCATCGCCGACGGCTATCGGCTGCTCAAGGTGGATACACTCGACAATCGCTCGGTAAGTGATACTACGCTAAAAGATATTCGCGGAAAGCTCTCCTCCACACCGGCGGACGCGGTCGTATTCAGCGATTTTCGCCATGGTATCTTCAATCGTGAAACCATCAAGCCCTTGGCGGACGCGATACCCGATGGCGCCTTCAAAGTGGCCGACAGCCAGGTCGCCAGCCGTTGGGGAAATATTCTCGAATTTACCGGCTTCGACCTGATCACGCCGAACGAGCGAGAGGCGCGCTTCGCCCTTGGCGACCAGGATTCTGTGATACGTCCACTCGCCCTGCGTTTGTACAACGCGGCTGCCTGCAAAACACTGATCCTCAAATTGGGAGCCCGCGGCTCCATCACTTATCGTAGCGTGGCGGAAGACGGTGACGATCCCCGTTCCTTCATCGTGCTCGACAGCTTTGCCCGCGACGTGGTCGATGCGGTGGGCTCTGGTGATGCCTTCCTGGCCTATGCGACCCTGATCCTTACGCGTTTCAATGATCCGGTAGCGGCGTCGATTCTAGGCTCCTTCGCCGCCGCATGTGAATGCGAATATGATGGGAATATTCCGATCGATATGGACGCGGTTGGCAAGAAGATAGAATACGCGGAAACGATCGCCCCCTATGAGAGTGGCGCTGGAACGGCCGAATGAGAGTTATCGTCCTCGGGCTGGGAGTGCAGGGCCACAAACGCCGCGACGTAGCCGGCGATGACGTCGTTGCCACGGTTGACCCCTATATTGAAGAAGCGGACTTTCGTTCGGTCGAGGACGTTCCGCTTTCGGCGTATGATGCGGTTCTGGCCTGTATACCGGACAGTGCAAAGATTGACATTCTTCAATATTGCTTGGCGAACGGAAAGCATGTTCTGGTGGAAAAACCGCTGCTCGCCGGCTCGCAGTCCGAAATTGAATCGCTGGCGACTCTGGCCAAGGCCAAGAACGTGGTTTGCTACACGGCCTACAACCATCGCTTCGAGCCTCATTTCGTCCGCATGCGCGATCTTCTGAAATCAGGAGTGCTGGGCGAAATTTACACCTGCCGCATGTTTTACGGGAACGGCACCGCGCGGCTGGTCAAGGAATCGGCTTGGCGAGATGTCGGCGCGGGAGTTCTCCCGGATCTGGGATCGCACCTTCTCGATACCATCAGATTTTGGTTTGGCGAGCGCCCGTTCGAATTCGAGTTGATGTCCGCGCGCTGTTTCGAGAACCGTGCGCCGGACCATGTCACCATCGCGTCGAACTCATCGGCACCCGCCATTTCACTTGAAATGACGCTATTAATGTGGCGCAACCATTTCACCTGCGACATCCTTGCCGAAAAGGGCTCTGCACACATCGCCTCTCTGTGTAAGTGGGGACCAACGAGTTTCGTTCATAGAACACGTGTCATGCCATCCGGCCGCCCGCCCGAGGAGAGTGTCACCCTGGTACAGGGAGATCCGACCTGGGAGGCCGAGTATGAATATTTCAAAACGCTTTGCGCCACAGGCTCCTCGACATCCCTTATCACCGACATGTGGCTGAATGATGAGATCCAACGACTTTCCGCTGCCGCCGGGTCTGAGGTGACAGCATGACGGGTCCAATCATCGGCTTTGCCGGCATGACCCATCTCGGGCTGAATTCGGCCGTGGCTGCGGCTGAGCGAGGCTTTCGCACCATATGTTACGATTCTCATGGACCTGGAATCGAAGCACTACGCGCCGGCAAGTTGCCGGTGGTCGAGCCGCAATTGCCGGAGCTGTTGAAGAAGAACAATGAACGGCTTGAGTTTCATGAGGACGTTTCCTGTTTGGGCGAATGCGATCTCGTCTATATCGCTACGGATGTTCCGACCGACGACCAGGCGAATAGCGATTTGACGGAAATATCTAAGCTCATCGAGAGCGTCGCGGCGGCACTGTCGCCACAGGCGCTCTTGGTGGTGCTGTGTCAGGTGCCTCCCGGTTTCACCCGCATGATCGACTTCGACAGAAAGCGCCTCTTTTATCAGGTCGAGACACTGATCTTTGGCCGCGCCATCGAACGGGCCCTCTATCCCGAGCGCATCATTGTCGGAACTCCGGCCGTGGGACAGCCCCTGCCCCCCGCCCTTGCGCAATATCTGTCGGCCTTCGATTGTCCGGTCCTGCCTATGCGTTACGAAAGCGCCGAGCTTGCCAAGATATCCATCAATATGTGCCTTGTGGCCTCTGTCACGACGGCGAACATGTTGGCGGAGATTTGCGAGGGCATCGGCGCCGACTGGTCCGAGATTGTGCCGGCGCTCAAGTTGGACAGACGGATCGGCGAGTACGCCTATCTGGCGCCAGGGCTGGGCATCTCAGGCGGCAATCTCGAGCGCGATCTGGCGACCGTTGTGCGGATCGCGGCGGCGCAGGGCTGTGACGCGGCGACTGTGCAGGGCTGGCAGCATAACAGCCGATATCGGCGGGATTGGGCCCTGCGTGAGCTGTACCGGCTCTTGGGAGAGGAAATGGCTGATCCGGCTATCGCCGTGCTCGGTCTTGCCTACAAGCCGGACACCGACTCCATCAAGAACTCGCCTGCGATATCCCTGGTCGATGCGCTGCCCCATTGCAAAGTGCGGGCGTATGATCCGGTTGTTTCCTATCAGCCCCAACGGCCGGGCGACTACGAGCAGTGCGACAGGGCGTTTGATGCCTGTGGCAATGCGGACGCCGTGGTGTTGATGACCCCTTGGCCGGAGTTCTTCGACCTGGACGCGGGCTTGCTGGCCGAGTCTCTGAAGGGTGATCTCGTTGTGGATCCTTATGGCGTTCTCGACGGTGAACGTTGCCGGGCTGCCGGGCTACGGCATACGCGGCTCGGCGTTGGCGACTGATTTCCCACCTTTTATCTCATGCATTGGAGCAACCGATGAAAAACACCCGCAAGCCGGCCAGCTTTCCCGCACGAACCGTCGTGTTGGGCTGCAGAGGCGTAATCGGGAAGGAGATCGTCGATCATATACAGAGCCTGGATCAGCCTGTACTGGGTGTGTCTTCGGTCGATCTTGATCTGCTCGACGATGCGGCGCCGGATAGATTGCGGCAACTGCTGAACCCTGGGGATGCGCTGGTCGTTTGCTCAGCCCTGACCCCCGACAAAGGGCGCGACATCGCTACCCTGATGAAGAACCTCGTCATGGTTCGCAATGTCTGCGCCGGTATCGAGGGCGCGGAGCTGGCTCAGGTGATCTATCTGAGTTCGGATGCAGTCTACCCGTTCGTGGCCAACGCAGTCGATGAGGAGACGCCTGCGGCCCCGGCCGATCTCTATGGGGTCATGCACAGAACGCGTGAAATTATGCTTGCCGAGACGGTGAAGGGATGCCCCCTGGCCATCCTCAGATGCACCATGGTTCTGGCGGCCCGCGATACGCACAACTCCTACGGACCCAATCGCTTTCGCCGCCAGGCGGCGAAAGACGGCAAGATCGGCCTCGGCGGCGAGGGCGAGGAGACGCGGGACTTCATTGATGTGAACGACGTCGCACGCGTGGTGACCGAAGCACTCAAGAACGGCTCTGACGGTATCTTGAATGTCGCGACCGGTGTCTCGCCGTCGTTCATGGATGTGGCCAGAACTGTTGCTGAATGTTTTGCGGAGCAGCCGGAAATTGCCACCAGCGAGAGACGTAACGCGATAACCCATCGCAAATTCGACATTACGGCGATACACCGGACGTTTCCCGGATTCGTGTTCAAGCCTTTCGCAGAAGCGGTGCAGGAGGCACATCGGCACGACTTGGACTGAGGCGAACCGATTAGTCGCCGGTCTGAGCCCCGGGCGTGCAAAGCCTCTGAAAGTCAGGGCCGCAAGCCTGCCAATATCTTTCGACAGAGCAATGCTCGCGGATGGCGACGGCAGCGCTTTCGCCGAGTCGCCGTCTCTCCTCCGGGTCGTCGGCCATGTGCCGCAATGCTTCTGCCGCCAAATCGAGATCCGGCTCCGCCCAGCGCTGTGACGGATAGGGGTAGATACCCTGAGCATCGCGAACCGGCACCAACCGCTTTGGCGGAATGCGAATGCTTGCTTCGACCGACATGTAGTCCATGTTTCCCGACCAATACGTCGCTATCGACGGCTTTCCCAGCATCATCGCCTGGGCTGGAAGCAATCCGAATCCCTCGGATCGGTGCAATGACAAGACGATATCGACGCTGGCAATGAGATCGGCCATGCGCTGTGGCGACAGCACTGCGGTAACGGTCCGGATATTGCCAAAGGAGTCGACCTTGTCTTGGATCTCCTTCGCCAGCTCCGGGTAGGTTTCGGTGCCGCCCAGCTTGACGATCAACGTGACGTCCTCGGCACTACCGAACGCAGCACGGAAAGCCTCGATATTCCCGTCGATGTTC
This sequence comes from uncultured Rhodospirillaceae bacterium, assembly GCA_964408735.1. Classification (GTDB taxonomy): domain Bacteria; phylum Pseudomonadota; class Alphaproteobacteria; order UBA7887; family UBA7887; genus UBA7887. Next base: position 1,438 of record CAYPAX010000045.1, on the reverse strand, counting down.
TTGCGCTCTGCACTCGAGCGAAGGTCACAGGCGCTTAGAACGACTAAGTCGGTTTCGGCGAGGCCGAATGCACCTCGATCGCTGCGTGCTGACAATGGCAACAACGGATGGGGCACTACGCGCACCGGCTTTTTCGTATGGGGTCGAATCGCATCGGCAACAAAACGACTCGGCGCCCAAATCTCATGCACATATCGGAAGCCGGCAACCCACGAAGAGGGAATCTGCTCAAGCTCCCAAGCCCAATAGCCGACGACAAGGCGGTCGTTGAGGGCACGCTTGCCAAGTCGGAAACACACCGCTGGCAGCTCGGGCGGATTGGCATGCACTATCAAGGGTCCGGCGTCGTTCCAATTGGGCTCATCATCATCGACGAAGACGTCGAGCCTTTCGGAGTTGGCGAAACGCCGGCCGAAATCGAAATATCGTGGCGTGAGGCCGAGCGACTCCAGGGCGGCATGACAGAGGCGCGCCGACTCGCCAAGTCCGCTGGGGGTCGAGAGAAAGCCTGCCACCACTGGCGGCCCATGGCCGATATCACTGCCCGAAGGCGAGACGCGCGGCGCCAGCAGCTGATAGACGGCGCGCCCTACGTGCCGTTTGAGCTTGCGCAAGTTACCGCCTGCGAGGGCGCTTTGCCGACTTACCTGACAACCCATTCGTCGGCCTCGAGAATCGTCCAGTAATGGTCGCCGGTATATCCGGTTTCCGCGAACATTGACTCCCAGCCCGAAGGGTCGAGATAGGTGCGTGCCGTCAGCATCCAGTCTTCGAACAACTGGCGCTCCGCCTCGCTACGATAGGCGTCGACCTGAATGAAGGCATTCTCGGGCGACACGCGTTGAACTTCTTCAAGGGCACGCCGGCAGCCGTCCGGCTCCAGGTTATGAATCGTATTGATCGCCAGTGCCAACTTGAAACTGTTATCCGCGAAGGGAAGCCGGTCGCAACTCCCGCGGAAGAGATAGGCTTGCGCATCCGGGTGGGCGTGGCTAAGCGCATAGGAGGAAATGTCGAGCCCAAAGACAGTGAGGCCGGCAACCGCGTCACGAAGATCCTTGACCAGGAAACCCTTGGCACAGCCGATATCCAGAACCTTGTCGCCCGGCCCCAAGCCATAGTGCGCGACGAGACGCCGGGCGACGGCCTGCCAACGCCCGTCATAGGAGTACCCGCCATAGCCTTGAGCGCGCGTGCCATCGAAATATTCATAACCGAACTTTAGTGCCAGCTCACGATTTCGAGCTTTGTCGGCTATTCGGGATTTCACGTCCCGCATTGTCTTGGGTGAAGACTCCAAAAGATTGAATTCGGCCATCACGCTCTCAACATCGGCTCGCCATTAGCAACGGATATCGGCACAGAACATAGCACAATCATTTCACTAGCCCGAATTATTCATGCCGGCCATGAGATTTGATTGGAACGTGCGGTATCG
>CAYPAX010000044.1:0-35599 GCA_964408735.1 uncultured Rhodospirillaceae bacterium | reverse complement strand
GCCGCTTGCCCGATGGCACCGCATCGCGCGGCGCGACGCGCCTACCCAGCGCGGCGATCCGGGCCATCAAATGACCGCGTATGGTCGAAATATGCTCTAGGCGCCTCAGGGGGAAGCTTAACCCGCTGACTCGGGCATTCCAGCCTTGCGCATGGCTGCGTATGGCACCGGGAACCTTGCCCGATGCCCCTGCGGATCGTTGGGAGCCAGACTGAGAGCAAGTCTTTCGATCGTCAGACCAGGAAATCGTTCCGCCAGCAAATTGTATTCGGCTCTTGCCTCTTCGAGACGATCCAATTCGACGAGTGAGGCAACCTTCATCGTGTAAGGCCAGTGCACGGGCCCCCGCGACCTGATGGCATTATTGGCATCCACCAGTGCCGCCTCGTAATCGCCTTTGAGAAAATATGCCATGCAACGGGTATTCAAAATCGACCACGTCATCGGGTCGTGCGGGCTGATGTCTATGGCCTGGGTGCAGTAGTCAATGGCCGGATCGAAATCGAGCTCGTAAATGCACACGGAAGCAATGCTGAACAGGGCGAAACTCGAGCTTGGATTCAGCCTCACCGAGGCCTCGAGCTCCTTGCGCGCGGCTTCGAAGTCCCCCTGCAGCAGATAAACCCGCCCTGCCACACTGTGCGCAAGATCATCCCTGTCATCGAGCGCCAGCGCGGTCTGCGCGGACTCCATGGCGGCGCTAAGATCCTCGCCCGGGGCTTGTGACATCGCGTAGGCGATGCGGTAATATAGGCAATACGCCAGTGCGGCATGGGCGCTCGCGAAACCGGGATCAAGCTCGATCGCGCGCTGATAGAGTTCGATCGCTTCGCCAAATGAAGTGGGCGTCATTTCCAGATAACACGACACGCCCCGTTGGTAGCATTCCCAGGCGTCGAAACTGCTCGGCGGCTTTCGCGACGCGCGGTCACGCTCGACATTGGTGACCTCGCCTTGCAATGCGCCAGCGATCGTCAGCGTGATCTCGTCCTGAAGAGCAAAGATATCGTCAAGCTCACGGTCGTAACGTTCCGCCCATAAATGCGTGCCGTTCTCTGCCTCGATCAACTGTGCGGTAATGCGGACCCGGCCGCCCGATTTGCGCACGCTTCCTTCAAGCACATAGCGAACGCCGAGGTCCGCGGCGAGCTGCGCAACATCAACGGCTTTGTCCCTGTAAGTGAACATGGTGTTGCGGGCGATGACCTTGAGCCAACGCAGCCGCGACAGCTCGGTGGTCAGATCTTCCGAAATCCCATCCGCAAGGAAGTCTTGCTCGGGATCGCGGCTGAGATTCTGAAACGGCAGGACGGCGATCGACGGTCGGCTCGATGGCGGGGTCGTTGTGGGCTTCGGTGCCTCGCCGAGAACAATACGATGGGCCCGCACCGGCCGGGCGATGTTCTTGACCTCCTGCGCGCCAATGTCTTCGGTGGCATACGCGATCTTGCCTTCGATTTGCTCCAGCGCACTACCCGAAAGGCAAATGCCGCCCGGCTCCGCCAGGCTTTCCAGGCGCGCGGCGACATTCACGCCATCACCATAGATCGTCCCGTCCTCCTGCTCGATGATATCGCCGAGATTGACGCCGATGCGGAAATCCATGCGGCGACCCTCGTCGATATTCGCGTTTTGGCCGGCGAGCGCGATCTGAACCCCGATCGAGCACTGCACCGCTTCCACCACGCTGTCGAAGACCGCAAGAACGCTGTCGCCCGCCGTGTCGACGACCCGCCCATGATGCTCTGCGATGTGCCGCCTGAAGACCTTGCGGCCAGCGATCAACGCGGCCACGGTGGCGCGCTCGTCATCGCCCATGAGGCGACTGTAGCCCACGACGCCGGCAGCCAATATCGCCGCCAATTTGCGCCTGGATTCCGCCATGCGCCTAGTCTCCCTATGATGTCCCCATCGTTTTTGTCGAAGTATAGCACTGCGATCCAGGCCGGGTTATCGAAGTGCTGCGATCCGCTGCGGTCCTGCTATAAGAGGGGTCATGTTACGGGATCGCATAGAGGGGAAATGGATCGATGTCTTCGCCGAGGCCTTTGCCATGTGCAAGGTGGCCGATGGCGAGGTGGTGGCGATCCTCTCCGAAACCCAGTCGCGCGAGCTCAATGTGCAGCTCGCCGAGCTCGCGCTTCTGCGCCTTGGCGCGCGGCCCTATCACGTGGTGTTGCCGACGCCGCCGCAAAGCCATGCGGTGCCGATCCGCTCGACAGGCGCCTCGCTGGCCGTGGGCGGGCTGAAGCCCGTGGTCGATGCGCTCGGCGCCAGCGGGCTGGTCATCGACCTGACCGTGGAAGGTATGCTGCACGCGCCCGAGCTGCCGACCATTCTCGGTGCGGGCGCGCGCCTGCTCATGGTCTCCAACGAACATCCGGAGGTGCTCGAGCGCCTGCTACCCGATGCCGCGCTCGAAGCCAAGGTCAAGACCGGCATCAAGCGCCTGGCGGCGGCGAAGGAGATGCGCGTGACCTCGGCGGCGGGCACGGACCTTGTTATCGACGTGGCCGAGGCGCGGGTCGGCGGTGTCTGGGGCTGGTGCGACAAGCCGGGCCGTGTCGCCCACTGGCCGGGCGGCATCTGCCTTTGTTTCCCTGCCAAGGCCAGCGCCAACGGCCGCCTGGTGCTCGATGCCGGCGACGTGAACTTAACCTTCAAGCGTTATCTCGAAAGCCCTGTGACCCTCACCATCGCCGACGACTACGTCACGGAGATCGCCGGCGACGGCGTCGATGCCGAGCTTATGCGCAGCTATTTCAGCGCCTGGGACGACCGCGACGCCTATGCGGTCAGCCATGTCGGCTGGGGCATGAATCCGGCAGCGCGCTGGGACGCCATGGTGATGTACGACAAGCGCGACATCAACGGCACGGAGCTGCGCGCCTTTGCCGGCAATTTCCTCTATTCCACCGGCGCCAACGAAGTTGCCGGGCGCTATACGGCGGGGCATTTCGACCTGCCCCTGCGCCACTGCACGGTAACACTCGACGGCGAAGCAGTAGTCACCGACGGCGCGCTGCAGGGCGAGCTCGCATGACCCCGCTCGGCGACATGTTGATCCCTGCCTATCGGATGGTCGGCGAAGGACCGGAGACGATCCTCTTTCTGCACGGCATTGGTGGCGGGCGGGCGAGCTTCGACGCCCAGATCGGCGCCATGGGGTCCGGCTACCGCCACCTCGCCTGGGACATGCCGGGCTATGGCGGCTCCTCGCCCCTGCCAGAGATGACTTTTGCGGCCTTGGCGGATGCCGCCATACGGCTGCTCGACGAGCTGGGTATCGCGCAGGCCCACATCATCGGCCATTCGATGGGCGGCATGGTGGCGCAGGAGATTGCCATCGACCATGGAGAGCGTGTCGCCTCGCTGGTGCTGTCCGCCACCAGTCCCGCTTTCGGCAAGCCCGGCGGCGACTGGCAGCAGCAATTCCTTGCCGCGCGCCTGGCACCACTGGATGCGGGCAAGACCCCGGCCGACCTGGCGCCAGATGTGGTCGCAGGGCTGGTGGCAGAGGGTGCGACCGCCGCGACAATCGACGCCGCCATCGCTTCCATGAGCGAAATCTCCTCCGACGCCTATCGCGCCGCGCTGACCTGCCTCGTCACTTTTGACCGCCGCGACGCCCTCGACCACATCTCTGCGCCCTGCCTGCTCATCGCCGGCGAAGCGGATAGCGTAGCACCGGCGCCCATGATGGCGCGCATGGCGGAGCATATCGTCAGCGCCCAAGTCATAACGATCCCCGGCGCCGGGCACCTGGCCAATCTGGAGACGCCGGCAACCTTCAATGCCGCCGTGGCCGAATTCCTTGCCCAACAAACTGATGCGAGAGCCGATGACACAGAATCTGACCGACAGGCAGCGCGAGCTGATTGAGCGCGCCGGACGGCTCGGGCGGGAGCGCTTCGCCGAACGAGCCGCGCGCTACGATGCCGAAGCGAGCTTTCCTTTCGAAAACTATGCCGATCTGCGCGAGGCCGGCCTGCTCGGCCTTTGCGTGCCCGAGAGCCACGGCGGGCTGGGGGCGGATTTCGAGACCTATTGCCTGGTCTCGGCCGAGATCGGGCGCCATTGCGGCGCTACCGCGCTGACCTTCAACATGCACGCCTGCTCGATGCTGTGGTCGGGCGCGATGACCGACGAGTTGGACATGAGCGAGGAGCAGCGCCGCCTCCACGCGGAGCGCCAGGCGCTGCATTTTCGCCGCGTCGTCGAGGATGGCGCGATCTATGCCCAACCTTTCTCCGAAGGGAATGCCTCGGCGGCCGGCGGCGCCCCCTTCGGCACCCTCGCCAAGAAGGTCGATGGCGGCTACGTGCTCAATGGCCGCAAGATCTTCGCCTCGCTGTCCGGCGCTGCCGACTATTACGGCATCCTTTGCACCGAGGACGTCGACGATGCCGGGCGCAAGGACACCATCTATCTTGCCGTGCCCAAGGATTCGGACGGCTTTACCATCACCGGGCCGTGGGACCCGCTGGGCATGCGCGGCACGGTCTCGCGCACCCTGGTGATGGAAGACGTTTTCGTGCCCGAAGAAAACGAGCTGATGCCGCGCGGCATCTACTTCCAGGCCGCCAGCCGCTGGCCGCACATGTTCATCACCCTGTCGCCCACCTATATGGGCATCGCCCAGGCGGCCTACGACTTCACGGTCAAATATCTCCGCGGCGAGGTCGAGGGCATGCCGCCGGTCAAACGCCGCCAGTTCGCCACCAAGCAGCTCGCCGTGGCCGAAATGTACGTCACGCTGGAGCAGACCCGCGCACTGTTCCGCCGCGCCATCGCCGAGGCCGGAATCGACCCCACCAAGGACCAGCGCATGCGCGCCTGGGCGGCGCAATACACCATCATGGAGAACGCCAACGACCTCTGCCGGCTTGCCATCCGCACCTGCGGCGGCCAGTCCATGCTCAAGACCCTGCCGCTCGAGCGCCTCTACCGCGACAGCCGCTGCGGCTCGCTGATGCTGCCGCTGACCGCCGAGCTCTGCCTCGTCCGCCTGGGCACCGACGCGCTTTACGAGCCGGGCGAGAGCGACGAGTGATGTTGAGGGGGTTGGCAGCGGCTCTGTTGCTCCTGACGTCGGCCCTGCCAGGCGCCGCCGCAGACGCGCTTCGCCTCGTGCTCGAAACTGAAGAGGCGGTGATCGACAGCACGATTCTCGTGCTCGGGCGGCGCCTCGAGGCCTGGGTGGATGCGGAGCAGGCGCAAAGGGGCGCCCTCAGCGTGGTGACAGACCTCTTCCGGCCCGCGCCCTTCGCTATTACGCGGCAAGGCTCGGGCCACATCGCGGTGGATCTGCGGCAGGCGCCGGATGCGGGTTCCGTCAGGCCGCTGCTGACGCGGCGAGGTGTGCTCGCCTTTCGCCTAATCGTCGCGGATATCTCGGACGATATGGCGAAAGAAACCATGCTGCTGCCCGAACGGGGCGTGGCAGAAGGCGCCATCGCCGTACGTGAGCCAGCGCTGCTCGATGGCAGCCATCTGGCCGAGGTCGAGGCAACACGCGATCATGCCGGCATGCCGGTTGTCATGATCCGCTTCGACAATATCGGTGCCGAGCGGTTTGCCAAGGCGACGACCACGGCCGTCGGCCAACAGATCGCCATCGTCGTCGATGACGAGGTGATCAGCGCGCCCCATATCGTCGAGCCCATCACAGGCGGCGTCGCCCAGATCTCCGGTAACTTCTCGTTCGAGGACGCGCAGGAGCTGGCCCTGATCCTTGGCGCCGGCGCGCTGCCGGCGCCGGTGACGATCATCTCAGAACAATGGATGTCGGGCGAGAGCGACGAGTGAGGCGACACGTGCTACCATCGGCGGTGACGTTGCTGATCGGCAAGGGGGATCTCATGCGACGCAATCGAATTCGGCAAATCGCCGTGGCTGCGGTCATGATTTTCGCAGCTTCATGGCCGTCACAGCGCGCCGAGGCGCAGCAAGGCGGTATTAGCTTCCAGTTCTTCGTCGAGAACTACGGCGCCATGCAGCCGACTCAGGTCTTGGATCTGCTCGCTTCGCTCAATCAGAACCAGCTCATGTTGCTGACCTCCTATGGTGCCTTGAGCCAGGACATCCTGCGCACCGCCTGCCAGGCGAACGCGAATATCTGGCTCTCCATCCAGGGCACGCAGGAGACCTGCCAGAGCGCCTGGTACCAGTTGCAGGAAGCGCTGCAATGGATATCCGTCGAGCAGCTGCAGCAGAACATCCAGAACGAGCGCGACCAGATGCTCATCGGCCTCAAATGTGCCAGTGGTGAGTTCGACCAGGCCAGCTGCAACGCCTATATGGCGACCCAGGGCGCTGTCATGACCATGCAGAACGACACCAGCCTGCGCATCATCGAGAACATGGGCAACCAGTGCCGGGTCGGCGTCGATGCGGGATGTGTGCCGTACTAACCCATGCCTGACCTCTCTGCCTGGATAGAGCATTGGGCGGCATTCGCGCCCGACAAGATTGCCATCGACTGCGACGGCGAGCGGCTGAGCTACGCAGCGTTGGCCGGGCATATCAGGGCGCTGGCGGCAAATCTCGACGCCGGGCCGGGCGATCGCATCGCCTATCTGGGGCAGAATTCGCCGCATCTGATCGAGCTCGTCTTCGCCTGCGCGCGCCTCGGCGCCATCGCCGTGCCGCTGAACTGGCGGCTGACCGGCGACGAGCACCGCTACGTCTTGCAGAATTCCGGCGCCCGCGCACTGATCTATGAGCCCGACTTCGCCGAGGCCGCAGTAAACGCAGACCTCAGGCTGATCGAGGCCGGCAGCTGGGACAGCGCACCCCTGCCAGGCCCGCGTGGCGAGCAGGATAGCCGCGTGCTGATCGTCTACACATCGGGCACGACGGGGCGGCCCAAGGGCGCGGTGCTGGACCAGCGCGCGCTGTTCTGCAACGCCCTCAACAGCACCGCCATGCACGACTTGACCAGTGCCGACCGCGTGCTCACCACCATCCCTCTGTTCCATGTCGGCGGCCTCAATATCCAGACCCTGCCGGCGCTGCATGCGGGCGCAACCGTCTTCCTCCACCGCACCTTCGATGTCGAAGCCATTTTCGCCGCCATCGCCCGCGACCGCCCGACCCTGATGGTATTGGTGCCGGCACAGATGCAGGCGATGCAAGCGCATCCGGCCTGGGCCGACTGCGACCTCTCCTGCCTGCGCATGGTGACCACCGGCTCGACCATCGTGCCGCACGGCCTGATCGAGGCCTTCCACGTGCGCGGCGTGCCCGTCGTGCAGGTCTATGGCTGCACCGAGACGGCGCCCATCGCCACCTATCTGCGGGCCGAGCAGGCCTATGGCCATGTCGGGTCCGTCGGCCTGCCGGCGCTGCACAGCGAGGTCCGCGTGGTCGACGATTACGGCCGCGACGTGGCGGCCGGCGAACGCGGCGAGATCTGGGTGCGCGGGAACAATGTGATGCGCGAATATTGGAATGATCCAGAGGCCAGCGCCGCGGCCTTCAGCGACGGCTGGTTTCGCACCGGCGACATCGCCGAGCGTGGCGGCGACGGTTACCTCTCGGTCGTCGACCGCAAGCGCGATATGATCATCTCCGGCAGCGAGAACGTATATCCGGCCGAGATCGAGCGCGTGCTCGCCGATGCGCCCGCCATCGCCGAGGTCGCCGTGGTCGGGCGTGCGGACGAGCGCTGGGGCGAGGTTGCGGTGGCGGTGGTGGTGCGCGGCGACCCGGCGCTGGACGGCGACGGCGTGCTGGCATTGCTTGACGGGCGTCTGGCGCGCTACAAGCATCCCCACGATGTGATCTTCGTCGATGCCCTGCCGCGCAATGCCATGGGCAAGGTCGAGAAGCCGGTGCTACGCGACATGGTTTAGAGGTCGGAGGACAGCATGATTTCAGTACGCAATGCAGCAGCCCTTCTCGTTGCCCTGACAGCTCTGGCCGGCCCCGCTGCGGCTGAGACGGTGTTGCGGCTGTCGAACTGGGTGCCGCCGAGCCATGTCATTACGCGCGACATTCTCGCACCCTGGGCCGAGGACGTGGCGCGGGTCACGCAAGGCCGCGTGCGCATCGACATGCTCAAGACCGCGCTCGGCAAGCCGCCGGCCCATTACGATATCGCCCGCGACGGCCTCGCCGACGTCACGATCGGCGTGCACGGCTACACGCCGGGCCGCTTCGTGCTGACGCAGATCGCCGAGCTGCCCTTCCTCAGCGACAGCGCCGAGGCCCTGTCGGTCGCTTATTGGCGCGTGCACGAGCGCTACCTCGCACCTCAAGGCGAACATCGCGGCGTGCAGCTGCTGGCGCTCTGGACCCACGGCCCGGGCCATATCTTCAACGCCCGTCGCGACATCTATGCGGTGGCCGATCTCGACGGCCTCAAATTTCGCGTCGGCGGCGCCTCGGTAAGCCGCATCTCCGACGCGCTGGGAACGGTCGGCGTGCCGGCGCCCGCCACCAAGGCTTACGAGCTGCTCTCAAACGGCGTTGCCGACGGCATCTATTTTCCCACCGAGTCGATCGAGTTCTTCAATTTGACCCCGTTCATGCGCCACGGCACGCTGATCCCGGGCGGGCTCTACAATGCGAGCTTCTTCCTGGTCGCCAACGAAGACAGCTGGCAGGCCATCGACGCCGCCGACCGCGAGGCCATCATGGCGGTCTCCGGCGAGGTGCTGGCGAAACGCGCGGGCATGGCCTGGGACGCATCCGACCAGGCCGCGATGGAAGCACTGACAGCCGCCGGCACGTCGCTGACGGTGGCGGAGACGCCGATGATCCAGGAGCTGCAATACCGCCTCGCTTTCGCCGAGGCGGACTGGGTGGGCAATGCCAGCGACGCCGGCGCCGATGCGGCTCTGGCGCTGGCAGCATTGCGCACGGAGATCGAGGCCTATCGCTAAGAGGTCGCTAGAGGGCGCCTTCGACCGCCTGTTCCTGGCCGGCGGCTGGATCGCGGCGGCCCTAGTCTTCGCCATGATGGCGCTGACGGTCGCCGACGTGGCGGGGCGCTATCTTTTCGCCTCTCCGGTTCCCGGCGCCTTCGAGCTTACCCAGGTGTTGCTGGCCCTGACCATATTTGCCGGCCTACCGTTGGTAAGTTGGCGCCACGGCCATGTCACGATCACCCTGACGGACCGCTGGTTCCCGCCTTTCCTCGCCGGCCTGCGCGACCGCCTGCTGGCCGCCGTATGTGCCGTCGTTGCCGCGGTCATGGCATGGCGTCTGTGGGTTCTGGCCGGGCGCCAGGCGGAATATGGCGACCGCTTCGAGTTTATCGGCCTCACCCACGCGGCGATCAGCACGCCCATGAGCGTTATGGCCGGTCTTTGCGCGCTCGCCTTGGCTCTGCGCGCCGTGTTGCCCCGGAAGCCTTGAGCCGATGGATGCGATCCTGGCCGGCTTTGCCGGCTTGTTCCTGCTCATCCTGCTGCGCCTGCCCATCGCCTTCGCCATGGCGCTGGTGGGAACCCTCGGGGTCGCCGCGCTGGTGGGCTGGCGCCCGGCCCTGGCCCTGGTCCAGCAGACCACTTTCGACACCGGCCTGTCCTATGAGCTTTCGGTGGTGCCGCTGTTCGTGCTGATGGGCAATCTCGTGGCCCGCGCCGGCCTCTCGGACGAACTCTACGCCGCTTCCAACGCCTGGCTCGGCCATCGCCGCGGCGGGCTTGCCATGGCGACGGTGCTGGCCTGCGGCGGCTTCAGCGCCATTTGCGGCTCCAGCCTGGCCACCGCGGCGACCATGGCGCGCGTCGCCATGCCGTCGATGCAGCGCTACGGCTATGCGGATTCCCTCGCTGCCGGCTCGATCGCCGCCGGCGGCACCCTGGGCATTTTGATTCCGCCAAGCGTGATCCTGGTGCTTTACGGCATCCTTTCCGGTCAAGATATCGGCCTGCTGTTTGCCGCCGGCCTGCTGCCCGGCCTGCTCGGCATCATGGGTTACATGGCGGCGGTCGCCGCCGTCACCCGCCTGCGCCCCGAGCTCGGGCCCCGCGCGGAACGCGCCGGCATGGCCGAGCGCTGGCGGGCAACACGCCAGGTCTGGGGCGTGCTGCTGCTGTTCGTGGTGGTGATGGGCGGCATCTATGGCGGCATCTTCACGCCGACCGAGGCCGCGGGCGTCGGCGCCTTCGGCGGCTTTCTCTTCGCCCTCGCCCGCCGCCGCATCGACCCCCGCGGCCTGATCGACGTGCTGGTCCAGTCGGTCGAGACCACGGCGATGCTGTTCTTCATACTGATCGGCGCGCTCTTGTTCTCCGGCTTCCTCAACATGGCGGGCTTGCCGGACATGCTGGCCGAGCTGGTGGCCGGCATCGATGCGCCGCGGCTGGCGGTCATCGCCTGCCTGCTCGCCATCTATCTCGTGCTCGGCTGTGTGCTCGAAAGCCTGGCCATGGTGCTGCTCACCGTGCCGGTGTTCACGCCGATCGTCGCCGACCTCGGCTTCGACCTGATCTGGTTCGGCATCGTCGTCGTCGTGGTCACCGAGATCAGCCTGATCACGCCTCCCATCGGGCTCAACGTGTTCGTGTTGCGCAGCGTGCTGCCCGACGTCAAGACCGGCGACATCTTCCGCGGCGTGGTGCCGTTCTGGATGGCCGACATCGTGCGCTTGGCGCTGATCGTCGCCATCCCCGCCATTGCCCTCGCGCTACCAGGCACGATGCGCTAGATACGTGCCATGACCGGTTGGGACTTCATCGTTATCGGCGGCGGCATCGCCGGCATCTCGGCAGCGGCCGAGCTTGCGCGCTCCGGGCGCGTGCTATTGCTCGAGCGCGAGGAGCGCCTCGCCTATCACACCACCGGGCGCTCGGCGGCCTTCTTCACGGTCAATTACGGCAATGACGTGATCCGCGGCCTGACCGCGGCGAGCGGCCCGTTTCTGTCCGAGCCGCCGGATGGTTTCGCGGCAGCGTCACTGATGAGCCCGCACCCGGCAATAACCATCGCCCGCGGCGACCAGGACGCGGCCTTCGCGGCGAACCTCGCCGAAGCCACGGCCTCGCCCGGCAGCATCGTCGAGATCGGCGCGGCCGAGGCCGAAGCCATGATCGGCGTCATGGCGCCTGGCTATATCGCGCGCGCCCATATAGAGCCCGACGCCCAGGCCATGGACGTGGACCTCATCCACGGCGGCTTCCGCCGCCAGTTCATTGCACGGGGCGGCGAGATCGCCTGCAACGCCGAAGTGCGCGGCCTCAAGCGTGCGGACGGCATCTGGCATGTCATGACCGGCGCCGGCACCTTCCAGGCTCCGGTCGTGGTCAACGCCGCCGGCGCCTGGGCCGATGTGGTGGCCGGCCTGGCCGGCGCCAAGCCGGTCGGGCTGCAGCCCAAGCGGCGCACGGTCATCCTCTTCGCCCAGCCCGACGCTGTCGACATGAGCGCATGCCCGCTGGTGATCGACTGCGAGGAGCTGTTCTATTTCAAGCCCGATGCCGGCATGGTCCTGGCCAGCCCGGCGGACGAGACGGATTCGCCGCCCTGCGACGCCCAGCCCGAGGAACTCGATATCGCGCGCGTGGTGCAGAGTGTCGAGACCGCGACGACGCTGCGCGTGCGCCGCGTCGAGCACAAATGGGCGGGCTTGCGCAGCTTCGTCGGCGATCGAACGCCTGTGGTCGGGCCCGACCCGGGCATAGACGGCTTCGTCTGGCTGGCCGGCCAAGGCGGCTACGGCATCATGACCTCGCCCGCCATGTCGCGCGCTGCAGCGGCATTGGCCACGGGCAATGCCTGGCCGGCGGACATCGCCGCTTACGACATCGGACCGGAGGATCTATCCCCAGCACGGCCGAGCCTGGGAGCCTGATCTACGGGTAGGCGCAGACCTGTTCGGTCACCAGCAGGAAGCCGCGGGTGTCGGCGGCGGCCATGGTGAAGCGGTGGTCGCTGTCGCTGATCACCACCGAGTGGTAGAGCGGCAGCGCGCCTTCGACCGTCTCGCTGCGCCCGCCGGGCAGGGTGAACGAAACGCCGACCGGCTGGCTGCGGTCGAACCAGGCTTCCTTGTTGCCCGCCGCATTGACGCTCTGCTCGCCGGTTGCCGTCACCGTGATCAGATTGCCGGCAAAGCTCACCGAGGCATTGCGGCCGTCGGAAATGGCGGTCTGCACGATGAAGCGCCGGCTTGCCACCTCAGCCTCGCAATTCGTCTCGTTGGTGGCGGCGCCGATAACGTGGGTGATGCGCTCGGGCGAGACGCCCGCCTCGAGCCTGGAGCGAACGGCGGTCATGATGTCGTAGACCTCGCCCTGGGGCACTTCCGCTTCGTAGCGCTGGCGATAGCGGGTAGCGCGTTCCAGCGCCGTCGCCCGCACGGCGATCGCCTCGTCGGTCTCGGCCCGCAGGCGCCCGTTCTCCTCGGTCATCGCGGCCATGCGCGATTCCAGCGCGCGGTTACGGCTCTCGGCATGCTCGCCGCCCATGGTGTAGGCCCAATAGGAGATCACGCCGATGATGGCGCCGTAGAATACCAAGCGTACCATCGCCATGCGCCAGGCGTCGCGGCGGCGGCGATCAAACCGACTGCCATGGCTATGGCCACTGAGGGTCACCGAGGCGCCTCCTTCTACCGCTCGGTGAGCTTCAGCTCGATGCGCCTGTTCTGGCGGAAGGCCTCCGCCGTTTCCTGGTCATCGAGCGGATGAAACTCGCCGAAGCCTGTCGCCGCCAGCCTCTCCGGCGGCACGCCGCTGGCAACCAATTGGTTGGCAACGGTAATGGCGCGGGCAGCAGAGAGCAGCCAGTTGTTCTGGAATTGCGGCGTATTGATGGGCCGCTTGTCCGTATGCCCGTCAATGCGCAGGATCCAGTTCACGTCCCCGGGGATTTCGCCGGTGATCTCGAGCAACAGCGAGGCGAGGTCCGCCACCTGTCGTCGGCCCGCCGGCCCGAGGTCGGCCGAGCCGGAATCGAACAGCACGCCCGATTGAATGACGAAACGGTCGCCCTCGACGGAGACATCGCTGCGCCCGGCCAGGACCTCGCGCAGGCGGCCGAAGAACTCGGAGCGATAGCGCGACAATTCCTCCACCTTGCTGGCCAGCGCGATGTTGAGGCGATTGCCGAGATCGGCAATCTGGACATCGCGTTCCGACACATCGTCGATGGCGATATCCAGCGCATCCTGGATGGCCGCCAACTGGATGCGGAGCTGGGCGATCTGCTGGTTAAGCAGTGCCACCTGGCGCTGGGCGTTGGTCGACAGGCGCCGCTGCTCGGCCAGGTTCCGCCTTGCCTCGGCCGCCTCCAGGCTGAGGTCCTGCTCGTTGGCCTGGGCCGCTTCCAGCATCGCCATGGCTGCCGCCAACTGCAATTGCAGGTCCTCGACGGTCTCGTCCTGGGATGTGGCCGAGATACCCGCGTCCTCCAACAGCCGCCGCAGCGCCTCCTTGTCGGCGGCCAGCATTGCCATCCTCGCCTGCAAGGCATCGCGCTCGGCGGTGGAAGACTGGAGCTGCGCCGATAGCTGGTTGAAGTCGCCCCGCAACTCGTTGTTGGCCTGCTTTTCCAGCCCTAGAAGCTGCTGCAGCGCCACCACTTCGTCCGTGAGCTGGGCCAGGGCCGCATCGCGGCCCGACAGGGCGCGTCCGAGGAAAAACTCCGACAGCACGAAAACCACGATGAGGAAGATCAGCACCAGCAGCAGCGTCGACAGGGCATCGACGAAACCGGGCCAGATATTTGGCGACTGCGATACGCGGCGCGAGCGAACGGCCATCTACGAAACCCTCCGCGCCGATCCCCCGCTCACGAGCCGTCGCCGTCGCCGTCGCGGCGCGGCGGCGTCGGCGCGCGCACGGTGATCCGCGGCCGGGCCTGCTGTGGCTGTTCCGGCGCCTGACCGGCTTGCGGGGCAGGCTGCTGGGGCTGGGGCTGTGGCGGCGGCGTTGGCGCCGGAGCGGCAGCGCTCGGCGGCGCAGGCGGTGCCGCGCTTGCCGGCGCCTGATTGCTCGTCATCGCCGCAGCGATGGTGCGGGCCAGCAGCTTGATCTCGCTGCGCAACTCGTTGGCGAGCTGCTGGCGGCCGTTGACGGTCTCTTCCAGCAGACGCGTCACATAGACGTCGAGATTGCGGATATGACCGCGCGAAGCCTCGTCGAGCCCGCCGTCCGCACCCGCAGATTCCGCCAGGCGCTGCAACACCGGCCGAATATCGGACTGGCCCTCGACGAGCTTGACCATGAGGTTCTGCTCCGAGCGCATCTGGTCGGTGAGCGTTGCCAGCTTCTCGGTCAGCTGCAGGATATTCGTGTTGGCGGCGCGGCGGTCGTCCTCGCCGCGCGAGATCGTGCGCTGCAGCTCCTCCAGCGAATCCGCGGTCTGCTCCAGCAGTGCCTGCACGTAGACCGGCATCGACTGGTCGCCTTCGCCGACCGCCCCACCGCTGCCGAGGCGGGTGACGCTGGACAGCCACTCTTCCAGGTCATTGTAGAACTGGTTCTGCGCCTGGCCCGACTGCAAATCGAGAAAGCCCAACACCAGCGAGCCGGCAAGGCCGAACAGCGACGACGAAAACGCCGTGCCCATGCCCCGCAGCGGCTCGTCGAGCCCAGCCTTGAGAGCGGCGAAGGTGGCGACGATATCTTCGTCGGCGATGGCCAGGTTCTTGATCACCAGGCCGACCGAGCTGACCGTATCCAACAGGCCCCAGAAGGTACCGAGCAGGCCGAGGAAGACCAGCAGGCCGATCATGTAGCGCGAGATATCACGGGATTCGTCGAGCCGGGCGCCGATACTGTCGAGCATCGAGCGCGTGGCCATGGTCGACAGCATCATCTTGCCCTTGCGGTCCGACAGCATCTTGGCCATCGGCGCCAGCAGCGTCGGCGTCGATTGCGAGGTCGTCCCGGCCTTGCCGTCGGCCCGGAAGGCCTCGATCCAGCGCACCTCCGGGCTGAGGCTCAAGACCTGGCGGAAGCTGTGGCCGATGCCGATCAGCAGAACACCGAGGATCAGGCCATTGAGCGGCGGGTTGGCGGTGAAGGCACCAATCAGCTGCTCGAGCAGGACGAACACCACCGCTATCGCAAGCAACAGGAAGGCGGTCATGCGGAGTAGGAATCGGCGGGAGCTATTCATAGGCTGGGATCACGCCTTGCTGGAGCGGGGTAGGTCCAGCGCTATGTGGGGACTGCCACCACATCTCGCCAGGGGGAAATCTCAACGTACGGTAATGACATCGACCCGATCTGGCGGGCCGCTTTCGTATTTGGCGCCAAGCGCACGGACATCGATACGCGTCGAATTGACACCGGCGTCGATGAGGAAGGAGCGAACCGCCAAGGCGCGCGACAGCGACAGCCGCCGGGCCGCGCTGGCAACACTGCGCTCGGCACTGGCATAGGCCTTGAGCTGCAAGCGTAAGCCGTCATCGGCGGCGAGGCTGCCCGCGAGCTCGCGCAAGGGAGCCTCGGCCTCGGCAGAAAGCTCTGCGCCGCCCGCCGCAAAGGGGATCAATAAAGGCTCTCCCGGCGCGCTCGGCGCCACGGCGGCGACCACGGTCTCCGGCGCGGCCTCGGCGGCAGGCGCGGGCGGCGGCGCCGGCGCTGGCTCAGGTGCCGGCGCGGGAGCCGCGACCGGCGCAGGCGGAGCCGGCGGCGGCGCAGGGTCTGGTGCGGGCGCAGGATCGGGAGCGGCCACAGGCGCCGGATCGGGCGCCTCCTCGACACTCACCACAGGTGCCGGCGGGGGCGAAGCCGGCACGTCGACGACGGGCGGCGGCGCTTCCGGTGCCGGCGGCACCGTCACTTCCGGCGAAGGCACGGGCGCAGGCGCGCGTTCGGACACAGGCGCGAGTATGGGATCGGGGGCCGGCATCGGATCGGGCGGCGGCAGCGCCGCAATCACCGGCGGCACGTCGCGGTCGGGCGGCGTCAGTGTCGTGGTCCGCACCGCCGAGGGCCGGCGTAAGACAATGACTTCGGGCATGGTGGAGACGGCCGGCGCACCGCCGCCTTCCGGCACCAGGCCGATCAGGCGCGAGCGCGGCGGCCCCAAAGCCGGATCATAGAGCGGCAGCCCGTCGGGGCCGATGCCGGGGCCAAGCCG
The DNA here is from genome assembly GCA_964408735.1 of uncultured Rhodospirillaceae bacterium. Lineage (GTDB taxonomy): Bacteria > Pseudomonadota > Alphaproteobacteria > UBA7887 > UBA7887 > UBA7887. The sequence continues at coordinate 19,555 of CAYPAX010000044.1, read as the reverse complement.
CCCGGCGCTGTAGGGGTAGCCCGGCTCGGCTCCGAATACCGCAGCCTCGTTGACCTCCACCGCCGGCTGGCCGCCGCCGACCACGACGGTCTCTTGTGCCGATGCCGTGCCGGTGAGCGCGCACAGCAGGGCCGCGACGGATACCCCTCGCAGTCCCAATGCCATTGCTCTCATGCCCGACTCAGGCAAATCCACGACCCCCAGGCGGCCGCCAAGCGACCGCCGCCACAGATTGTCTCATGGGGAATCATAGCCCGAGAGGCTAGGCCGAACAACCGCTTATGGTGCGGGCGACAGTGGCCCCGCCTTGGACAGGGTCGCGGCAAGCTGGCGTCCGAGATAGCCGTTGCCGGCCACCATGGTCCCTGTCGCTGCCGATTGGGGTTCCACCAGGCCACCGGCCTCGCGCACCATCAAGCCGCCGATCTCGGCCACCACGGGCGCCACGCCAGCGCCCCAAAAGCCGTCTAAACGCCCCGATGCCACAGCCGCCAGGTCAAGTGCCGCACAGCCGGTCTCGCGGGTCACGGCGCCCGTGCCGGCAAGCGCGCGCAGCCAGGCCGCATGCCCGGCAGCATCGCCCGGCGCCGGTGCCAAAGCAATCAGGGCATCGGCGATGGCGCCATGTGCGGACACCCGAATGCGTTGGTGATTGGCGTAAGCGCCGATGCCATGTTCCGCCCAATGCAAGACATCGCGCAGGGGGTCGTAGATGGCGCCGGCCACGATCCGCCCTTCCTCGCGCACGCCGACGACACTGGCGAACCAGGGCAGGCCGCGCCCGAAATTGCGCAGGCCCGCAACCGGTGCCACCAGCCAGGCCGCCTCGTTGGGGTCGCCGAGCGGGTCATCGGCTCGGATCAGGCGATAGTCCCGGTGCACCCGGGTCAGCTCGCGCAGCAAGCCGTCCTCGGCCCGCTTCAGCGCCTTGGCAGCAAACTTACCCGGCCCCTTGGGGCTCGATTGCAGCGATTCGATCTCGCCGAAGTCGCGATTGAGGCCACGCGCGGCCTTGACCACCGCCCCGGCGATGACATTGACAACAGGCGAGCGTTGCGCCATCGACGCCTAGTCCTTGGCCCGTTCGGCGTAGGTCGCCTCGGCGATATTGATGACGACACGCGTCCCCGCCTCAATATGGGGCGGCACCATCACCCGCTCGCCGTTTTCCAGCAGCGCCGGCTTGAAGCTCGAAGCGGCGGTCTGGCCTTTGACCACCGGCTCGGTCTCGGTAACGGTCATGGTCACGGTATCGGGCAGCACGATGCCGATGGGCTCGCTCTCGAACATCTCCACGGTCAGCTCCATGCCCTCCTGCAAAAAAGGCAGCCCGACTTCGATCAGGCTCCTCTCGACCACAATCTGCTCATAGCTCTCGCCGTCCATCAGTGTGAGCAGCTCGCCGTCCTCGTAGAGATACTGGTAGGGCTTTTGCTCGAGATAGGCGCGCTCCACCGTTTCCGCGGCGCGAAAGCGCTCGTTGAGCTTGGTGCCGTCGCGCAGGTTCTTCATCTCGACCTGATTGTAGGCGCCGCCCTTGCCGGGCTGCGTGGCCTGGGTGCGCGCGACGCGCCAGAGAGCGCCTTTGTGCTCCAGCACCATACCGGGACGCACGGCGTTGCCGTTGATTTTCATGATTCGCTCGGAGGTATGAGAGGATATGCGGAACCGGCGCGGACCCTACCAGCATGCCCCGGGAGTGGCAATGGCAGGCCGCGCGGGATGGAATACGTCAATAGGGGAGACTTGCGTGATGCCGGCTTTTCTCTTGGACACCGCCATGCTCGCCCATGTCGCGAGCGTGATCTCGCTCATCGGTTTCGCCGTGCGCGACCAGCTTCTGCTGCGCGGCCTGATCGCCATCGGCACCGTCTTCTACATCGCTTTCTACTGGGTACACCCGGCCGAGCCGCTGTGGGAATCGATCTTCTGGAACGCCGCCTTCGGTGGCATCAACGCCTTCATGATCGGCGTCATCGTGATGGAAAAGAGCAGCATCCGCTTCGACGCCGAGCAACGGCGCCTGCTGGCGGCGCTCAATCTGTTCAGCCCCGGCGAGTTCCGCCGCCTGATGCGCATCGCCGAGCCATTCACCTGCACCATCGAGGAAAAAGTCACCGAGGCCGACCAGCCGTTGGAGCAGATCTGGTTCGTGCTCGACGGCCAGGTGCGCGTCGATCGCCAGGGCGACAGCTTGATGATCGGGCCCGAGGTCTTTGTCGGCGAGATCGCGTTCTTGTTACACCGCCCGGCGACGGCAGATGCCACACTGCTGGCGGGCGCACACGGCGTGCGCTGGGATTATGCCAAGCTGGCCCGCCTGCTCGCCCGCAATCCGTCGATGCGCATCGCCTTCGACCGCTTGCTCAACCGCGACCTGGCCGCGAAGCTATCGACATGAGCCACAGGGAGGGAAGAATGGTACGGCGTTTGACATTATGGGCCTTGGCCCTGGCCGCGGCGTCGCAGGCCGCGGCGCAAGACCGTGATTTCAGTGCGGTCGAGATCGTCAGCCACCAGGTCAGCGACACGGTCTTCATGCTCGAAGGCGCCGGCGGCAATATCGGCGTTTCGGTAGGGCCGGACGGGGTGTTCCTGATCGACGACCAATATGCGCCGCTGACCGACAAGATCCTGGCCGCCATCGCCGCGCTGTCCGACGGCGAGGTGCGTTTCCTCATCAACACCCATATCCATCCCGACCACGTCGGCGGCAACGAGAACCTGGGTAAGGCCGGGGTGACCATCGTCGGCCACGAGAGCATTCGCAACCGCTTGGCGGAAGGCGTGTTCGGCAAGCCGCCGGCGCCGCCCGTAGCGCTGCCGGTGATCACTTTCGCCGACGGCGTGTCGTTCCATCTGAACGGCGAGGAGGCGCGTGCCGTCAAGCTGCCCAACGCCCATACCGACGGCGATACCATGGTGCACTTTCTCGGCTCGGACGTGATCCACACCGGCGATGTCTTCCGCACCACCAGCTTTCCGGTCATCGATACCCGCCACGGCGGCAGCTATCGCGGCACGCTGGCGGCGCTCGATGCCATCATTGCCGCAGCCGGACCGGATACGCGCATCATCCCGGGCCACGGCGAGGTCAGCGACCGCGCCATGGTGGTCACCTTCCGCAACATGGCGGCGACCATCGGCGGGCGCATCGAGCTGGCGCTGGCCGAAGGGCAGTCCCTGGAGGCCGTGCTGGCAGCCAAGGTGACGGCCGATTACGACGCCCGCTGGGACTACCGGCCGGGCTTCTTCATCGACAAGGATGGTCTGGTGACGACGATATATACGGAGCTTGCAGCCCAACCCTAGAGCTTGACCCACATCAAAGCGCCGGGGCGGCGTATTGGCTAGATGTGGCATGCCAAGCTCTGGAGGTGTCCCATGCTCGACGATTCCGGCCGCGGTGTGGTGCCTGGATTCGTCCGCACGTTGTTGCGCCCGCTGCCGCGCCTGCCATTGGCGATCGCGCTGACGCAGGTCGTGCGGCGGCTGGCGGCGCGCCGGCCGGAAGTGTTCGAGCGGCTGACGGCCTACGACCCGCTTAGCCTGACGGTCGACCCTGTAGATTTGCCGTTTCGCTTTCGCGTGCTGCTCTCGGGCGCCCGCTCGCGCGTCGATGTCGTCGATGACGGCGCGCCCTGCGAAGCGGCAGCAAAGGTGCGCGCGCCATTGCTTGTGCTGATGGGGCTGCTCGACGGCACCTACGATGCCGACGCGCTGTTCTTCTCGCGCGACCTGGCGATCGAGGGCGATACCGAGGCCGTGCTGGCCGCGCGCAACGCCATTGAGGAGGCCGAGCTTACCCCGGCCGAATTGCTTGGCCTGGCCGGGCCTCTGGCCGGGCTTCTCGACCGTGCCGCGAGCGACGGCCTGACGTTTTTGCGCCGGCAGCTCGGCGCACCGGCACCATCGTTCGTGGCAGAAGGGCAATAGCGTGGCTGCCGGCCAAAGCGCCGAGCTGGTCTGCCCCGCCGGCACCCCGGCCGCGCTGCGGGCGGCTGTCGAGGCGGGGGCCCATGCGGTCTATTGCGGCTTTCGCAACGAGACCAATGCGCGGAACTTTCCCGGGCTGAACTTTTCCGAGGCCGAGCTGGCGGACGGCGTCGCCTTCGCCCACGCGCGGGGCGCCCGCGTCTTCGTCACCGTCAACACCTTCGCCCGTGCCGGCGCCGTCGAGCTCTGGCAACGCGCTGTCGATGCGGCGGCTGGGGCCGGCGCCGATGCCATCCTGGCCGCCGACCTCGCCGTGCTCGACCACGCCGCCACCCAGCATCCCGATCTGCGCCTGCATCTCTCGGTGCAGGCTGCCGCGGGCACGCCGGAAGCAATCGGCTTCTACGCCGAGACCTTCGGCATCAAGCGCGCGGTGCTGCCACGAGTGCTCAGCGTCGAAGAAATCGCGAAGCTCAATTCGGAAATCGACGTCGAAACCGAGGTCTTCGTCTTCGGCGGGCTTTGCGTCATGGCCGAGGGCCGTTGCGCGCTCTCGTCCTACGCCACCGGCAAGTCGCCCAACCTCACCGGTGTCTGCTCGCCGCCGAGCCACGTCGACTATATCGAGGAAGACGGCGTTATGACCGCCAAGCTCGGCGGCTTCACCATCGACCGTTTCGAAGCCGGCGAGCCGGCCGGCTACCCAACGCTCTGCAAGGGCCGCTTCATCGCCAACGGCTGCGCCTCGCACCTGTTCGAGGACCCGGTCAGCCTCAATGCCGCCGAGCTTCTCGTCAGCCTCTATCGGGCCGGTGCCTGCGCCTTCAAGATCGAAGGGCGCCAGCGCGGCAAGGCCTATGTGGCCCAGGTGGTGAGCGCCTTCCGCGCCGCCGTCGATTCCCTCGACGACGACGAGGCCGCGGCAGCGGTGGCAGAACGCCTTGCGGCCCTGAGCGAAGGCGGCCGCCAGACCGCCGGCGCCTATCAGAAGGTATGGCGCTGATGGCCCGCGTAGAGCTCGCGCTCGGGCCCTGCTTCTTCAATTGGCCCGCCGACGACATGGCGGACTTCTATGCCCGCATCGCCGACGAGGCGCCCGTCGACCGCGTCTATCTCGGCGAAGTCATTTGCGGCAAGCGCATGCCCTTCAGCGACCCCATTTGGCCGGGGCTGATCGAGCGCCTGGAGCGGGCCGGCAAGACGGTGGTGGTGTCGATGCTGGCGCTGCCGACGACCGTGCGCGAGCGCAAGGCGATGCAGGAGCTTGCAGGCCTGGACCGCGCGGTCGAGATCAACGACTTCTCGGCGATAGCGGCGCGCGCGGACAGGCCCAGCGTCGCCGGGCCGTTCCTCAACATCTACAACGAGGTTGCCCTGGCAGCGCTCGCGAAACGGGGCATCGAATGCTGGTGCCCGACCGTTGAGCTGCCGCTTTCCTCGATCACCGCCATGGCCCGGGCCTGCCCCAAGGTCGAGGTGGAGCTTTTCGCTTTCGGGCGCCTGCCGCTTGCGGTATCGGGCCGCTGCACCCATGCCCGCCTGCACGGGCTGAACAAGGATTCCTGCGGCTTCGTCTGCGAGCAGGACCCGGACGGCATGGAAGTCTCGACCCTCGACGAGCGGGCCTTCCTTGCCGCCAACGGCATACAGACCCTGTCCGCGGGCGTGCAGTGCGTGCTGATGACAACAGAGGCTTTGCAGGATGCGGGGATTCGTCGCCTGCGCCTGTCGCCCCAAGCCGTGGACATGGTCGCGGCGGCGCGCTTCTATCGCGCCCTGCTCGACGGCGAGCTGACCCCGGCGGAGACGGAGAGCTGCCTCAGCGAGCTTTCCCTGCCAGGCGAACCATGCAACGCCTATCTTAACGGCGAACCCGGCTGGCAAAACGTGGCCGTCTAATCGTCACCCTCGACCAGGAAGCTCCGCACTTCCTCGACAAAGCGGGCCCAGGCGGGCTCGTGCTCGAGCATGAGATGGTTGCGGCCCTCGAGTGCCACGAAGCGCGCGCCGGGTATCATCGCCGCCATGCGCCGGCCCTCCTCGAAGGGCACCATGCCGTCGTCGCGGCAGTGCAGCACCAGCGTCGGCGCCTTGACCTCGGCCATCAGCGCGGTGACGTCGATATCGTTGACCGCTGTGCGAATGCGCACCGCGTTCTCGGCCGAGGTGGTGATGCGTTGCAGATTGTTGAACCAGTCGATCTGCTCCGGCGTTCCCTCGGGAATGAACATCGAGGTGAAGAGCTGGCGTATGGCAGGGTTGTCCTTGCCCCAATTGTGGCGCATCAGCATCGTCTGCGCCTGCCCCTCCTCGACATCCGCCTCGGTTCCGCGCTTGGCGCGACCGCGTGCGAAACCGCCGTAGAGGATCAGCTTCGAGACCTTTTCCGGGTGGCGCACGGCATAGGCGATGCTGACCGAGCAGCCCTGGGAGATACCGACCAGGGGAAAACGCTCGAGCCCGCAGGCATCGACGACGGTCTCCAGGTCGCTGACGAAGGCATCGAAGGAGATGTCCTCCGCCGCCCAGTCTGACAGCCCGTTTCCGCGTGCATCGTGGCGCACGAGTTGGTGATCAGTTGCAAATTCCATCAGCAAATGGCGCCAAATCGGGCTGGTCCAGTCGTATTCGAGATGGTTGAGCCAGTTTGCCGCCTTGACCAGCGGCGGCCCCTCGCCGGCCACGGCATAGGCGATCGAGACGCCGTCGGGCGCCATGCAGAAACGGATGTCCTGGTGGTCGGGCACGTTGCTGGCCGCCGGCGCCGCACCCATGGTGTGGATGCGGACGGGCTCGACGATGTTCTTGACCCGGTGCACGCCGGCATCGGTCAGGCTCAGCTCGGCCCTGTTGCGCAGGAGCTGCACCAGCGCATCGGACAGCACGATACCGCCGGGCTCGCCGAGCGCCTGCACGCGCGCGGCGACGTTGATGCCGTCACCATAGACCGTGCCGTCGGCCTTTTCATGGATATCGCCTGAGTGGATGCCGATACGAAAGCGCATGCGCCGGTCCTCGGACAGCGGCTCGTTGAGCCCCGCGAGGTCATGCTGGACGGCCTGTGCCGCCGCGACCGCGCCGGCCGCGGTTTCGAACACCGCCAAAACGCTGTCGCCGGCCGTATCGACGATGCGACCGGCGTCGCTTTCAACATGGGTATGAAATATTGCCCGGCAGCGGTCGAGCGTGGCGATGGTCGCTGGCTCGTCGTCACTCATCAGACGCGAATAGCCCGCGACATCCGCCGCCAGGATAGCTGCGAGCCTTTGCTTGACACCTGCTTCCGACAAGAACCGGACCCCCCGTACCCGCGAAAAGCCCAACAGTACGCCGGCAGGCGCCTGGTCTCAACCGCGCCGCGCCATGGCGGCGTCGATCTCGGCGTTGTAGGCGTGCACGGCGGCTTGCGGGCCGTCCGCGTAGTCCCAGACGCCGGCCACGACGGCGAGGAAGTCGGCGCCGGCTTCGACCAGCGCGCCGCAGTTCGCCGCCGTGATGCCGCCGATGGCGACGCAGGGCACCGTCACCATCTCCTGCCACCAGCTCAGCAGGTCGAGGGAGGCGCGGGTCGGCGGGTCCTTGGTGGCGGTGCGAAAGAAGGCGCCGAAGGCGATGTAGTCGGCGCCGGCCTCGGCCGCTGCCAGCGCCAGGTCGCGGGAATCGTAGCAGCTCACCCCGACGATGGCGTCAGCACCGACGGCGGCGCGGGCGTCAGCGTAACTCCCGTCCTCGGCGCCGATATGGACGCCGTCGGCGCCCAGTTCGGCAGCCAGGTCCGGGCGGTCGTTGACGATCAGGGCGACATCATGGGCGTGGCAGAGCGGGCGCGCCGCCTCGACGGCGCGGGCCACTTCCGCATCGTCGACGTCTTTCAGGCGGATCTGCAGGCAGGCGACGTCGCCGCCGGCGAAGGCCTCACCAAGGCGATCGGCAAAGCCCGCGTCAAGGCGCGGCGGCGTGATCAGATAGAGGCGGCAGCGCTCCTCTGTCACGCCTTGCCCTGATAGATCTTGATGATCGTATCGAGCATCGCCAGGGCTTCCTCACGCGGGCGCTGGAAGGTGTTGCGGCCGATGATCGAGCCGTTGGCGCCGCCGTCGCGGATCTGGCGGATCTCGTCGAGTAGCCCGTCGATGCCCTTGGCCGAGCCGCCGGAGAAGACAACGATGCGCCGGCCGTTGAAGGCCGAGGTCATGACGTGGGAGATACGCGCCGAGAGCGTCGAGATATCGATCTTCTGCGCCTCGTAGACCTTGCGCGCCTCGTCCTGCTCGATGTGGTCGGTGGGCGGCTTGACCTTGATGATGTGGGCGCCGAGCAGCGCCGCCATCTGCGCCGCATAGGCGCAAATGTCGATCGCCGTCTCGCCGGGCTTCGATATGTTGCCACGCGGATAGGACCAGACCACCACCGCCAGGCCGACCGACTTGGCTTCCTCGGCCAACTCGCGCAGCTCCTCGATCATCTCGAATTGGCCGTCCGCGCTGGGATAAATGGTGAAGCCGATTGCCGAGCAGCCGAGCCTGAGCGCATCGTCCACCGAGCCGGTCACGGCCGAGTCCTTGGTCACCGACAGGCTGTTGGCGTTGTTGACCTTGAGGATGGTCGGCACGGCGCCGGCATAGGTGTCGGCGCCGGCCTCGATCATGCCGAGCGGCGCGGCATAGGCGCTGAGGCCGGCATCGATGGCGAGCTGGTAGTGATAATGGGGATCATAGGCCGGCGGGTTGGGCGCGAAGCTGCGCGCCGGGCCATGCTCGAAGCCCTGATCCACCGGCAGGATGACGAGCTTGCCCGAGCCACCCAGGCGTCCGTTCATCAGAATGCGCGCCAGATTGGCCTTGGTGCCCGGCGTGTCGCTCTCGTAGTTGGCGAGAATCTTGCGGACCCGCTGCGTGATTTTCATGCTGCCCTCCCAGTGACTGATTGCCCGTGGTCTAGCCCACGTAGAAGCGCTTTGCAATTGCGCGCTTGAGTGCGCCGCGCGAAGCCTTTCGCGACACAACAGCACAGGCGGCTCGCGCCCTGAGACGATGGTTGCCAATTCGCATATCCGACAGCGCCGTCAAGGGCGCGAAGCGCCGGCCGAAGGCCGGTCATGACCCTTGACGGCGCTGTCGGATATGCCACTGCTCACCATCGACTCAGGGCGCTTGCTGTTCGGCCTTTGTTGGGCTTCTCAGACCACCGTGCCTGCCGCGAAATCGAAGTACAGCTCGCGCGCCCGGCGGAAGATCGGGCCGGGCTGAAAACGCCGTTCGTCAATGCGGGTTACGGGCAGCACCTTGCCGAGATTGCCGGTCGAGAAGACCTCGTCGGCGGCCATCAATTCGTCGACCGTGACCGCCTGCTCGCACACCTCGATGCTGTCGGTACACAGCAAATCGAGCACCCGGCGGCGGGTGATTCCCGACAGGAAGGTGCCGTTGGCGGCCGGCGTGATGGCGACGCCGTCCTTGGCGAGCCAGAGGTTCGAGGTGCCGAACTCGACGACCTCGCCGCGGCCGTCGCGCATGACCACATTGTCGAAGCCGTCTGCCTGCGCCTCGCGCAGGGCCAGCGAGGTGTTGGGATAGAGGCAGGTGGCCTTGGCCGCGGTCGGCGCCATGTCCGGATCGGGGCGGCGGAAACGCGACAGGCAGGTGGTGAAGCCGGAAGGATCGGGCATCGGCGTCTCGAACAAAGTGAGCGAGAAGCGCGCCTCGCCCTCGGGCATGAGAAAGCCTTCCTCGGCGAACAGCGCCGGGCGGATATAGAGCTCGGCGTCGCCAGGAAAGCGCTTGATGCCCTCAATGGCGAGCGCCGCCACCTCAGCCGCCGTCACAGCAGTCTGCAGGCCCATCACGGCGGCCGAATCGATCAAGCGCCGGCAATGGCCGTCGAGATCGGGCGCCTGGCGCGAAAAGGCGCGGGCGCCGTCGAACACCGTGGCGCCGTGCATGAAGCATTGCGACATCGGCCCGACGATCGCCGGACTGCCGTCGTGCCACTCGCCCTGCCAATAGGTTATAGCCGCCATGACCTTCCTCCTGGGAGGAAGGCCATAGCAGAAAAACGTGTGTGTGAGAAAGGAAGGAAGACGGCGGACGATGGGGAGGGGACCACGGCATACATCCCCCGTCTTCCCGGCCGGAACTAGGAGCCGGCGGCCTGCCCGGTGGGTGGAGCGTTTCGCTGGGTGCCCGGGCAGGCATGAGAAACATGGCCCCCGGCTGCGGCAAAGGCTTGACCAAAGCTGGGTGACGCTGAGGTCATTTTGTGGCTAAAATGTGGCGGCGCTGGCTTGGCCGCGCGCCGTGGGATAGCCTAAGCCCATGACTTCGCTCAGCGATTTCGCCGCCCATGCGCTGCGCCGCCTGCCGGCCGAGACGGCGCACCGGCTTGCCGTGCGGGCGCTGGCCGCTGGCCTGGGTCCGCGCGCAGCTGCCGATGCGCCTACACTGGGCGTCAAGCTCTGGGGTCTGGATTTTCCCAATCCCGTCGGCATCGCCGCCGGCTTCGACAAGAACGCCGAAGCCTACGCCGGGCTGTTGCGCGCCGGCGCTGGATTCGTCGAGGTCGGCACGGTGACGCCACGCGGCCAAGCGGGCAATGCAAAGCCCAGGCTGTTCCGCCTGCCGGCCGACGGCGCCGTGATCAACCGCATGGGCTTCAACAACCAGGGCATGGCGGCGATGGCACGGCGCCTGGAAGGCCGCGACCGCTCAGCCGGCATCGTCGGCGTCAATATCGGCCGCAACAAGGACGGCGGCGACAGCGACTACGTGACCTGCTTCGGGTCCCTGGCGCCGCTCGCCGACTACATCACCGTCAATGTCTCCTCGCCCAACACCCCGGGCCTGCGCGACCTGCAACAGCGCGACGCCCTCGCCGCCCTCATCGACGAGCTGCAACAGGCCCGCCACCGCCTCGGCCTGACCTCGCCATTGCTGGTCAAGATCGCCCCCGACCTGACGGCCGAACAGCGCCGCGACATCGCCGAGGTCGCACTCGCCAGCGGCCTCGACGGCCTCGTTGTCAGCAACACCACGATCGCGCGGCCGGAGACGCTTCAGAGCCCTGCCCGAACCGAGCAAGGCGGCCTGAGCGGCCGCCCGCTGTTCGCGCCCTCAACGGCGCTGCTCGCCGAGATGCACCAGATGACCGAAGGCAAGCTGCCGCTGATCGGCGCCGGCGGCATCGCCAGCGCAGAAGACGCCTGCGCCAAGCTGGAAGCGGGCGCCACGCTGCTGCAGCTCTATACGGCGCTGGTATATGAGGGGCCTGGATTGCTTGGAGACGTCAAGCAGGGCCTAGTCTGCTATTCGCCGCCCACGAGCCAGTCGACCGCCTGAGACTTATCCATGAATGCCTTGAGGTTTATGCCACGGTTCTGAGATACGTCTTCCACGAACCGGTTGTTCTGGAATTCATCCGAGGAAACGACCAAGGCTATACGCACATCCACCGGGAAATGTAATTTGAGATCTTTGATGAATTGGAAGTCCTCGCTTAATGAAATTTCCTTTGCGCCCTGTGCTCCATCGACGAGGAGCCAGCTTAAATTATGATCGGCAAGTAAGTTCGCTATCTCTTCACGGGAATTTTCGAAGTCCTTCTTTGTCAAATTTCCCGTCATTACGAGACTTACGTACTTCCGATCCGCCATCAGCTCTATGGAATAGGGCATCTCGCGCACTGGTAACGTCAGTTTTTTAGCGGCCTCTGGACCGGAAACATCTTATAATGATAACGGAATTGTTGCCAGCCTGCTCCGCCTCACTCCTCGGGCGCCTTACCCGCCTCGATATCGCTCAGCGCCTTGTCGAGCTCGACCAGATCTGCCGGCAACGGCATGCCGGTGGCCTTCATCTCGTTCAGCAGCTCGCGCAGCTTGAAGTGGATCTCGTGCAGGTCGTCCGGCTCGCTTTCCATCTGCTGGACGAGCACATTGATGCCCGCGGTCAGTTCTTCGATATCCATGGCGCAAGCCTTTCCGTCTATGCCTGTTCCGCCTCGATGACGCCGCGGCGGACGGCGCGGGTTTCGGTGAACAGCTCCTCCAAGAAATCGCCTTCGCCGCGGCGGATGGCGCGTTGCAGGCGCGCGAGATCCTCGTTGAAGGTGCCGAGCATCTCGAGCACCGCCTCACGGTTGGCGAGGAAGACGTCGCGCCACATGACGGGATCGGAGGCGGCGATGCGGGTGAAGTCGCGAAAACCGCCAGCGGCATATTTTATCGCCTCCTTCTTGGTGCGATCCTCGAGGTCGCTGACTGTCGAGACGATATTGTAGGCGATCAGATGGGGGATATGCGAGGTGATGGCGAGCACGATGTCGTGGTGCTCGGGGTCCATGGTGTCGACCCGGCTGCCGAGCGCGCGCCACAGCGCCGCAACGCGTTCGACCGCAATAGCATCGGTCTCGGGCGTCGGCGTGAGAACGCACCAGCGCCCCTCGAAAAGCTCGGCAAAGCCGGCGTCGGGGCCGGAATGCTCGGTACCGGCGATGGGATGGCCGGGCACGAAGCTGACACCATCCGGCAAATGCGGCGCCACGACCTCGATCACCGAGCCCTTGACCGAGCCGACATCGGTGACGATGGCACCGGGCGCAAGCCCGGGCGCGATGGATGCCGCCGCAGCACCGCTCGCAAGCACGGGCACGGCCAGCACCACCAGGTCGGCGCCGCGGGCGCACTCCGCCGCATCGTCGATCACCGCATCGACGATACCGAGTTCGGCCGCGCGAGCACGGGTCTCGGCGCTGCGCGAGGTCGCCACGACCTCGCCCGCCAGGCCGCGCGCGCGCATGGCGCGGGCCAGGGAGCTTGCGATCAGGCCGATTCCGATCAGCGCCACGCGCCGAAACAAGGGCTCCGCTGCCTCAGCCATCAGGGCGTGGCGACGATCGGCCGGGCATAGGCGCCGAGCACCACGGCACGGCCGACCGCCTCTCCGGCGCGGTTGCGATAGGCTTCAAGACGCGCCTCGTCACGGGCCAGAAATCCCTCGACCGAGACCAGGTACATGGCATGCCCCTCCTCCTCCGGGTCATGCCAGGCCGCCATCCAGCGGGCATCCAGGCCGCTATCGGCAAGATCCTCGAGCACCCGGTCGCGGCTGATATCGGCAACCCGCTCGATGCCGACAAGGCTGGCGTCATCCTCGGTCGCCTCGGGCTCTATCATGGCGACCGCGAGCGCCGAAGGCAGATCCCCTTCGCCGGCCCTCTCATAGAAAGGAAGCCGGGCAACGACCCTCGGTGCAGCGCCACCCTCGACAACCAAGGCCCGCCACCAGGGATTCGACCGCTCACCAACAGGCATCGGCAAGATGCCAATCGAAACATTGCCGTTCCAAATATCGGATACGATTTGGCTCACGGCGGAATATTTGTGCAACGGTGTGCCAGCGCCGAACTGATCCCGCGCCAGCTCGCGATAGATGTCGAGGCCGTCCGGCGCGAAAATCGCAATGCTGAAATCGCTCTGCAGCGCCACCTGGGCAGACAACAGCTCACGCCAGATGCGCACGAGCACCTGTTTCGGAAAAGGTCCCGAATGGCGTGCCAGAAGACGCCGCAGGATGGCCGCCTCGCGGCCCGGCCTGAGCGCGAGCGGCAGCAGCCCGGATCGCCGCTTGAGGGCACCGATTTCGGACACGATATCTGTCCGGCGCATCAAAAGATCGTGAATCTGATCATCGATCCGGTCGATTTCGAGGCGCAGGTTGTCGAGCGGTTGGTCCTTGGCCATGCCTAATTCGGAAACTCTATTGTGCGGGAGGTCGTGGCGGGGAGTGTACAAGGGCACCGGCGCGGGGGAAAGGGAAACCGCACGACCAATGCCGCTCAAGCCGCCAAAGAAAGCGTTGACAGGGGCGCCGCGCCGCTCCTACCAATGACGCGTTCCGACGATAGTGAGTACCATAATGGGCCAGCCCGAAGCTTCCGAGGCCCGGGTCGCATTGCACCCGGGCGGCGCAGTCAAGCACCACCCCGCCGTCGTCCTCGGCGAGGACAAGCCGTTGCGCCTAGCCAGCGGCGCGGAGATCGGCCCGTTCACGGTTGCTTATCAGACATGTGGCACGCTCAACGCAGAGCGCAACAACGCGGTGCTGGTATGCCATGCGCTGACCGGGGATCAATATATGGTTGGCACCCACCCCATCACCGGACGCCCCGGCTGGTGGGAAGACATGATCGGGCCGGGCCGGCCGTTGGACACCTCGCGCTACTTCATCATCTGCGCCAATGTGCTCGGCGGCTGCATGGGCACCACCGGCCCCGCCGATATCGACCCCGAGAGCGGCGAGCCCTATGGCATGCGCTTTCCGCTGATCACCATCGGCGACATGGTGGAGGCGCAGGCGCTGCTGCTCGACTATTTGCGGATCGATAGCGTGCTCGCCGTGGTCGGCGGCTCCATGGGTGCCATGCAGGCGCTGGAGTGGGCGCACCGCTTTCCGGAGCGGGTTTTCGCGTCGGTCCCCATCGCCGGCTCGGCGCGCCATACCGCCCAGAACATCGCCTTCAACGAGGTCGGACGGCAGGCTATCACCTCCGATCCCAACTGGCACGATGGCGATTACGCTGCCCAGGCGAGCCGACCGGCCCAGGGCCTGGCCGTCGCACGCATGGCCGCCCACATCACCTATCTCTCGGACGAGGCCCTACACCGCAAATTCGGCCGCGGCTTGCAGGACCGCGACCACGTGACATACGGCTTCGAGGCGGATTTCCAGATCGAGAGCTATTTGCGCCATCAGGGCCGCAGTTTCGTCGAGCGCTTCGACGCCAACTCCTATCTCTACATCACCCGGGCGATGGACTATTTCGATCTGGCGGCCGAGCATGGCGGCTCGTTGCAGGCGGCATTCACGGATACGCCGGTGCGCTTCTGCCTGATCTCGTTCACCAGCGATTGGCTATTCCCGACAGCCGAAAGCCGTGCCGTGGTGCACGCGCTGAACGCCAATGCGGCCAATGTCAGCTTCGTCGAGATCGAGACCGACAAGGGGCATGACAGCTTCCTGCTCGACGTGCCCGAGTTCCACGCCATCCTGTCGGGCTTTTTCGACGGCATTGCAGCCCAGCGCGGGCTCGAGCCGCGGTGAGCGATTCGGCACCGGTGACCGCGGCGGCGCGGGCGGCGCCGATCCGCGTCGATCTCCAGCTCATCGCCGATATGGTGGAGCCGGGCTGCCGCCTGCTCGACGTGGGCTGCGGTGACGGCGCCCTATTGCGCCATCTGGTGCAGACCAAGGGCGTCGACGGGCGCGGCATCGAGATCGGCCGCGAAGGCGTCAACGCCTGTGTCCGCGAAGGGCTGTCGGTGGTGCAGGGCGATGCCGACACCGATCTCGTGGACTATCCTGACAGCGCCTTCGACATGGTGGTGCTGAGCCAGACCCTGCAGGCCACCCACAATCCCCGCCAGGTGCTGCTGCAACTCCTGCGTATCGGCCGCCAGGCCATCGTGTCGTTTCCCAATTTCGCCTATTGGCGCTGCCGCCTGCAGCTGGCCTTCGGCGGACGCATGCCGGTGACCGAGAGCCTCGACAATCCGTGGTACGCCACGCCCAATATCCACTTCTGCACGATTCGCGACTTCACCCGCCTGTGCGGCGACGAAGGCATCACCATAGAGCGCAGCTACGCCCTGAAGAATGACGGCTCGAAGGGCGGATTGTCGGGCAACGCCCGGCTCGCCAACATGCTCGGCGAACAGGGCGTCTTTCTATTGAAGCGAAGAGCAGATTGAATCCGCACTGTCGTTCGGTTGGGTGAGCGGCAGCTCGATCCAGAACGTGCTGCCCTCGCCGGCGCGGCTGGTGAAATCCAGCCTGCCGCCCATGCCCTCCGTCAATTGCCGGCTGATGCTGAGGCCGATCCCGGTGCCTTCGATCTTGGAAGTTTCCATGCCAAGCCGGGAGAATGGGCGAAAGACCTCGTTCTGCCTGTCGTCGGGAATGCCCTGCCCGGTATCGGCGACCTCGATGCGCAGCACACCCCGTTCGTTCGCGGTCGCGGCTACCTTAACCTCGCCCTTGTCACGATTGTATTTCACCGCGTTGGAAAGCAGGTTCAACAATACCTGCTTGAGGCGGCTCATATCCGCGCTCACTACGCTCTCTGCAGGGAGTGATTCACTAACCAATAGTGATACTCCATTATTATCTGCAAGCGGCCGTACCAACTCCAGACATTCCTTGAGTGCCTGCATGGGATCGATGAGGCTGAGGGATATATCCAATTGGCCCGTCTCGATCTTTGAAAGATCGAGAACGTCATTGACCAGAGTCAGCAGGTGCTGGCCGCCCTCCAATATCTGATCGAGATGCACGCCCTGTTCGTCGCTAAGCGGTTGGTCGGAATAATCCCGCAACAATTGCGCGAAGCCGAGAATGGCATTGAGCGGCGTGCGCAGCTCATGGCTCATCGAAGACAGGAATTCGCTTTTCGCCCGATTGGCCTTGGTCAGCTCTCGAGTGCGGGCCTCGACCCTTTCCTCCAGCTCCTCATTGAGCTGCCGCAGGTCCTCCTCCGCATCTTTCAGGTCGGTGATATCTCGGCAGACCGAGACGACGCTGCCATCGCTTGTGCGGCGCTCATCGACAAGCAGCCAGCGGTCGGGCCCGAGACGCCGCTCGAACGGGCCTTGCATCGACTCATGGCGGTAGGTCCGTTCCTTTATCCACTCCTCTTCGCGTCCCACGGCTTCCGGCACCAGCCCCGATGCCGCCACGCCTCGGGCGATACCTTCGAAGGTATTGCCCGGAACGTAGAGATGGGCGAGCTCCTGGTAGAGAACGAGAAAACGCTGATTGGTCATGACCAGACGGCCGTCGGGACCGATCAGCGCGAATCCCTCGGACAGGGCCTCGATCGCATCTACCAGCAGCGCATGGCTCTCGGCGGCCTGGGCCTCGACCTTGAGCAAGGTATCGTGGGCCTGGCGTCTTGCCGAAATATCCGACGCAATAATCAGACGCGCCAGGCGACCGTTCCAGGAAATGCTCTGGACGCGGTTTTCCACCCAGATCGAAGAACCGTCCTTGCGTAGGCCTTCCAGGTCGTAGACGGTCGGTGCGGCTTCGCCCCGCGCCCGGCGTTCCATGTAGTCGCGCAGCCTGTGCCGCTCGGCGGGGGCTTCCAATTCGGCGACCGAGTCGAGTGCGGTGATCTCCTCCGGGCCGCCATAGCCATAGACGGCGGCAAAGGCCCGGTTGGCATAGACGATCTTCGCCCCCCGGCAAATGAAGATGCCAAAGATCGAGGCGTCGAAAAAATCCCTGATCCGTTGTTCCCCGGCTCCCGCCTTGAGCCAGGGGATGCCGCTGACGAAAATCAGTTGCGCGGGCTTGCCGCCCCAGCTGATGGGCTCGCACCGGACCTCAAGCCATATCTGCGAGCCATCATGGCGCCGGCAAGAGATTTCCTGCGCCTCTGCTGTCCCCACGGCGGCGATATCTGTGGCCGCGGCGCCGGCGCAGGCAGCACCCGGAGTCTCGTAGCCGAGCAGGCCGGCAAGAGCATCATTGGCATAGCACAGCGCGCCGTCCTGGCGAACAGCCACGCCTTGTGTCCACGCTGATAAGATATCGCGCGAAATCTCGGTGCTACTCAAGCTTACCGCCCTCGCTCTTCGGCTCGTCAACGGCTCAGCGCTGCCGCGCCGATGGTCTTCCACATCTTATCCTGCACCGATCGCGAGCAAACGTCACGTCCGCCTTGCTTTGCCGATACCGACGCGGCGATTCCAGGCTTCCGGCGCTGCCGCGCTGGTTACGGAACGTCGGCTCTGATCGTCGGCCCGCAATGCAGTGCCGACATAGACCTGTTTTTCCGCTTCCGCGACGAGCACACCGGAGAAAGGCCGCGCCCAGCGCTCGCCGAGGCGCTCCCAGGCCGGCGCCAGGCGAAGCAGTGTGCGCCGGCGGCTCGGCGGCGCGTAGAGCGCAGGCACGTTGCGGATCGGCAGAAAAAGATTATCCGTCAGCACGCGGTCTAGCTGGGGCTGGCTGTAGGGCCGGCCGGTGCCGAAGGGCGTGCGCTCGAAGCGCGCCCACAGCCCGCGCCGGTTCGGCACCACGACAGCCAAGCGTCCGCCGCCCGCCAGCACCCGCCAGACCTCGCGCAGCATGCGCCGCAAGTCTTCCGAATGCTCGATGGCGTGGATCAGCAGGATACGGTCGATCGAGGCATCGGGCAGGGGCAACACCGCTTCCTCGCACAGCCCCACCAGGCCCGGCTCGCCAGGCGGCCACGGCGAAACGCCCTGGCGCTCGGGCATCAGCGCGATTGCCCGCTCAGCCTCGTCGAGAAATGGCCGCAGATAGGGCGTGCCATAGCCCAGCGCCAGCACCCGCATGCCGGAGAGGTCCGGCCACAACAGCCGCAAGCGCCGCCGGATCAGCCGCTGCGCCACATGCCCCAGCGCTGAGCCGTAGAATTGCCTGAGTTCGGAAACGTCATGCCACATGGCGCACAGAATACTAGGGTCGCGGGTGTGCCGGTAGGTTGGGGATGTAGGGCGGCTCCATGCGGTTGGGGGGGCCGAGCTCGCGTTCCAGGGTGCCTTCGAGGTAGAGGCCGGGGACGACATAGATCGAAATCAATGCGGCAACCACGAGGGCGATCATCAGCAAGGTCTTGAAGAGACCGCCGCGGCCGCCACTCGCGCGCGCACCGAGAAGCGCGTTGCCGACGAAGTAGGCGAGCGCCAGGCCGCCGCTCGAGAGGAAGAGCACGATCGCCCAGTCGCCGAGCGGCGCGTCGAGACCTTGCTCCCAAACGGCGCGAAAATGCTCCGCCTGCGCCTCGCCCCAGGCGAGGAGGCGATCGATCAGATCGCGTAAGGTCGGATCCCCGCCGTGCTGCCCATGTCTCACGGCGTCTTGCGGTAGACTTCGTCGACCTCGACCTGGTAGCCGTTTGCCAAGCGGTTGGTCTGGTTGAACATGCCGACCACGGCCAAGAGCTCGCCGAGCATCTCGTCGTCCATGCCGTGCTTGCGCGCCGCCGCTGTGTGCGATGCGACGCAGTATTCGCAGTTGTTGGTGGCGCTGACCGCGACCGCGATCATCTCCTTGGTCAGGCTGTCGAGGCGGCCGTCTCCCATCACCGTCTCGATGCCGCGCCAGATGCGCTCGAGCGTCGGCGGATGGGTGGCGAGCGTCTTCCAGATATTGGGCACGAAGTCGATGCCGCGCGTCTCCATGATCTCGTCATAGAGCGCGCGCACCTCGTCGTTCGCGTCGTCGTATTCCACCATCGTCACGGTCGCCATGCGGGCCTCCTCATCTGCTGCGAGGAGCAGACTAATACATATGCTGGCCGCCGTTGATGGACAAAGTGGAGCCGGTGACGAAACCGGCCTCGTCGGCGACCAGGAAAAGCACGCCGCGGGCGATCTCATCAGCCTTGCCGAGGCGCCCGACCGGGATGCGGGCGACGATCTTCTCCAGCACCGCCTCGGGCACCGCCGCCACCATGTCGGTGTCGATATAGCCCGGCGCGATGGCATTCACCGTCACGCCCTTGCCGGCGCCTTCCTGGGCCAGGGCCTTGGTAAAGCCGTGAATGCCCGACTTGGCGGCGGCGTAGTTGACCTGGCCGTACTGGCCGGCCTGGCCGT
>CAYPAX010000043.1:0-35611 GCA_964408735.1 uncultured Rhodospirillaceae bacterium | reverse complement strand
CTATCCGGTGGAATACACCTTAACTCCCTGTCCGATTTTCTGGGACCACCTCACAGATCACCACGAAATAGGTGTAGCATGATTGCCCAGTTGAGAGCATAAGCCTCACTGTATGGATCCGCCAATTTTTGCGCCCTCTCAATGGCATCACGGCTCATCCGCAATGCTTGGTTAGGGTATCCGAGCAACCAAAGAGCTAAGCCTTCCCAGGCGCAGCAGATTACCGCCAAATCCTGGCCGTAATGAATACTTAGTGCGCTATGCTGATTTTCGTCGTAAAGCAACAATGCTTGCTGCAAATGACTATGAGCTTGTTCCAGTTCTCCCATGAAACAGAGGTTTTGTCCCAATGCTCTATGCGCGGCCAACACTAACGCCCTGTCGCCCGATTGATCGGCAATCGTTAGCAATTCCTCAGCCAGCTGCAGCGCCACCTGATGTTCTGCCCGAATTACGTGGGAATACCAAAGCCCGAATAGAACGGGGAATACGGTTGGTGCATCGTCTATGCTTCGACATAGGTCGCGCGCCCGGGCATAGGCCTGTTCAACCTCCGGCGTCCCCTGACCCTTAACGTTCATTAGAGCAGGCCCGAGCGTCATTTGCAGGGTCAATTCTTGCCGGGCGCTCTCTGAGCTATCGGGCAGAGTACTAAGTATTTCCAGGCCCTTTGAGCAATGGCCGATTGCCTCTGCGTAGGCCGTACTCTTGGCTGCAAGATCTCCCGCAATCTGCCAATAGTGGACAGCTTTCTCGTAAATTCCTGCCTCGCTATAGTGGTACGCTAGCAACTCAGGCTTCGTTTCGGATACAGTACCGAACTGTCGCTCGAGCACGTCGGCGATACTCGCATGCAGCTGCTTACGCTTGCTTTTCAGAACACTTTGGTGGGCGGCGTCCTGGACCAGGGCATGCTTGAAGACATACTGCGCGCCCATACCCGTGCCCCGGCGGAAGACGAGTTCCGATTCAACAAGTTGACCGAGCGCGCTACGCAGCTCGTTGTCGCTCAACGGTGACACGGCGGCCAACACGCGGTGCGAAAACTCGCGACCGATTGCAGCACCGAGTTGTGCCACCTCCTTCACCGGCGCTAGATGATCGAGCCGGGCCATCAGCGAGTCCTGCAACGTCTCGGGAATCGCATGCGCCGTCTCGGCGCCACTTTCAATCACTGTCTTGGTCAGCTCTTCGATAAACAGCGGCACGCCGTCGGTTTTGGCGACGATCTGGTTCAGAACTTCTTCTGGGAGCGGCGTCTCGGAAACGCGCGCCACCATAGCAGCGGCGGCGGCGCGGCCAAGGCGGGTTAGCGACAATGGGGTTACGTGGCCCTGGCCGAGCCAAGGCGGGGTGTACTCCGGGCGGTGGGTGATCACCGCCAGCACGCGATGTTCGGCCACCGCCGGCACCACCAGGTCAAGCAGCTCCTGCGAAGTCGGGTCGATCCAGTGGGCATCCTCGAAAATCAACAGTACCGGTTGCTCTGCCGACAACACCGCCACCTGGTCGGCGAGCACTTTAAACGTTTCCTCTTTCTGCTTCTGCGGGCTCATTGCCAGGGTCGGATACCGTTTTGTGGGCAACGACAACAAAGACGCAATCAAAGCGTGGTCCGCTACGCTCGTCGGCGTAGAAATAAGTGCTTCGAACTTGTCGAGCCTCTCTTCCGGTGCGTCGTCGCGGGCGAACCCGGCGGCGCGTTCCAGTTGCTCAATGACCGGGTGCAGCGCCGAGTTGGTGTGATACGGAGAGCACTGGTAACGCAGCCGGATGTGTGGCTCGTTCGCGACGCGCTCGCGCAGGGTCTGTGTGATGCGGCTCTTGCCGATTCCGGGCTCGCCCGAAAGCACAATCACCTGGCCATCGCCGGCCTTAGCTTGGTCCCAGCGCGCCATCACCATCGCGATCTCGGCTTCGCGCCCGACCAGGGGCGTCAGTCCCAGTCCGTGCGTCGCTTCGAAGCGGCTATGGGCTTGGGTCTCACCACGCACCTGATGCACCTGGACCCGCTCCGAGACACCCTTGAGTTCGTGCCCGCCGAGATCGGCAAGATCGAATGCCCCGCCGAGCAAGCGGCGGGTGCTCTCAGCAATGGCGACGCTGTTCGGCTCGGCTAGCGCCTGAAGGCGGGCCGCGATGTTCGGTGTCTCCCCGACTGCCAGTTTCGCGTCGGCGGCGGCGTCCTCGTCACTTTCGCCGACCACCACAAGGCCGGTGGCGATCCCGATGCGCACCCCGAGTTCGGCGACACTCTCCAGGTCTCCGATCGCCTCGACGATGTCGAGGCCCGCGCGCACCGCCCGCTGCGCATCTTCTTCATGTGCCGTCGGCCAGCCGAAATAGACCATCACCCCGTCACCGAGATATTGCGCGACATATACGGAGGCGCTGATCTATGGCGCCGCGGTGTGGCATGCGGGGGCGTGGGCGTTGATCGGGGCGTTTGCGCTGCCGCCGATCTCCTGGCTCGCCTTTCGCATCTTCCAGCATAAGCACGCGCCGGCGCGCATTGCCTTTTCGCCTTTTGCCGGAGGCTTTGCGGGCGGCTATTTCGAGGCCATGGCGCTGCGCTCCGAGAGCTGCAAGGATCTCGAAGGGATGCTTTGCATCCTCTCGTCGTCGGGCGACGAGCTGCCCTTCATCATCCTCGCGGCGATGCTCTCGGTGGTCTTCATTTACCTCTGCTTCCCGGGCCGTAAGGTGCCTGAGAAGCCGGTGGAGTTCGGCGAGGATCTATTCGACTGAGCCTTCACCAACGACGGCGGCGGACGACGGCGGACTCGCCCGGCTTGCGGCTGCCTTTGCGCGAATAGCTGATGGCCTGGCTGCTCTGGTTGACCGAAGCCGCCTTGGGCTGGGCGTGCCTGGGCTCCTTCAGCTGACTGGCGTGGCGGTGCTCCGCCACGCGCGGCTTGAGCTCTGTGCCGAGCCCGTCTTGCGGCGGCGCGCCGGGCTTGGGGCCGGGAATACGGCTGCCCTGGGAGGAGCGCGCCAGCCTGTCGAGCATGCGCCCGGGCCCCTTGCCGAACAGCGCCCAGGCCATGGCCAGCATCCAGCCGATACCGGACCAGCCGAACACCGTATTGAGCAGATAGAGGCCCATGCGGTCGGGCAAACGCCGGGCGCGGGCGACGATCGAGGGCAGGAAGTAGAAGAAGCCCATGACGACCAGGCCGACCAGACCCGAGGCAAGTTCATTTCCGTGCAAGGCGCCCTCCCGGATGCGGGACGTGGACCGATACGCTACCACGCCGGGCGCCGCGGAGACAGGCCGCGCTACAGTCCCCTGAGCGGGAGATCAGCGTCTTGAAGACGAGGCAAGGTCATGGTCGCCTGGGATAGCCAGGCCGAATGTACGCCCACGTCACCGTTGCGCCCTGTCGACATCGGTGCAAACAGCCCTGGTGTCATATTCCAGCGCCTGCAGCACGCGGATGGGCGGGTTGAATACACCTGTATGAGTGGCGCAGCTCAACGGCTGTTCGGCTTGGCACCAGATGCCCTTCTCGATAACGCCTCGACGCTTCTGGAAGCCATACACCCTGAAGATCGTCGCTCGTTCGAGGCAACGCTGAGCGTATCGGCAACGGATGTCACGCCTTGGGCGATTGAGTTTCGAACCATCGACGATGCCGGCACGACGCGCTGGATATCCGCGACAGCCGCAGCCCGGAAAGTGGCAGACGGCTGCATCGTCTGGGATGGCCTTTTTATTGATATTACCCAACACAAGCAGGCCGACCTCGAATTGCAGAGATACCAGGCGCGGCTGAATGACTTCGCCGATATCGCCGCCGACTGGTTTTTCGAGTTCGACGCCGACCTGCGTTATGTATATGTCTCGCCGGGGGTCTCGAGCAGCCGCGACGTCGCGCCTGAGTGGTATTACGGAAAGAAGTACGAAGAGGCGTTCGGCTCCGCCCCCCTGCATGAGACGCAACTCGAACTGGTCCGATTGTTCCGCGAGCGGCGAGCAATTCACAACTACGTCTTTCTGCGACGACTTGAGGGACAGGAAGACCACTGGATCCGGACAAGCGCGCAACCGATCTACGCCGCCGACGGCAAGTTCGAGGGATTTCGTGGCAGCGCCACTGACATCACCGACCAGATGATTACGGAACAGGCGCTGCGCGAGAGCGAGCAGCGCTTCAAGGATTTCAGTGAGGTCGCCTCGGATTGGTATTGGGAGACCGACGAGAATCATCGCTTCACCCAAAATCCCAGTCGGAACAGCCGCTATCTCGGACCCGGTTGGCGGCGTGTGGTAGGGCGCACCCGTTTCGAGCTGCGCCATCCCGACGACCGCGACGATGCCAAATGGGCCGACCACATAAACGATCTCGAGGCGTTGCGACCGTTACGGGACTTCATTTACATCATCAACGATAGTACCGGCCAGCCGCGCTATGTGAAGGTGAACGGCAAGCCTGTATTCGACGACGACGGCAAATTCCTCGGCTATCGCGGCACCGGCTCCGATGTTACCGAGCTTCGCAGCCGTGACATTGCACTGCGCGAAAGCGAGCAGCGATTTCGCTCACTCGTCGAGGGCTCGGTCCAGGGTATCATCGTGCAGCGCAATTTCGAGTACCTGTTCGCCAACCCGGAGTCGGCCCGAATATTGGGCTATGAGAGCCTCGATGAAGTCAGGGCCGCCGGCTCCTTGATCGAGCACATTCACCCGGAAGACAGGGAGCGTCTGAGGGGCTATGCCTCTGGCAGGCTTCGTGGCGAGCCGGCGCCGTTGTTCTACGAGGCCCGCGCTCTGAGCAAGGACGGCGGTGTGGTGTGGCTGGAGATCCGAACCACCATCGTCGATTGGGACGGCGAGCCGGCTGTCCAGTCGGTCTTTTACGATATCACCGAGCGCAAGGAGGCCGAGGAAGCCCTTACCCAAAGCGAGGCCCGGGCCGAGGAAGCGCATGCCTTGCTGGTGGATGCCATAGCATCCCTCTCGGAAGGCTTCGCCTTTTTTGACGAAGATGATCGCCTGGTCATGGTCAACCAGCAATTCTTGAATTATTACGAAAGTGCCGACCATCTATTCGTGCCCGGCACGCACGTGGAGGACATCGTACGAGGCGTCGCGGACCTGAACCTGGTGCCCGAGGCGCTTGACGACAAGGAAGAATGGATTCGCGCGCGCTTGGCGCGGCACCGCGACCCGAGCGGACCTTTCGAACAGCAACTTGCTCCCGACAGATGGCTTCTGATCAACGAGCACAAGACGAGTGGCGGCAGCACCGTGACGGTGTTCACCGATATTACGAAACTTAAGCAGACCGAGCGGGAGCTTCGCGACCACGACCGCCGGCTGACATCCCTGATCGAGAATGCGGCAGTGGGCATAGCCGAAGTGGGCTTGGACGGTGTCTACCGCAACCGATCACGACGCCGGCGACCCTCTGCCCATACAGGTGCCGTCCGATCTGGAAGTCGGCGAGCGCTTCCGCGACTGCGAAGGCTGCCCCGAGATGGTGGTGGTACCCGCCGGCAGTTTCGAGATGGGATCCCCGGACGATGAAGACGGACGCCGCGAGCGGGAAGGCCCGCGGCACCAGGTCACCATCGAGCGGGCATTTGCTGCCGGCCTGCGTGAGGTGACGTTTGCGGAATGGGATGCCTGCGTCCTGGCCGAAGTTTGCGGCCATTCGCCGGACGACGGCGGCTGGGGCCGCGAGGATCGCCCGGTCGTAGACGTCTCCTGGGTCGATGCCCAGGAATATGCGGCCTGGCTGAGCCATCTGACAGGACATCGCTATCGCCTGCTGGCCGAGACCGAATGGGCCTACGTGGCACGGGCCGGCAGCTCTACACCCTATTGGTGGGGTAGCGGCGTCGGCGACGGCAAGGCGAACTGTCGGGACTGCGGCAGCAGCTGGGACAACGCCGAGACGGCGCCGGCCGGCAGCTTCGACGCCAACCCCTTCGGGCTATACGATGTGCACGGCAATGTCTGGGAATGGGTCGAAGATTGTTGGCATGTCAACTATGCCGGTGCGCCCGGCGACGGCACGGCTTGGGTCGATCGGCCGGACTGCCGCCTGCGCGCCATCCGCGGTGGCGCCTGGAACGACAAGGCCGCCGATATTCGCTCTGCCAGCCGAGATTGGAGCACCACCAAAGGCCGCGACGACGATATCGGCTTCCGCTTGGCGCGGGAGCTCAACTGACTTTCGAAACGAACTCTTCGAATTTACCGCTGGCCGCCCTTGGGATGTTGTATGCATAGCGGAAAGTGTAGGCGAAACTGTCGCCGTAATGCCTGTCCAAATGCGCGGCGAGCGCCGCTTCGTCGTCCGCCGACCAGGCTCGCGGCACCACCAGCGTGACCGCTATCTCGGCCAGTGCCGTCTGGGTGATGCGGAACTGCCGATACGGCGCGGCCCTGAAATCGGCAAGATGCTCCGACACGAAGCGGCGACCACCTGACGGCAGAACCAACAAGTTGCGCTGCCGCCCGAGAACCCGCTCGATGACCGGCAGGCCGCGGCCACAGCCGCAAAGCTGCCCGACCTCGGCATAATCCCCCAGGGCATAGCGGATCAAAGGTGAGGCATAATTGTGCAGGGCGGTCACCACGATACGGCCTATCTCTCCCGGCCTGCAAGCCACTCCATCATCGCGCAGAACCTCCAGCAAAATGCCTTCGGACATGACGTGCAGGCCCGTGCCGTCAGGGCATTGCTGTGCGATGATGCCGACCTCCATGGCAGCATAGAGGTCGATGACCGGCACTTGCCAGACGCGGCGTGCCAGTGCGCGAATACGTGGCTCGAGCGCCTCGCCCAGCGTACGGATCTTGCGCAGGCCGCAAGGCCGCTTCCCCGTTTGCTCGGATTCCTCCAGCAACCCCAACAAAGTATAGGGATGTGCCGTGAGATAGGCCGGATCCTCCTCGATGAGGCGAATGAGCAGTTTGTCGAACGGCAGGGCGGTGTCTATCAGAACGGACGGCCCACCGCCTGGCACCTGGGTCCACCGCGTGTTCGCCGGTGGCGGCCCGCTTCCGAGATTGCCGCGGATGATCGCGGCCTTGGCGGCAAAGTCGTAGTCGTGCCAACGATATCCCCGCAACGAAAGCGCCTGTTGCATGGTCTGGGTGATGCTTGTGCCACGCACATGCACCGGCGTGCCCGTCGATCCGGAGCTCGCGATCGCGAATACTGGCCCATGGCCCTCTGGAACATCGCCTGAGAAGAAGTCCTGCCCTGCATCGCCGATCTCAGCCCGGCTCAAGACAGGCAGTGCGCGGTACTGTTCCATGGTCAGCGCACTTGCCGGCAGCGACCCGAGCCTCTGCGTCCAGAATGGCGCCGTCGCCGCAGCGTGGCGGAGCAACGCTTCGGCCTGCCCGAGTTGATGCTGGTGCAGCCTGTCGGCAGACCACCACTGCGACTCGTCAAGCTGCTCCTGCTGGGTCAGTGCCTCTGAGTCCGGCATGCCTCAAATAAAGAGGTCGGAGAACCTGACATGGCCCTCGACCCCCTTGAAATCGGCTTCGATGCAGGGCATCTCCGACAACTCCGCGCAACACATGGCCAAGCGGTGCCAATCGCCTTTGCTCGCACCACCGCGCGCCGGCCGCCGCAGCCACAAGCCCAGCTCCAGGCCCCTGGCAAGGACATCACCAAGATTTTTCGGCCAGCGCAGGGATTCGATCTTGGTCAGCAGCAAGGCCCGGCTGTCCGTGCGGCGCGAAAAGACGATGCCGCGCATCATCGCCTCCAACAGGAGCTGAATGGCGTGCGAATGCGGAATGGGTGATCCGCCCGCTTGAACGGCCTCGACGGCAAAACTGAACTCCGCTCCATCATGGGCGGATTTGTGGGGGCGGAAAAGGCGAGCTATCTCGCCATTGTCGATCCACAGCGCCACCGGCTTATCGACGTCCTCGTAGACCGCAAAGCGCAGGACATCACCATTCGAGCACAACACCTGGCCGCGGACCGCCAGGTCGCCCGCCGTACCGCATGCAATATCCCCTGCGCCGCTCGCCACCACGATGACCGTATCGTGCCACACCGGCTTGCGGATGAAGACATTTTGCAGACCAATGATTTTCTGCCCCACGGCCAGCCGCTCGGCGATTGCCGCGACACGCCCCATCATGATCGGCGCATGCACCATGAGCACCGCCTCGGGGCAAAAAGCCATCGGCGCCGTCGCCATGCAGCGTCGGCCCGGCTCCATTTCCACGACCTCGAACTCGTCGGTACGGAGGCTGCCGTAGCTAGCGGTTTGCGCATGGGCAGCCATTACGTCCTCGACAAGACAGCGCAGCTTCGCTTCCTGCTCCATGACGTCGATCAGCGAGGCCGTCCCGTCGCGATAGCGCCGCGCCACCGCAGCCGCCTGCTCCACGGCCGGCGGCACACGATGGCGAAGAATGTGCTCGCCAGCGGTCACCGATGCGTCATCCTGCGCTTGGGGCTTCGACATGCGGGCCGCTTCCCCCTCAGACAACTCGCGAAAAGTCGACGGTGAGATTCTTCAAGCCGCGCAAGGCGACGGAGTCGTCCCAGTCCGGTTCGCGGTCGGCGGCGTGCCAGCTTGGGAATCGCCTCAGCAGCCTCTCCAGCAACAGGCGGCACTCCAGACGGGCCAAACGATCACCCAGGCAATAATGTGGGCCAAACCCGAAGCTGGCGAGGTGCTGGCTCTTGCGGTCGAGATCATAGACCGCCGGATCGGCGAACCGATCGGGATCGCGATTGGCAGCGCCCAGCACCGCCGTCACCATGCTCCCGGCGGGGACCACACACCCCTCGACAGGGATATCGGCAGTGGCCCAGCGGGTCGCCATCTGCACCGGCGATTCCAGTCGCAACGCCTCGTCCACCGCTGCCGGTACCCGAGCTGGATCCTGGCGCAGTCGCGCCAGCGCCGCCGGTTGCGAGATCAGAAGCCGGATCAGGCTGCCGATCAACCGCGCCGTCGTCTCGTGTCCGGCCCAGACCAGAAAGACCATGTTGGCGATCGTTTCCTTGTGGCTCAACGCGCCCTCGGCCGCAGCCGTGGCCAAGCTGCCCATCAGCGTCTCGGCACCACGGTTTCGCGTCAGAGCATCGCTGAAGAAGAGCAGCATGTCCTCGCCCAGGGCATCCGGGGGCGCCGGCTGGCCCAGTACCAGCGGCGACAAACGTTCGGACCAGCCGCGCAGCTGTTGCCAGTCGCCCTCGGGCAACCCGATGAGATCGCAAAGAACAAGCAGCGGCAAGGGAACGGCAATCTCGGCCACCACATCGACCGGACCGCTGAGATCCGAGAGAATATGTTCGATCCGATGGCAAATCCGCTCTTCCAGCGCTTGCAGTCTTTGTGGCGAGAAGGCGGGCTGCATCAAGGCGCGCAGCTTTTCGTGCCTGGGCGGGTCGCGAAACACCAGCCAGCTGAGAACGAAGGCCGCAGCGTCATCGTCAGGCTCGCCCGCGCCGGATGGCCGGCGGCGGGCAGCCTCATGGGTCAGCATATCCCGCGCCGCGCCATAGCTAAGCAGGAAGAGCTGTTGCAGGCTCCTGCCATCGCCCAACGGAACCTGGCGCGCCTGAATAGGCGACGCCGCCCGGCAACGCTCGTAATAGGCATAGCGATCACTGCGCAGGGCAGGATGATCGAGCCGAAATTCGTCCCAAGCGAGCATATGTTCCCCCAAGCCGCGACGGCTATTCTGGCGGATATCCACCGCGATTGACAGGGCTCACCGCGACGCTGGGCACGCCTTCCGGGGGCTTGTATACTGCCGGCGGGTCATGGGGAAGGAAGCGGCGCCGATGGGAACAACACCGGGCGAACCCGTTGTTTTGGTCGCGGCGCCGTTTTTGTCGCTGCAAAGGCCGGCGCTCGGCCTCAGTCTGCTCAAAGCCGCTTTGTCCGAGCGCGGCATCGCGTCGCGTATCGAATACCTCAATCTGTCTTTCGGGGAGACCATCGAGCCGGAGCTGTGTCAGAAGATTGCACAGGCCATGCCGTCGCAATACCTGATCGGCGATTGGATTTTCGCGCATCTGATCAATGGCTCTGAGGCGATCCGCGACCTGGCGGACGGCGAGAGCTGGGTCCGCGAAAAACTCGACGAGGATGTCGCGGCGCAGGTGATCGCTGCTCGCCCACATGCCGCCGCCTTTGTCGATGCTGCCGCACGCGGAATCGTCGACAGCGCCCCCAGGCTGGTCGGCTTCTCGACATCGTTTCAACAGAATTGCGCTTCTCTGGCGATCGCCGCACGGATCAAGGAGCTAGCTCCCGGCATTACCATCTGTTTCGGCGGCGCCAATTGCGAAGAGAGCATGGGGCAACAAATCCTGCGCTCGTTCGGCCAGGTCGACGTGGTATTTTCCGGCGAAGCGGATGTGACTTTCCCCGATTTCGTCGAAAGCTTCCTTGGCGATGGCCTGCCGGACGATCAGGTGCGGCTGATCTCCGGCAAACCGATCGAGGACATGGATGCGTTGCCCCTGCCCGATTTCAGCGACTATTTCTCGCGTGCGGCCGAGGTCTCGTTCAGCGAGCGCATCCTGCCCGACATCGCTTTCGAGAGCAGCCGCGGCTGTTGGTGGGGCGCCAAGCACCACTGCACCTTTTGTGGCCTCAACGGCGACGGCATGGGGTTCCGGGCCAAGTCCGCAGAGCACGTAATCGAAGAGATCCGCCAGCTTTCCGAGACCTGGAACGTGCAGCGGTTCATCGCCACGGACACCATCATTCACATGCCACATATCGCCGGGTTGTTCGGCCGCTATGCCGATGAGCTGGCCGATTTCCGCTTCTTCTACGAAATCAAGTCGAACGCCAGCGAAACCCAATTGCGGACCTTGGCCGAGGGCGGCGTCACCTATGTGCAGCCCGGCATCGAGAGCCTCGACGACGATATCCTGAAGCTCATGCGCAAGGGGGTCACGGCCCTGCAAAACATTGCCCTGCTGCGCAACTGCAACGAAATCGGCACCCGCGTCTATTGGAACATGCTTTGCGGCTTTCCCGGCGAGGACAGCGCAACATACGACGCCATGGCCGAGGTCATCGGGCTGATCCAGCATCTGGAGCCGCCGCACGGGCCGTCGAAGATCCGCATCGACCGCTTCAGCCCGTTTCACGAGACCCCGCAGGCGCTGGGATTCGACAATGTCAGGCCTGCCGCGGCCTATCACGTCATTTACGGCTTGCCGCAAGCGGACCTGCGCCATCTCGCCTATTTTTTCGAGGGCGACCGCACGGACGGCGGCGATGTACGAGACTATGTCGGCAGCATCACCGAGGCCTTGAGCCGCTGGCGCCAGCGGGCTACCGGCGATGCCGAGAGCGCGCATCTCAGCCTCGGCAAGCTCGGGCCTTTGACCATGGTCCACGATACACGCGACTGCGCGGTGGAAGAACACCGGCCGCTGAGCGACGTGGAAGCCGAGGTGCTGTTCAGCTTCGACCGGCCGGAAAACATCACCAAGCAGATCGAGCGGCTGCGCAAGGCCTGGCGACACGAACAGGACCCGCAAGCCTGTTTCGACGAGCTGGTGCGTGTGGGATACCTCCTGGTCGACAAAGGCCGCGCCCTTCGCCTGGTTACCGTTCCCGACGTCAAAGTGCGCGACTGAGACGGCTTCCGTCACTTCCCTCCCGGCCGGCTGCTGCCTGCCGAGCCAGCTGAAAAAGCTGTGGCCTAGCCCTCGGCGATCTGCCGCCGCGCCAACTCGGCAAAGGCGCCGTCCGCATCCATCAGGTCGTTGAAATTCCCCTGCTCGACGACCACGCCGCGGTCGACCACGACGATCTTGTCGGCGTGGCGGATCGTGCTCAGCCTGTGGGCGATGGAAATGCGCGTGCACTGCATGGCATCGAGCGATGAGGTCACTATGGCCTGGGTGCGATTGTCGAGCGCGCTGGTGGCTTCGTCGAAAATCAGGATGCGCGGCTTGTGGACGATGGCGCGGGCAATCATCAGGCGCTGCCTCTGGCCGCCGGAGATGGTCGATGCACCCTCGGCCAGCACCGTGTGGAGACCCATGGGCATGGCCTTCAGATCCTCGTCCAACCCTGCCGCCGCGGCGGCCTCCCAGACATCGGCCTCGCTCAAGCTCGCACCGGCCACGATGTTCTCGAAAATGCTGCCCGTGAGCAGCCTGCCGTTCTGCAACACCACACCGATATTGCGGCGCACCGCCTGTTTGTCGAGCCGGCGCAAATCGTGGCCGTCAAGGAAGACCGTGCCTCGCTCGGCGTCTTCGAATCCGAGCAGGACGCGCACCAGCGTGGACTTGCCACATCCCGAAGCCCCGACGATCGCCACATGTTCGCCGGCCTCGATGGTCAGCGTCAGGCCATTGAGGATCAGCGGCCCATCGGCATCGTAGCGAAAGTGCACGTTGGCCACTTCGATCTCGCCCTGCAAGTCGCCCGGGTCCTCGGCGCCGACCAGGGTCTCGGACTCTATCTTCATGATCGGGTCGAGCTGATTGTAGGTCGGCCGGATGGTGACCAGGTTGGTCCAGGCATTGGCGAGGCTTTGGGCAGCCACCATCACCTGACCGAGGGCGACGTTGAAGCCGATGAAATCGGCCATGGGCATGACGCTGGAAAGAGATTCGCTGCGGATCTGGTCCCAGGTAAAGGCAGTATCGAAATAGGTGAAGAGCTGATCGCCCTGAATCGCGATGACGACGATCACCACCGTCGTGGTAAGCATTGCCAGGGTCGATTGCAGCACCGCCATGCGGCGGCGCACGACAAATTGGATGACCGTAAGTCTGGCGATGCCGGCGAAAGCGCGGCTCCAAATCTCGAAAGCGAATTCCTCCGCCCCGGCGGCCCGCAGCTTGTTGATGCCGCTGACGAACTGATAGGCCTTGGTCAGCTGTAAGCGGTCGAGGGTGAGCCGCTCCGCCGTGACATCAGCCAATCTTTTGGCCAGACGCATGTTGAGCCAGATCCAGAACAGCAAGATTACCATCACCAGGGCGCTCAACAGCAGATCGTAATAAAACATCAGCGCCAGGCTGAAGACGCCGGCCGTTGCCGACAGTATCGCGCTCACGATCTGCGCCGAGACAATGCGTCGAATGCCGTCGATGGCGAAGGCGCGGGCATTGAGATCGCCGACGGTAAAGCGCCGGAAGAAGGAAACCGGTGCGCGCATCAGACGGTCCCAGATCGACGCCTGGAGAATCGAATCCGCCCGCCCCTCCAGCCGCAGCACGGCGATCGACTGCACCAGCGTGAAGCCGCCGCCAGCAAAGGCCGCCGCCACCAAGGCCATTATCAGCACGGTCAGCTGACTCAAGCGCGCTTCGGGAATCACGGTCTCGGTTATCTCGCCGGCAAACAATGGCGTCAGCAAGGACAGCAAACCGAACATCGCCGCCGCCGCGACGATGGCGAAGATGTCCCGCTGCGCTTTGGGAAAACCGATTCGAATCATGTCGGCCGGCTTCACGTCGCCTTCCGGCAATCGCCGATAGAGGATGAAGGCACGCGGGCTCAGCTCGGCGGCTACCTTGGCGGTCACCTCGCGCTGATGACCGCTAGCGCCTTCGACCAGCACGTATTCTCCGGGCCCGCGCGGCAGAATCGCGCAAGGCCGGTCCCAACTGCCCAAGAAGCCGACCAGCGGCCCGATATCCTCTGTCCACCATTCGCCCATCAGCGAGACCGCGCGCTGGTGCAAATCCGCCCGCCGCAGCAGGGCGCTCAGGGGATCGCGGGGGGACTCCGTCTTGTCCCTTTCAATCACGATGTGCATCGACATGGCATCGGCCACCAGTCTCACCACCGACTCCAGAGGATGCGCCGTATCGACCGCCGCGGCCTCTTGCTCCCGGGTGATGCCGACCAACTGCCTGACCGTCGCCGACAGGGTGCGATGCCGCAAGACCTCTCGGTTCTCGACGCGGCGGGCTTCGGCTATCTGGCGCTCTTCCACACGCCCGGCCACTGCAGACAGGACCGCCCCCTGCAAGGACCGCGTGTCGGCTGCCGCCGGGTCGATGGCGAGTATGCGCCCGGTCGTGACGGCGACGACCGGCCCGGCCGCAGCGGCGGTGAACCAAGCCGTCGACGGCAGGGGCACGACCGCGTTCGCCCGCGGCGAAATATCACGGCCGCCAACCAGCGAGCCTGCCGGCATCCGCGTCAGCCAGACATGCCCGTCCACTTCCACGGAGTCCCCCTCTTCAAGGGTGATCTCGCCGACACGCATGGTTTGGGCGCCGCGCGGCGGCAAATCGTCATCCACCAGGGCGGCTCCCAAGACCGTCAACCAGGCGTCGAGAGCGGTCGCGAGGTAATTGCGCAATGGGGCTTCGCGGTTTGCCGCGACCATCTCGTCCCAAAGCGCCTCGACGACGACGCTGCCATTGGTCGGCACAGCCAGGGGCGCCGGGCCGTCGGTATCGAAGCCGCGCAGGACCGAGCCGGCCTCGACACGGAACATGAACCGGCGGCGTCCCCGGCCCTCGCCATCGCCCACCGCTTGCTGGGCGAAGACGTCGATGGCGCCCTCGCGGACGACCCAAACGCGCGCGCTATCCGAAAGCTCGAACGAATCCTTGCCGCCAAGCGTGCGCGGCGTTCCCTGAACCAATACTTCGCCCATGATATCCGTCATGCGTCTTTGACCAGTTGGGCGAAGGTGCCATCCATATCGATAAGCTCTTCATAGGTGCCGCTCTCGACCACCTCGCCTTGGGCCAGGACCACGATCATGTCGGCATCGCGAATGGTGCTGAGGCGATGGGCAACGATGACGCAGGTGCAGCCGCGGCGGCGCAGATTGTCGTCGATGGTCTTCTCGGTGACCGTATCGAGCGCCGCGGTCGCCTCGTCGAGGAACAGGACCGCTGGGTCGCGCACCAGGGCCCTGGCGATCTCGAGCCGCTGGCGCTGGCCGCCGCTGAAATTGGTGCCGCCCTCCTCGACAGCGCTGTTATAGCCGCCGGGCCTCGCCGCGATGACGTCGTGGATGTCCGCGTCCATGGCCGCCTGGCGAATCACGTTGTCCGGTATGGTCTCGTCCCAGAGGGTGAGATTGTCCCGGATCGTGCCCTCGAACAACATGATGTCCTGATCGACATTGGTGATGGAGTCGTTGAGCACCTCGCGGGCGATGTCTTCCCGTGGGTAGCCGTCGAACAATATGTTGCCGCTGCTCGGCTGATAGAGCCCCAACAGCAGCCGCGTCAGGGTCGATTTACCGCTGCCCGAGGGGCCGACGAAAGCCACCCGCATACCCGGCTGGACGCTCAGCGAAACGTTCTTGATCACCGGCGGATCGAGCGGGCCATAGGCGAAGGACACGTCCTCGATCTCGATGGCACCGCGCAGCCGGCCGCTGCTCTTGACCGGCGCCTTGCTGCGCTCGAACACCGGGTCCGCCTTATACTCCAGCGCGTCGTCGACCATGTTCATGTTGGCGCCGACCACCTGCAATTCGGCGCTCAGCGTCACGATGGACTGGACCGGCGTAGTAAAGCGCGCGAGCAGGATCTGGAAGCCGACGATATCGCCGATGGTCATGTCGCCCTGGATGACCAGCCAGCCGCCAAAGCCGAGCAGTGCCGCGCTCATCAGCTGCGAAACCACACCGGGCACCGCGTCGATGGCGGAATTGAGGAAACCGAGGCGCTGGCGGGTATTGATGAGGTTGGCGTGATGGCCGGACCAGCGCGAGAAGAAATCATGCTCCGTGCCCGTCGCCTTGATCGTCTCGATGGCCTGCAGACCGCCCATGCCGGCCGAAATCAGGCGCGCGTTGACGCGGGTCTGCTGACCGTTGAGATCAGCGCGCACGCGGTTCGCCATGATCACCACGACGGCATTCACCGCCGTCAGGACGAACAGCAGGATGGCCAGCTGCGCGTTGAGCATGAACATGGCTGCGCCGTAGAGCACCACCAGCACGATATCGACAAAGCTGGTGCTGAGCCGCCCCGACAGCAGCCGCGCGATTTCCTGTGCCGAGCGCAGGCGGGCGATGATGTCGCCGGTATAGCGTTGCGTGAAGAACAGCGGCGGCAGCTTGAGAATGTGCCAGAACAACTGCGCTGTCATGGCAATGATCAGCTTCAATTCGACCCGCTGCAGCCAGCGCTGTTGCAGATAGCTGAGCAGCCCGTTGAGCAGCGCCGCCAGCGTCAATCCTATGGCCAGCGGGAACAGCCAACCGGTCTCGGACTTGATCAGCACTTCATCGATGAAGGCTTTCAGCAGCCCGGCCATGGCGATGCCGGGCACCACCATCAGCAGGCTGACCAGGAAGACAAGCCCGATACCGGACCACGAGCCTTTCAGCCGCCTGCTGAGTGCGGGGAAAAGGCTGGGCCGCCTGCCGCCGCGGCGAAACTCCTTGGTGCGCTTGAACACCAGGACGATGCGCGAATAGCTTTTCTTGAACTCCTCCCGGCCCATCTTGCGCGGCCCGGACGCGGGGTCGTTGATGTAGAAGGTGTTGCCGCTGGTGCCTTCGAAGACCACGAAGTGGTTGTTGTTCCACATGATGACCGACGGCACGGGCAGCTTCAGCATGTCGTCGAGCGGGCTCATGCGCCCGCGCGCCTCAAGGCCGTAATGGCGGGCCGCCTTGACGATGTTGCTGGCCTTGGAGCCGTCGCGCGAGATGCCGCACTCGTGGCGCAACTCCTCGAGCGTCACCCAGCGGCCGTAATGGCCGAGGATCATGCCGAGCGATGCGGCGCCGCATTCGACCGCCTCGATCTGCAGAATCGACGGCGTCTTTCGGCGGGAACGGGATCCGGTAGCCAAGCCTACGTGCCGCCTGTCATTCTATTTGAGCAGTTGATTGATGAAAGGCAGCACGAACTCGATCGGGCGCCGCGTTTCATAGGTTATCGCCACGCTGGCGAGGCTGCCGACGGCTAGCGGCACCGGCGGGCCTTGGGAGGTCGACCACTTGAAACCGGTCGGTGTGGAGGGATCCTCGGTCAGGCTGACCTCTATGGCATAGGGCGGCCCCGACTCGGTGATCAAATCGACTACGTCCGTGTTCTCGTAGATATCCATCAGCGAGGCGCGCGACGAGGGCACCGGACTGACCCGCTCGACGGTGCCGAGCATGGTGCCGAAAATCTCCGGCGGCGCCGATGCCAGAGCCACCTGCACCGGCATTTTGGCCTGAACCAATTGGGCATCGGCGATCAGGATATAGCCGCGGACGATGGTCGAGCCCTCCACCAGGTCGATCAGGGCAAGCTCGTCACCGACCGCGATCTGATCGTTGACGATGATAGCCAGTTCCAGGATCTGGCCATCCGAGGGGCTGCGGATCTCTTCGGCATGGGTGACCTGGGCCTGGAGCGTCTGAACCTCGGCCTGTGCCTCGGCCAGCTCTTCCTGCGAACTCCCGATCGAGCCGTGTTGCTCATTCTCGAACTCGCGAAGGTCGGTGGTATCCGAGAGGATCTCGGCATTGACCTTGGCGATCTCGATCTCGGCACTGTTCAGCGAGGTCCGGGTGTCCTCGACGTCGGTTCGCTTGACGAAACCGCGCTCCAGATCGGCCAGCTGGTCATCCAGGAGGGCGCGCAGGAAGTCGCGGTGCTCGCGCTGTGCGGCAATGTTTCGTCGCAGGGATTCGATCTTCTTCGCGGTCAGCGCCCGGCGCTGCTCGATTTCCGTCTGCACTGTGGCAGTGAGATGGGTCAGTTGCTGCTGCAAGCGGTTGGCTTTCTGCTGCGCCTGGGTCAGCTGCAGATCGAGGTCGCCTCGTCCGACCGTGAACAGAAGGTCGCCCTTCAGTACCGCCTGTCCAAGCTCGACTTGCACGGTCTGGACCGTGCCCGCCGATGTGGCGGTGAGCAGAATGCTTTCCTGCCCCGACTGCCGTACAAAGCCCAGGCCTTGCGCCCGGCTCGGCAATTGCCCGAACACGCTCCACAAGCCCACCGCCGCGACGATCACCGCCAGCATGAGCAGGCCGAGCCAGCTGTGGGGCGAGGTGATGCGGATGACCCGGTCCAGCTGTTCCGGGGACGATGGCGCGTCCAGCGATAAAGCGTCGTTGTCGGCCATGGGAAGCCTACTCCTGGGCTGCGGGCACAACGGGGCTTGCCAAGCCCAATCCCGCCGAATTGAGTTGCCCGGTCGCGGCCAGCATGGCGATTTGTGCACCGAACAGATCGTATTGCGCGTCCTCGCGCTCCTGCTTGGTCGCGTATACATTGTTGAGCGCCGTCAGCAAATCCACAAGATCGGCGCGGAAGTCTTCGAACTGCTCCGACATCTGCAAATATATCTGCTGCTTTTCCGCGTAGCGCAGATCAGCATATTCCAACGCGTCGCGTGCCGCCAGCATTTGCAGCCAGGCCGTCGTCGCGTCCTGGGCCGCCGAGTCCTGCGCCTCGCGAAACTCGTCGCGAAGCTGCGCCACCGTGCCCCTGGCCTCGCGGACCGACGCCGAAGTCTCGCCCGCATCGTAGATGGGAATCGAGACCGTTACGCCGAGGCTGAACGTCCGCGTGCTGTCATGCTCGACATAGCTGGTGCCGCTGTAATGCTTGTTATCCAGGGTAAGTTCGTAGCCGCCGGACATGGACACGCTCGGCATCCAGCCGGCCTCCGCTGTTACGACATCCTTTTCGCCGGCCAGGAGGTCGAACTCCGCCGTGCGCACAGAGGGATTGTTGGTGCGGGCCAATTGCAGCGACGCCTCGAGCGTTTCCGGCGTGTGGATCCGCGGATAGGCCCGCGGATCGTAATCCAGGCTTCCGGCAAGGCTTTCGATCGTGATTCTCGCGATTCGTACGGCGCTTTGATAGCTCGCCACATTGGCACGGGCGTCAGCCACCTCGGACTTGACCTGCAACAGCTCCGTCTCGGTCGCGAGATTTCGCGCACGCATATCCTCCAGCCGCTGCTGCAGGCGCTGATAGTCCTGCAGAATCTGACTCCCCGTCTCCGTTAGACGAACATTCATGAGCAGATCGCCATATGCGGTGGCAATCTCGGTGAACACGCTCTGCTCGGTCTCGGCGAGGCTGCTTTGCGCCGCGTCCCTTGTGAATTTCGCGGATCCGACCTCGGCAGCGGTCTCGCCGCCATCGAAAACCGGCAGGCTCAGGCTCAGCGTTGCGCTCTTCTCCAACAGGGTCTCGCTAACATCGGCTGAGAACTCAAGGCTTTGGTGGATGCGCTCATGGGTGCCATCGAGCTCGAGGTCGATACTCGGGCGCCACAGCCCCGTGCGCGCACTCTGGATTTCGGCATTGGCAACCTCGATCGCGGCCCGCGCAGCGGCAATCTCGGCGTTGCTGCTCAAGGCTCTGGTGAACAGTTCCGTCAGACCCTGCGCAGCACAAAGGCCCGGAAGCCCCAGCACCAGGCTGACAGCCAGGATCGGCAGCCGCAAGCCCGGCCTATGCCGCCACCCCCCCATTACGCCGTTCGCCCCCTCATGTGCCGCACCATTTCTCTCCCAGCTGAGCATTCTCAATCAGACGAAGATCGAGCCCAGGGTCACGCGCCCCTCGGCGAACAGGGCCCTGCCCTCGATACCACTCGCCGCCCCCACCCCTTGGTAGTGCACAGGCATTCTACGCCAATCGCGACCCTTGCGTCTTTCCGTTGTTGGCGCCAGTGTCGCTATGATGTCGAAGCCGGCGCCTACGAGCTCGACAACGTTTCTCGGCCAAGCCAGCGAGTCGATCCGGCTCAGCAACAGGCCACGGCCATCGATGACCCGGGTGAGCACGACCGCCCGGATTATCATCTCGAGCATCACCTGCACGGCTTCCGGCAAGGAAACCACTCGCATACCGAAAGCCTTAGACGGCGGAGGCCGCCAAGACAGCCTGAGCTGGCCGTTGCCCCCCGACAGCCATTCAACGCTGAAACCGGCCTCGACGATAGCATTGTCAATCCATCTGACAACGGGCTCCTCAGGCAATTCCCAACCGGAGACTCGCAACGAGTCCCGGCTATTGATGAGAAGGCGCCCCTCTACAACCGGATCCGAGTCCTCAGGAAGTGACGCCACTGCCGGCTCCCTCGCCACGATCATTTTGAGATTGCGCCGCACCGGTCTGCGAAACCGCACCTTGTCCAGGGCGGTCACCTTTTCGCCCGGCCGCAACAGCATCTCGGCGATTGCCGCGGCCCGGCCCAATATTATGGGACCGTGCACGATCAAGGCGGATTCGGGACAAAAAGCGAGCGGAACATGCGCCAGGCAGTATTCGTCCTCGCGGCGCTCGACAATGGTGAATTCGTCTACCCGCAGCCCGGTGGGCTCAGGCAACCCGGCATGGGCGCCGACGACCTCACCGATCAGGTCGCGCAAGCGGACCTCGTGGGACATCATGTCGAGCAGCGATGCCTCCCCGTCACGGAAGGCGCGCATCACGGCCGCGCATTCGTCGATCTCGGCCGGAACGACGGCCTTCAGCAGGCGCGCCGCTTCGTTGGCCGCGTCGGCCGCATCAAGACTAACCGGTTTTCCGGCGGCACCTGGCATCGCGCCGCCTCGTCATGCCTCGGGGACGCCCACACCCTTCGACTGGAGGAGCGTGCGCGTGATACCCCAGCGATGCTCGCTGCAGAACGGGCTCGCCTTCCTGGGCGTGCCATAGGTGAAATAGGTCGCCGCCCGGCAGCCGCTGCCGCAGACGGACATGTAGCTGCAACCGCTGCACTGCTCCATTTCATGCGACTCGGTGCGGAAGCCGTCCTCGCGCCCCTTGGCGAAAATCTCCTCGAACTCCTGGCTCAGCGCATTGCCCAGCACCAGCTCATCGCCCTTCAGCAGGTGGCAGGGATAGACATCACCGTTCCAGTCGATGTCGACCAGCGAATACGCCACGCCGCAAATGAAGGTCGCATTGATGGGGTCCGACGCACAGGCGCGCGAGCTGAGCCGCCTGACGCGATCACGCAAACCCTCATCGGCTTGAAACTCCTGTGTCAGGAAGTCGCTGAGCTCGGCCTTGACCCGCCTCAGCGTATCGGGCGCCAGCGTGATCTTCGTATTCTCGTCCTGGGGCAACTGCTTGAGGTCGTTGGCACTGATGCTGCCGCCAAGCTCGAGCGCCAGGCGGGCCAGATCGAGTACCTCGTCGGCATTGCCATCGTGGATGGTCGGAGCCAGCAGCAAGGGCACCTGGTGGCGCGCCAGGGCGTGGATGCCTGCCATGCTCTTGTCGAAACTGCGCGGCCCCCGGGTCAAGGCGTGGGTCTCTTCACAGATGCCGTCGATGCTGACCTGGACGCGCTCGATATTGCCGAAGGCGGCAAGCCTCGCCGCCGCATCATCGTCGATCGTGCCGCCATTGGTCAGCACCGAGGCGGTAAAGCCCTGGTCACGGATACGCCCGAGAATCTCGAAGAAGTCCGGGTGCAGCATCGGCTCGCCACCCGTGACCATGATGTGGCTATCCGGGTTTATTGCCGCGACCTTGTCCAGAATCGCCTGCACGTGATCCAGCGGCATGGTCTTGCGGGCACGCTTGCGCAGACCCTGATAGCAATAGGGGCATGCCAAGTCGCATTCGCGAGTCAGGGTGAAATAGACCGAGCTGAGCGGCCGACTCGTCGATTTCGGCAAAGCGGTCCGGGCCCAGCCGTCCCGGGTCAGTCGTGCCACCAGGCGCTGCGTATTCGCCTCGGCCTCTTGCCGCGGCTGTCCGAGCTGGCGAAAAAACTCCTCAGCCTCATGCAAGCCGTCCGCAGTGCCGAGTCGCTGAAACGCCATCAGCTCTGCGGTGTTCAAGACACTTAGCGCGCCAGTCTTCGGATTGTTGGCAAAATGGTAGCCGCCCACCTCCCGCACCACGGCGCCTTGCGTTTCCAACGCGGGCCCCGGTGGCGGAATATCGGCCGGCTCGGTACCGGATCTTCGATCTTTCAACTGGGCTTCGGCCATAAGCGGCATGCCCTGTGCTATATCGGGAGTCAGCGATAGCGAATCCGGCACTGACGGCGCGACCGTCGAGGCCGCGCCGTCAGCAACCGGGTCTCGAAGACTCTATTCGTGCAACAGCGCCTAGCTCGAGATGCAGACGACGCAGCCGACGCTGACGCCGATGCCGCCGGCAAGCTTCTCAAGCTCAGCCTCGCTGAGGTCCTTGCCTTGCGCGGCAAGAGCCGAAAGGTCGGCCTCGCTCACGTCATAGCCTTTGCCTTGCGCATAAGACGCAATACCGGCGATGCCGCTTTGCGCGTTCGCCTCAGCCTTCATCGCGTCGTTGCTGGCAAGATCTCCGAAAAACCGCTTGGTATCTGACTTGCTCATTTTACACACCCTCCCATATGAGAATTCTATTTTGCCACCAGCACAACGGCCCGCAGCCACATCCTGGGACTGAGTTTGAATTACGGTATGCTGACCGCGTATCTCACTCCTCTCCCTGTGTGAATGTTAGGATATGTCAGCCGTCGTGTCACGACGATTGTGGACTTGCCGGCACGCCCGAAGAGAATTACCCCGGCAGAGTGATCCCATATGGTCGGGAAACACTCTAGAATGTGAGATTACGATACAACGGAGGAACTTCGAAAATGGACGTGGCAAATCGAAAAGCGGTTATTTTTGGCGGAACATCGGGCATCGGCCTGTCGACGGCGAAGCAGCTTGCGGACATGGGCGCCGAGGTTGTTGCCGTAAGCCGCGACCCGGACAAAGCCGGCGACTTGCCGGCAGCAATCAGCTTGAAAAAGTGTGATGTCCGCGATCGCGAGGCTCTGTCGCGCCTGTTCCGGGAATGCGCCCCGTTCGACATTCTCGTCAGCGCTGCCACCGGTGGCTCGCGGGCCATGGGGCCATTTCTCGAGATGGACATGGATGGCTACCAGGCCTCCTTCGACAAGCTTTGGGGCTACGCCAACGTTGTCCGCCTGGGCGCCGAGCATATGAGCGAAGACGGCACCATCGTCCTGGTCAGTGGTGCGCCGGCGCGCAAGTGCAAGCCCGGTCAGGTGGCGCTTTCCTCGGTCGGTGCCGCGGTCGAGGCATTGGTCCGTGCCGTGGCGCCGGAAATCGCCCCGCGCCGGCTTAATGTAGTGTCCCCGGGATCGATCGATACGCCGATGGTGTCGTTGCAGGGCGAGGA
The DNA here is from genome assembly GCA_964408735.1 of uncultured Rhodospirillaceae bacterium. GTDB lineage: Bacteria > Pseudomonadota > Alphaproteobacteria > UBA7887 > UBA7887 > UBA7887. The sequence continues at coordinate 12,560 of CAYPAX010000043.1, read as the reverse complement.
GCGCGGCGCGTTCTATAAGAAGGCGACCGCTGCCAATATCATCCCGCGAGCCGGAACGCCGGAGGAAGTGGCGCAAGGTATCCTGTTCATGATCGAGAACGATTTCGTCACAGGCACCACCATCGATGTCGACGGCGGCTGGCTGCTTTCCTGAAAACTTTAGAACACCATCAAATGGGGGGAGAGCGATGCGGCTGGGCCTTTTTATGATGCCTTTGCATCCGCCGACGCGGAACTATCACGAAATGCTGGGGGACGATTTCGAGGCAATCCTGCATGCGGACCAGTGCGGCTTCGATGAAGTCTGGATCGGCGAACATTTCAGCTCGATGACGGAACCGATCACATCGCCATTGATGTTCATGGCCAAGGCGATTCCCTTGACCCGGAACATCAAGTTCTGCACCGGTGTGCTGAACCTGCCGCAGCAGCATCCGGCCGCGGTTGCTGGCTTTGCGGCGATGTTCGACCATATGGCCGACGGCCGCTTCGTCATGGGGGTCGGTCCCGGCGGCCTGCCGTCCGATTTCGAGTTGTTCGGCCTGACCGACGACATGACCCGGGGCAAAATGACCCTGGAGTCGATCGAGACCATATTGAAGATCTGGCGCGATGACCCCCCTTATGCCATCGACGGGGAATATTGGCAGATCCGCCAGGAGGAATGGCATTGGCCGGAGCTGGGTCTGGGCCACATGCCGAAGCCCCTGCAGAAGCCGCACCCACCGGTCGCCATCGCTGCTATGAGCCCCTATCCGTTCTTCGCCAAGGAGGCGGGCAAGCGTGGTTGGCAGATGATTAGCGCGAACTTCATCCCTGCCGCGAGCGCCGCCACGCACTGGCAGCGGTATGTGGAGGGGTGCGAGGAAGCCGCGGTAGAGCCCGACGGCTCGATCTGGCGCCTTGCCAGAACGATCCTGGTGACCGAGACCGATGCGGAGGCGGAAGCCTATCTGGCCGGATCGGAGAATTCCGTCCGCTATTATTTCCACTACCTCATGTCGATCATGAAGAGGGCCGGATTCTCGCAAGTCATGAAGGGCCTGGAGCAGTTCGATGACGAGCGGTTGACCGTCGATTGGGCGATAGAGAATATCGTGGTCGCAGGGAGCCCGGAGACGGTGGCGAACAAGCTGCTCGCCTTGCGTGAGCAAATTGGGCCTTTCGGCACCGTTGTGGCGACCGGGCTCGATTGGGATGACAAGGGCATCTGGAAGCGCTCCATGGCGCTCTTGGCGGACGAAGTGGCACCGCGCCTTGCCAATACGGTCGCTTCCTGAACGCGGCGAGCGGAAAGATCGATTTGCAGAAGCGCCGGAACATGCCCCATAATGCCTCGGTAATCGGTCGAGAGCCGTCGAGATGGGGTGAAGAAATGAGACCTGGGCGGAGAATTAGGCGGTGCGGCGCTATCTGATCCGCCGCTTGCTGGCGGTCATTCCGACGCTGTTCTTCGCCAGCATTATCGTCTTCCTGGTGATCCGGGTGTTGCCGGGTGATGCCGTCGATCTGATCATCAAGTCCAGCCCCTTCATGGCGGACAGCGAACAGATGCGCGCCGATATCGAGCGCGATCTCGGCCTCGACCACCCCATGCACGTGCAATATGTGCGCTGGCTCGGCGCCATCGTGATGCACGGTGACCTCGGCACTTCTTTGATCCGCGATACCTCGGTCAGTGCGGAAATCCTCGAGCGCCTGCCGATCACCATGGAGATGGGTCTGTGGGCGGTGTTTTTCGCCTTGATCATCGCGATCCCCATAGGCGTCTATTCCGCCATTCGCCAGGACACCATGGGTGATTATGTCGGCCGCAGCTTCGCCATTCTCATGCTTGCCGTGCCAAGCTTCTGGCTGGGCACGATGGTGGTGATCCTACCCGCGGTCTGGTGGGGCTGGTCGCCGCCGACGCGTTTGGTCGACTTCGCGGACGACCCCATCCGACACATCGCCGTGTTCCTCACGCCATCCGCCATTCTTGGCGCCTCTCTCGCGGCGGTAACCATGCGCATGACGCGCACCATGATGCTCGAGGTGCTGCGCCAGGACTATATCCGCACCGCCCGTGCCAAGGGCCTCGCCGAGCGTATGGTCGTGATGCGCCACGCCATCCGCAACGCGCTCATTCCGGTGATCACGTTGATCGGCCTGTTCGTGCCGATCATCATCGGCGGCACGGTTATCCTCGAGCGTATTTTCGATATCCCCGGCATGGGACAGCTGCTGCTGCTGGCGGTACAGGACCGGGATTATCCGGTGATAACCGGCATCTTCCTGGTGGTCGGCGTATTCGTGATCATGGTCAATCTGATGGTCGACCTGAGTTACGGCCTGCTCGACCCCAAAGTCCGGCACCAGAAATAGGCGGGCGGGATGGCGGAAATTACCCTCAATGGCGAAAGCATCGCCGCCAGCAAGAAACGGCGTGGGCCGGCGAGGGAATTTCTCCACCGCCTGTTTACGGAAAAGCCGCTCGGTGCCGTCGGTGCCGTGATCTGCGTGCTGTTCCTGTTTACCGGCATCTTCTCCGAGCTCATTGCGCCTTTCGGCTATAACGAGATGAATCCGATCGACAGGCTGCAGGCGCCGTCGCTGGAATATATTCTGGGCACCGACCAGATCGGCCGCGACGTCTTCAGCCGTATCGTACACGGCGCGCGCACATCGCTGATCATCGGCTTTTCCGCCGCTTTCCTGTCGATCCTGCTGTCGATTCTGATCGGCGTCACCAGCGGCTTTTTCGGCGGCCGTTTCGACATGGCGGTCCAGCGCATGGTCGACGCCTGGATGAGCTTTCCCGATCTCGTCGTCGTCATCGTTGCCGTATCGGTCTTCGGCCCTGGCATGTGGCAGGTAATCCTGATCCTGAGCCTGCTCTACGGCATTGCAGGCTCGCGCATCGTGCGCGGCGCGGTGGTAACCGTGAAGGAAAACGTCTACGTCCAGGCAGCCGAGTCGATCGGCGTCTCGACCCCGCGCATTCTGCTGCGCCACATCCTGCCCAATATCATGGCGCCGATCATCGTGCTTTTCACGACGCGGCTGGCGGCGGTGATACTTGTCGAGGCGGGCCTAAGCTTCCTCGGCCTCGGCGTGCCGCCACCGGCGCCGAGCTGGGGCGGCATGCTCAGCTTCGAGGGCCGCAGCTACATGTTCCAAGCGCCCTGGCTGGCCATCATGCCGGGGCTCGCCATCACCATCGTGGTCTACAATATCAACATGTTCGGCGATGCCATGCGCGACCTGCTTGATCCTCGCATGCGAGGCAGCAGCGGTCGTAAACAGGTCGACTGACTGGGAGGAAAGCTATGAGACATCTTACATTGAGTGCTGTGCTGGCCGCTGTTCTGGCCCTCGCCTTGCCGGCCAGCGCGGTCGATCGCGAAGTGCCGCGCTATGGCGGCACCCTCAATGTGGCAACTGTGTTCGCCGGCCTCAATGCGCTATCCTTCAAGCAGTTCAACTGGCCCTGGAAGACCAACCACGACGCGCTCTACCTCGATCAGTTGATTGCCGGCGATCTCGATCTCGGCCCCCGTGGCGAGGGCATCAATCCCTACACCGCCTTCGACTGGATTCCGCCCGAGCATTATCGCGGCGATCTTGCCGAAAGCTGGTCGCTGGAGGAAGACCCGCTGCGCCTTGTCTTCAATATCCGCCAAGGTGTCTATTGGCCAGCCAAGGAAGGCATCATGGAGCGCCGCGAAGTGGTGGCCGAGGACATTGTCTATCACTTCACGCACATGTATACGAGCCCGCGCCGTATCCCGACCTATTGGGATTTCGTAAGCGAATGGAAAGCCGACGATAAATACACTGCGGTCGCCTATCTCAATGAATACAACGCCAATTGGGGCTATCGTATCGCCTGGGGCTATTTCAGTGGCCTCACGCCGCCGGAGGTGCACAAGCTGAACGACAACACGGGCAGCGAGGACTGGCGCATGATGAACGGCACTGGCCCCTACGCCATTGCCGATGTGCGTCCCGATGATATCCAGGTCTACCAGCGCAACGCCGAGTATTGGGACAAGGAGGTCATAAACGGTACGACCTATGACCTGCCATACAATGACCAGGTCGTTTACCACATCATGGGCGACGAGGCTGCCCAGATCGCGGCGATCCGCACCTGCAAGGTGGATATCCTCGAGAATTTCCGCTGGCAATTTGCCGAGGAGTTGCGGCGTTCCGCGCCTGACCTGATCATCCGCAAGCGCGCCGGCAATCTGGGCACTTTCGTCGCGCTACGCAACGACTTAGCACCTTTCGATGACGTGCGTGTCCGCCGGGCCATGAACCTTGCCGTGAATCACGAAGAGATCGTCAGCGCCTTGCTGAATGGTGAGGGTGAAGCCCTCAACTATCCCTTCTCGGCGAGCTGGCCCGATTATTACACGCCGATCGCCGAGCTTCCCGAGGCCGGCAGAGAATTGTTCGGCTACGACCCCGACAAGGCGCGGCAGCTGCTGGCCGAAGCAGGCTATCCAGACGGCTTCGAATTCGAGGTGATGTTCGCCAGTGTCTCCAACTACCACCTAGATTTGATTGCCATGCTGGAAGCCTATTACCAGCGCGTCGGCATCTCGCTTATCGCCGTGCCGCTCGACTATCCCACCTTCCGCGCCAAGATGCGCGAGCCGGACCAGACGGCGGGCTATCTGATGAACAACAGCGAGGGCAATCCCTTCTCGGTGTTGCGCAAGAGCTTTATGACCGGACAGACCTGGAACCCCGCATTCCATGCCGACGAGTGGTTTGACAAGGCTTATAACGAGGCGCTGGTGATGCGCGACAAGGAAGCGCGGGATGAGTTGCTTCGTAATCTCAACGTCTACATCATCGCCGAGCGCGTGCCCCATGTCTGGTTGCCGACCTTGGCGGTCTATTCCGCCTGGTGGCCGTATGTGAAGAATTATTACGGCGAGCTTCGCGTTGGCGCGGTGCGCCCCGGGCCGGTCTATGCGCGAGCCTGGATCGACCAGGATATGAAGCGCGAGTTGGGGTGCGGGTCGTAGTGGACGATCCCGAGACGCCTCTGCTCGAGGTCCGCGGCCTGCAAACCCAGTTCCGTTCCGATGGCGGGGTGGTCAAGGCCGTGGACGGGGTCTCGTTCGACGTCCGCGCGGGCGAAACCATGGCCATCGTCGGCGAGAGCGGTTCCGGCAAGAGCGTTACCGCGCTTTCGGTCATGGGACTGATTCCCAATCCTCCCGGGCGCATCGTCGGCGGCGAGATCCGTTTCGAGGGCCAGGACATGCTGGCGATGGGGGAATCCGAGATGCGCGGCATTCGCGGCGACCGCATCGCCATGATTTTTCAAGAGCCGATGACCTCGCTCAATCCGTCGCTCACCATTGGCCGTCAGGTCGGCGAGCCCATCGAGGTGCACCGCAAGGAGCCGCGCAAGAGCGTGCGTGAGCGTTGCGTCGCGCTTCTGCGCAAGGTGCGCATCCCCGACCCGGAGCAGCGCGTCGACGCCTATCCGCACGAATTTTCCGGCGGCATGCGCCAGCGGGCGATGATCGCCATGAGCATTGCCTGCGAGCCGCAACTCATCATCGCCGACGAGCCGACGACCGCGCTCGACGTGACGGTGCAGGCGCAGGTTTTACACCTGCTCAAGGAGCTGACGCGCGAAACCAATGCGGCGCTGGTCCTGATAACCCATGATCTCGGCGTGGTGGCGCGCTATGCCGATCGGGTGAACGTCATGTATGCCGGGCGCATCGTCGAGTCGGGCACGGCGCGGGAAATCTACAACCACCCGCGTCACCCCTATACCGTGGGACTGATGAATTCGATGCCCAGGCTCGACGAAGACAAGCGCGAGAGCCTCGAGCCGATCCTGGGTCAGCCGCCAGATCTTGCGGCCCTGCCACCAGGCTGCCCCTTCCGGCCGCGCTGTCACTATGCCGTCGAAAGATGCGCAAGCGAGCGTCCGGAACTTGAAGGCGGCAGTGATGGCCATGCCTCAGCCTGCTGGGTGGGTATGCATGAGCACGCCTGACACCATCGTCTCGGTCGAAGACCTGCGGGTCGAGTTTCCCCTCCATGGCGGTCTGCTTGGCGGCAAATCGGTGCGCTCGGTAAAGGCGGTAGACGGCGTCTCCTTCGATGTTCGCCGTGGCGAAACCCTTGGTCTGGTTGGCGAAAGCGGCTGCGGCAAGAGCACCACGGGGCTTGCCATCCTGCGCATGGTCGATATCGCCGGTGGCCGGGTGACCTTCGACGGTGAGGACATCAGCTTCCTCAGCCGCGCCGCCATGCGCCCCCTCAGGCGCAAGATGCAGATGGTCTTCCAGGACCCGTTCGGGGCGCTCGACCCGCGCATGCGCGTCAAGGACATTATCGGTGAGCCGCTGGTCGCCCACGGCCTTACCGAAGGGCGCAAAGCCTATCGCCAAAAGGTCAGCGAGCTACTCGACATGGTCGGCCTCGGCCAGGTCATGGGCGAGCGCTATCCGCACGAATTCTCCGGTGGCCAGCGCCAACGTATCGGCATCGCCCGCGCCCTTGCGGTGCGCCCCAGCCTGGTGGTCTGTGACGAGCCGGTCTCGGCGCTGGACGTCTCCATCCAGGCGCAGATCATCAACCTGCTGGAATCGCTGCAGCGCGAGCTCAATCTCACCTATTTGTTCATCTCGCACGACCTGTCCGTGGTGCGTCATATCAGCGACCGGGTGATGGTGATGTATCTGGGCAAGGTGGTCGAGGTGGCCGATCGCGTCGACCTTTACCGCGACCCCAAGCATCCCTACACCCAGGCGTTGCTTTCCGCGGTGCCGATCCCCTCGCCGGATGCCGAATCCGCGCGCGAGGTGCGTCTGCTCGAAGGCGAGGTGCCGAGCCCGCTGGACCCGCCGACGGGCTGCCCGTTCCACCCGCGCTGTCCCGATGCGACACCGGAATGCGCGTCCACGATGCCGCCTCTCAAGGAAGAGGCGACTGGCCACAGCGTGGCCTGTCACCTATACGACAACAATAGGCTCGAGGGAGAGTGACATGACACATGATCTGGTTATCCGCGGCGGCACCATCGTGGACGGTAGTGGCGCCGAGCCGGTTAGCGGTGACATAGCCGTCGACGGCGACACCATCGTGGCTGTGGGAGAGATCTCCGGCACGGGCCGCGAGGAGATCGATGCCGAGGGCCATATCGTCACCCCGGGTTTTGTCGATATCCATACTCACCTCGATGCACAGATCGGCTGGGACCCCATGCTGACGCCGATCTCCTGGCATGGCGTGACCACGGCGCTGATGGGCAATTGCGGTGTCACCTTCGCGCCCTGCAAGGCCGACGACCGCGAGCTGCTCGCCGGCATGATGGAGGCGGTCGAGGATATCCCGCGCGAGGCCATCCTCTCGGGACTGCCCTGGGACTGGGAGAGCTACGGCGACTATCTCGACAGTATCGAGAGGATGGATCCGGCCATCAACGTCGCCGGCCTGATCGGCCATTGCGCGCTGCGCTTCTATGTCATGGGTGAGCGCGCGGTGGAGGAGCAGGCGACGGCGGATGAGCGCCGGCAGATGGCGGAGATCGCGCGCGACGCGGTCAAGGACGGGGCGGTCGGCTTCTCCACCTCCAGGCTGCTGTTCCACACCTTGCCCGACGGCCGCCATGTGCCGGGCACCCATGCCGATCATCAGGAGCTGGTCGACATCGCCCAGGCCATCGGGCCGGAAGGCGGACTGATGCAGAACGTGATGAACCTGCGCAACGACATGGGCGGCGAGGTCGATCTGCTGGCCAAGGAGGCGCGCGCCTCGGGCGGTCGCGTGCTGTTCAGCATGGCGGCCGGCCCGACCAACGATTTCGGCGACGGCATTTGCGATGCGGTCTCGGCCATGCGTGCCGACGGGCTCGATATCAACGCCGTCGCCATCCCGCGCGGCTCGGGCTTCGTCACCGGCCTGCAATGCAGCCTGATCTGGCGCCCGGAGCCCTGGCGGCGCCTGGCCCGCATGGACTTCGATGCGCGTCTGGCGGCAATCCGCGATCCGGCCACGCGCCGGCAGCTTATCGAGACCGCCAAGGGCGAAAATCTCGACGACTACGGGCCGATCTGGCGTCTCACCGGCATGGACCACATCGTCTGGCTCGGCGACAGCGGCAAGCCGCATTACACGGGTGGGCGCGAGAGCAGCCTACAGGCCCTGGCCGATGCGGCCGGCGAACACCCCGTCGAGACCTTCCTCAGGCTTTCGGACGAAAGCGACGGCCGGGCGCTGTTCACGGTGCGCTTCTTCAATCAGAACCTGGACTCGTTGACTCGTGTGCTATCGCGGGATTTCGTCATGCCCGGGCTCGGCGATGCCGGCGCCCATGTCAGCCAGATCATGGATGCGGGCTGGTCGACCTTCGTGCTGTCGCACTGGGCGCGCGATGCCGGGCTCTATTCGCTTGAAGAAGCGGTGCGCCGCATCACCTCGGGCCCGGCACGGGTCATGGGGCTTTCCGACCGCGGCACGCTTGCGCCGGGGCTGCGCGCCGACATCAATGTCGTCGACCTTGACCGGCTGGCCGAGCGCATGCCCGAGATGGTCTTTGATTTTCCGCATGGCGCCAAGCGCTTCATCCAGCGCGCCGACGGCTACAAGGCGACGATTTGCAACGGCCATGTCATCCTGCGCGACGACGAGCACACCGGTGCCCGCGCCGGCAAGGTGCTACGGCATTAAAGTCAGATAATCTGGCTGTTGGCGGCGATGTCGACGATATCGTTCAGGGTATCGTTGATATCGCTGATGAAGATCGTCGTGCCGCTTTCGAGGGTCATCTGATCGATGCCGCTGCCACCGCCGTCATTGACGTAGGCTTCGACGACATCGTTTATGTCGATAGCGGAATCCGGCGTGCCGGTGTTGCCAGCATTGTCCACATCGGCGACGTTCTCGAAACGGAAACTGTCGCCTTCGGCGGTGCTGAAATCGAGGATCGTATCGCTGCCTTCGTCCTGCACAAGGTCGTAGAAGAAGAGGTCTCCGCCGCCGCCGCCGCTCAGGACGTCGTCGCCGAGATTGCCATCGAGAATGTCGTCGCCGCCGCCGCTGGCAAAAAGGTCATCGCCGCCGCCGCCGGTGAACAAGGTCGAGGTGCCGCTGACATCACTATTTAGCGCGGTGAAGACGCCGTCCATCACTGTGTCGTTGCCGATGTCGCTGAACTCGACCGTGTACGAGAAGCTCTGCTGCACACCGACCACGGCGTGGGCGAAGTCGCCGTTGACCTCGTTAATGCTGCCGTCCGCCTGCATGAAGACCACCGCGTCGTTGGCAGCCGGAACGAAGCCGTTGATGAAATCGAACACCAGGACGCCGCCGTCGAGGCTGACATCGCCCGAGGCGTCGTAGAAGTCATATGCGCCGGCCACAGTCCCGCCGATCTCGGTGATCAGATAGCCGCTGTCGAGCACCAGGTTGCCGGTATGGGTCAGCGTTCCGGCGGAGCTGCCGGCGGCTATCACGCCGCCTTCCAGGGTCATCGTGCCGACAATGCTACCGTCGCCACCGAGCGTGCCGCCTGTGCCGAGATAGATGTTGGTCGCCTCGAGAATGCCGAACTCGCCAAGCGTGATCGTCGCGGTGCCGCCGGTGCCGACACCGCCGCGGACGTTGCCGCCGAATTCAAAGCTCTCGGCAATCACCAACAGGCTGCCGGCATCGAAGGTCGAGGTGTTGATGCCATCGGCACCATTGACCGTCACCACCGCATCGGTGCCGCTCACGCCGCCGATAACAGTGTGTCCGGAGCTGGTCTGGGTGAGATCGCCGCCATCCGTGACGTCGAGCGTCGCAGTGCCGACCCAGCCGAGGGAGAAATCCTTGCTGTAGGTAATGTCGGATTCGATGCCATCGGCCAGCATCGTTACCGCGCTGGTGAATGGCACGCCGATGCCGAGGTTGGCGCCGTTGATGGCTTGCAGCGTGCCGGAATTGACGAAGGTTCCGGAGACATAATTGCCGCCGATCCGCATGGTCTCGCCGGATATCTCGGCCGAGATCAGGCCTTCGTTGATCAGCGTAGCGCCGCTGCCAAACTCGATGTCGCCGGTGCCGCCGATGATCTCTGTTCCTGCCGCCAGGGTCACGATGGTGCCGGAATCCCAGACGAACATGTCCGTCTCGGTGGTGCCGTCGAAGACGATGCGCCCGGCATGCAGGGTCTGGGTGCCGTGGAACTGGATGTCGGTCGCGCCCTGCATAGTGAGGATGCCGTTGCCGGCTCCGGTCTCGTCGAGCAGGGTCAAGCCGTTCCAGACAATGAGATCGTAATTGGTGCTGTTGAGCGTGAGGTCGCCCCAGACGGTCATATTGTCGAGATAGCCGTCGTTGTAGCCCCAGTAGAACGCCGGGTCGCGAACCAGCGACAGGGTCTCGCCGTCGGCGAGCTTCAGCGTGCCGTCGAAGATGCGCCCGCCATTGTTCAGCGTCCAACTGCCGCTCGCGGCATCGAGCGTGAACTCGCCGCTCTCCAAGTCGAAATTGCCGCTTATCCTGACCAGGCCGGAGTTCGTCGCGCTATCGATGAAGCGCGTGCCGATGGCGACATCGCTGGCCGTGAAATTACCGGCAAAATTTATGTCCGCGTCGGACACGCTGATAGTGCCCGTATTCGACCATGCGCCGGCAAGGATGAGGGTTGTGCCGGCGCCTGACGCGCTCAGCGTGCCCGAGTTCGACCAGGTATTGGTGCCGACGCGCAGGGTGGCGCTGTTGCTTGCCTGCACCACGCCGTCATTCTGGAACGTGCCGGTCGTATAGCTGCCGCCGATGCGCAGCGTCTGGCCGGAAACCTCCGACGAAATCAGGCCTTGGTTGATCAGCGTGGCGCCCGTGCCGATTTCGATATCGCCGGTGCCGCCGATGATCTCGGTGCCGTTGGCAAGCGTGACGACGGTGCCCGAGTCCCAGACGAACATGTCCGTCTCGGTGGTGCCGTCGAAGACGATGCGCCCGGCATGCAGGGTCTGGGTGCCGTGGAACTGGATGTCGGTCGCGCCCTGCATAGTGAGGATGCCGTTGCCGGCTCCGGTCTCGTCGAGCAGGGTCAAGCCGTTCCAGACAATGAGATCGTAATTGGTGCTGTTGAGCGTGAGGTCGCCCCAGACGGTCATATTGTCGAGATAGCCGTCGTTGTAGCCCCAGTAGAACGCCGGGTCGCGAACCAGCGACAGGGTCTCGCCGTCGGCGAGCTTCAGCGTGCCGTCGAAGATGCGCCCGCCATTGTTCAGCGTCCAACTGCCGCTCGCGGCATCGAGCGTGAACTCGCCGCTCTCCAAGTCGAAATTGCCGCTTATCCTGACCAGGCCGGAGTTCGTCGCGCTATCGATGAAGCGCGTGCCGATGGCGACATCGCTGGCCGTGAAATTACCGGCAAAATTTATGTCCGCGTCGGACACGCTGATAGTGCCCGTATTCGACCATGCGCCGGCAAGGATGAGGGTTGTGCCGGCGCCTGACGCGCTCAGCGTGCCCGAGTTCGACCAGGTATTGGTGCCGACGCGCAGGGTGGCGCTGTTGCTTGCCTGCACCACGCCGTCATTCTGGAACGTGCCGGTCGTATAGCTGCCGCCGATGCGCAGCGTCTGGCCGGAAACCTCCGACGAAATCAGGCCTTGGTTGATCAGCGTGGCGCCCGTGCCGATTTCGATATCGCCGGTGCCGCCGATGATCTCGGTGCCGTTGGCAAGCGTGACGACGGTGCCCGAGTCCCAGACGAACATATCGGTGTTGCTGGCGCCATCGAAGACGATGCGCCCGGCGTGAAGGGTCTGGGTGCCGTGGAACTGGATGTCGGTGTTGCCCTGAAGGGTAAAGATGCCGTTGCCGCTGCCGGTCTCATCGTGCAGGGTCAGACCGTTCCAGACAATGAGATCGTAATAGGTGCTGTTGAGCGTGAGGTCGCCCCAGACGGTCATGTTGTCGAGATAGCCGTCGTTGTAGCCCCAGTAATAGGCGGGATCGCGAACCAGCGACAAGGTCTCGCCGTCAGCAAGCTTGAGCGTGCCGTCAAAGAAGCGCGCGCCATTGGTCAGCACCCACGTGCCGGTCGCCGCATCGAGTGTGAAGTCGCCACTCTCGAAGTTCATGGCGCCGGTTACCGATATTGCGCCGGTGTTCGGATCCGCATCGATAAAGCGGCTGCCGGTGGCAATGTCGCCGGTCGTGAAATTGCCACCGAAAGTAACGTCGACATCGCTGGCGGTAATGGTCCCGGTGTTGCTCCAATTGCCGTTAAGATACAGGCTTGTTCCCGTGTCCTCAGCCGTGATTGTCCCCTGGTTGTCCCAGGTCGAGCTGCTATCGCCAAGCCGCAGCGTGCCTGTCCCTGAGACCGCGACGCCACTGGCTGCGCCGATGGTAAAGGCGCCGGCATAGATGTTGAGGGTGCTACCCACCACCGGTGCGATGGTGCCGTTGTGGACGAAGCTGGCGGTATCGATCTCAAGTGTGCCGCCATTGACGGCCTGCACAATGCCGTCATTCTGGAAAGTGCCGCTTAGCAGCCCGTTGATTAAGTGGCTTTGCTGATTCTCACTCCCAGACGATGA
>CAYPAX010000042.1:0-37069 GCA_964408735.1 uncultured Rhodospirillaceae bacterium | reverse complement strand
TTCATCGTCTGGGAGTGAGAATCAGCAAAGCCACTTAATCAACGGGCTGCTATGTACCGCGTCATGCTGGCGCGGAGAACCTTCAGACCCTCCAATGTGGCTCGGTCGTCGTCGCTCATAAGCCGGCTGTAGCCGACCACATCCGCGCTCAATATGGCCGCCAGTTTGCGCTTGGCCTCGCCCATGCCCCTCGTTCCCTGATCGAATAACCGATAGTACGACGTGCGACTGGCGGTCTCAATGGGGTGTGTCGAGCCAATTCGCTCAATTAAGGCGAGTTGGGCATAGCGGACGAGAGTTAGGCGACCTCCGTCCCGACCTTGTTAGCCAGGCGCTGTAATTGAAGCGCTCGAGAACCGTTGTGGGTCAGCCCTTGCCGTCAGAGCGCCGACCGGATCGAGTTTGCTTGTAGAGGCACAGCCGACGAGGACCACAGGGACGCCTGCGCATCTCGTTAGTCGATGCTCACGCTGGTCTCGATCGATCCGCCGGGTAGACCATTGAGCGTGTATGTGTAGGTCTTGCCGCCCTCTGTGAGCGGGAATAGCTTGCCAACCGATCCGAGACTGAGCCGGTCACCAGCCCTGAGAGTCTCGTTGCGTTGTTTCATCTCCTCGACAAGCCACAAAACCACGCGCAACGGATTGCCCAGCAGCGTCGAGCCGGGCGCGGATTGGATAACGGTTCCTGTCTCGTCGGTGAACACGGTTTCCATGTCGGCCATGGCCTGAACAAATGCTGGCGTCGCTTCCACCGGCAAGCCAGGCCCCATGACCATCCGCGTGGCGACCATGTTCAGCGCGACCACACCAGGGCCAGTGAGCTTCTCCTCCTTGGCAAATTGGATCGCGGCAAGTTCCATGAATGCGTGGACACTGCTCAGATGCGCGGCGGCCTCAAGCTCGGTGGTGGCGTCCATGATGCCCGCGTCTTTCACAACCACCATAAGATCGGGCTCGATGATCGTGCGGTGGCCGAAATCGCGAACGATGGTGCCGCCGTTCGCAATGAACATCGGCTCGAACAGCACCGCCATTGCCGGGTTCGGAATGCCAAAGCGTTCCTGCGTTGCCTTGCCCGTGAAGCCAACTTTGTATCCGATAGGCTCCCCGAAGCTTTGGCGCAGGAGGGCGACATATTTGGCCTGGGTGCAGTAGGCGTCATCGAGGCTGATATCCACCGGGATACCGGTAACCGGTGTCGTGGGGTAACCGGCGACCAGGTTCGCGACAACAGCATCGTCCAGACAGGTGGCGCTGGCCGGCTGTGCGAACAACACCGTCGCGGCGGCAAGTGCAGCAATGCGTAACTTAGCGACTATAGTCATGGTGTCCCCCAATTCGACATTCGACAAACGCATCCCAACACTGACGATGGTGCTCCAAGTCGGCGCGGGTGGCAATCGTGCCATGTTTTCTGTTCGAGATGATGCCTGTGACTGGAGCAGGGATCAGACGTGACAAACTTCCGAGATGGGACATTTTTATAGCATTTGGGCCGGAGCGTCTTGAGGCTCGGAGCTGGGGGCTAAACGGCCTGCTAAGGGGCCCGTCGAAGGTATCAGCTAGATCACGCCGAGATTGTGGGCAAGGGACGCTAGAGCTTCGCGCAGCCGACGGGCTGATTTACATCAGTGCGATGGCCGCCGGCATCGGCGACAGTGGCTCCGCTTAGGGAGATTCGGTGTTGCCGGAACCGAACATTGGGTGCCCGGCTATCGGCCTCGCAGCTTCCATAGTTCCGAGGTATCCGAAACGCGACAGCACCTCGCTTGGCAAGAAGGAGCCAAAATATGATGTCCCAAACCATTCGCGCTTTGGTGGTGGCAGCTGCGTTCGCGCTCTGTCAGGCTGCATTGGCGAACGCACAAGATGTGCAGGGAATTTTCGAGCCGACCGCGGATGAGTTCAGGAACTCCTGTGCGTCCTGCCACGGCGAGGACGGCAAGGGCTTCGGTTTTCTGACCAGGCTCTTCCAAGGTATGGATGCCGGCAATCTGACACAAATCTCCAAGAACAATGGCGGAGTGTTTCCACTCGAGGCGGTCTTTCAGACCATCGACGGAAGCAACGAGGTGGCGGCACACGGTCCTCGCGAGATGCCGGTCTGGGGCGAACGGTATATGGGGCGCTGCCGAGACGAATGTGACCCTGACGAACGCCGTCGCGAGGTCAGAAGGAAGATATTGGAGCTGGTGTACTACATCCAGTCGATCCAAGAACGCTGACCGACCTGTTTCTCGCGTTCGATGAGCATGATCCGGGCTGTCCGGTCCTCGACAGTGCGGACATCCATGTGGATGCGCTGTTAGCCAAATCGATCGTCGAGTGAGCATCGGCGAGAGCGTTGAAGGCCCTCGGATCGGCGCACCACACACCAGTATGACGTGGGCTCGGATCCACCACTATGACCGGTCAGGGTCTTGGTCGGGCGAAAAAGCGAGCCTGAATCTACGTCTGAAATTGTGACAACAGCAGTCGTTTTCCGGCAGAGATTTGCCTATTCTTCCGATTCCAGATGTTGCGGGATTGGCGGTATCGAGTTGCTTCGAGCGGGCGCGTAAGGCCGCCCAATCCCCAGGACCTTATTTTTTGAAGCCGCGTGACTGGCCAGAGGGAGGCATGTGGGCAAGATGACATGCTTCCCGGGACGCGACGGGCGAATCATCCTGCTCGTCGGCGCAGCGCATTTCTTGAGCCACTATTTCGTCTTCGTTCTGCCACCGTTGATGCCGTTGCTTAAAGTGGAATTCGGCGTCAGCTACACGGCGCTCGGCCTCGCCATCACCGTATTCAACGCGGCGTCGTTGATCTCGCAGCCGCCGATGGGATTTCTCGTCGATAGGCTCGGCGCAGCAAGACCGTTGATCGCCGGGGTCGCAATCGGCTCGTTGGCCTTTGCCGGTATCGGGTTCTTGCCGACATATTGGGCTCTTGTCGGCTTTGCCGGACTGGCAGGGTTGGCCAACAGCGTCTATCACCCAGCCGACTACGCCATCCTTTCCGCCACCGTCAGCGGCGATCGCATGGGCCGTGCCTTCAGTCTCCATACCTTCGCCGGGTTCGCCGGTGGTGCGACAGCGCCACTGGTCATGGCGGCAGCATTACAGTATGGCGATTGGCGGAGCGGTCTATGGCTGAGCGCCGGTCTGGGCATGGCCGTAATGCTTTTGCTGGTCGTCGGCCGCGGCTTGCTGATCACCGAGCATAGCGAAGCTGCAAGCACCGTTGAGGCACGTCACGACCCCGACGCGGCCGGATTGCAGCTCTTGTTCTCCAAGCCAATCCTGATGTGTTTCGCTTTTTTCACGCTCATTGCCATATCTGCCGGTGGCCTGAGCGGCTTCGGCGTCGTCGCCTTTGTCAACGTCCATGACATGGCACTGAGTCAGGCACAGCTCGCGTTGACCCTCTATTTGGTCGGCAATGCGACCGGCATTTTGATTGGCGGCTATATCGCTGATCGCACAGCCTATCACGAGCGTATCGCGATGATCGGGTTCCTAGCCACCGCCTGCATTATCTGTCTGCTCGGGTTCGGCACCTGGTCCAGCCTCGGGGTGATCACGGCAATGGCCATCGCCGGACTGCTCTTCGGCATGATCATGCCGTCACGTGACATGCTCGTGCGCGCGGTCACCCCGCCCGGTCAGACCGGCAAGGTATTCGGCTTCGTCACCGCCGGGTTCAATGTCGGCGGTATCGTTACCCCGATCCTATTCGGCTGGGTCATGGATTCGGGCAATCCACAATTCATGTTCATTCTGGCGCCGGCCTTCATGGTCGTCGCCGCCGGCACTGTTCTGGCGACCAGGGCGGTGCAGCGCCAAGCCATCGCGGCCGCCGAGTAAAGCCGGTCGAGAACAGCGGTCGGTCGAGAATAGCAGAGCCGCATAGGCCTGGGCGCGTGTCGGGCGACGATTCGTTGGCACCATAACTGACGGCCTGAAATGTCATGGTTGGGACAAGGCCGATCCTCGGCAAAGCCCGTTCGCCGGGCCCGCTCGGCGTTCTGCAGCCGACGGTGGCTGCGCGGTCCGTGGGAGCCGTCCATGAGGCTTCCCCTCATACGCGGCGTGACAAGCGAACTTGGGGTCTCTCTGTGTTAAACTCGGAGCTGCGCGTCTCCTTGTCCCAGACGAATGGAGAGCCCGATGACGTCCAATTCGTGTCGGCGATCGATGTCCGCATTGTTCTCGCCAATCTTCGCCCCGGTCGTAGCGGTAGTGTTCGTGTTCATGGTGGGGGGCGTCCCCACTGCTCCGGCGCAAGCCGAGTCGGGGGTGGTGGTCAACGGCGCTCACCTGAGCGACGATATCGTGGCGGCCTTGACGCAAGCCTACGGCCCGATCGCGCCCGGCCGCTACTGGTACGATCCGATCTCGGGTTACGTCGGTCTCGAGGGCGGGCCGTCGAGCGCGCAGATCGAGCCCTACCTTCAGTTGGGCGGGCCATTGCGCCCCGACGCCTCGGGCGGCGGGACCAATGTCTTCATCAACGCCCGCGAAATTCATGCCTCCGAGCCGGCCTACCTGATCAGCCTATATGGCTCGGTGGAACCGGGCCGCTATTGGCTCAACGCCGAAGGCATCGGAGGCGTCGAGGGCGGCCCGCCGGCATTCGATCTCAATGCGGCGGCAAATCAGGCCTCCGGATCGGGCGGCGGGGGCTCGGTCATTAGTAGCGGTGATGGCCAAAGCACCCTTTCGACAGGAAGCGACGGCTGCAGCTATTTCTCGAGCGGTGGAATTTCCGCCTCGACCTGTTGATAGGGGAAGGCTGGCGTCCATAAGGGATGCCTTATCCAATTCGCGGCGCCCATGGAGGTGTCGAGCGCGACGTCAGGGTCTGCCCGTCCTGGTGGTAGACACCGTGGCGTGCTTCCTCGTATTCTGCCCGGCGTATCCAAGATGTCAGTCGCAAATGGGGGGGATATTCGCGATGCGGCATAGGAGCGAATTGCCTTGAATGCCCGGGCGCCTTGGTACCGCTCGATCGGCGGGCAGCTGCTGATCGGATATTTGGCCGTCGGCCTGCCGATCATGGGCATCGTCGTCACGGCTCTCGTGCAGATGTACGAACTCGAAATGACGCTCCTGGAGCTTTCGCACGAGGAGATCCCGGAAGCCCATGCGGCATGGGAAATCAGGAGCCGCCTGTTCGAGCTCCAGACGGCGGCGCAAGAGGCGGTCGCCAGCGCTGGCGAAGAGGAAATGGTGGACCGTGTGCGCGCGGCCGACCATGCCATTCTGACCAATGTGGAAGTGTTCGTCGCACTCCATGTTGGACACCACGAGGTACTCGTCGACGAGCTCGACGTGCGCTCCCGCGAGGTCGACATTGCCATTACCGACATGCTGCGATTGCTCGAACAAGAGGGAGAGCGAGCCGGTCACGCTGCTCTGGTGTCCTCCGTGCAGCCGCGAATCGTCGACCTCGCGGAGGCCTTGGACATGCTCTTCCTGCAGGAGGACCAGGAGATAGCCTACGTCTCGGAGACGGCGCTCGCACGCAGCAATTGGGGACGCAAGGTGATCACGGCACTGCTTGTCGCCGCCGCGGGTATCAGCTTTGTCATTGCCGCTGCAAGCCACAGGAATGTGACCCGAGGCGTGTCCGCGCTGCTGGACGTCACGGACGCCGTCGCGGCCGGCGACCTGGAGTCGCGAGCCGTGGTCCGCGGCGATGATGAGCTTGCCAGGCTGGCGGTGCGTTTCAATGACATGGTGGCTCGCCTGGGGCAGATGATTGCCGACCGGAAGGGCTTCTTTGCCGACATATCCCATGAGCTGAAGACACCGCTGACGGCGATTCGCGGCGAGGCCGAGGTCGCCTTGCGGGGCAGGAAGACGGACGCCGACTATCGCGACGCCCTCGAGAACATCGATGCCAGCGCCACGCAACTGGCGGTGCTTGTCGACGAGCTCTTGTTCCTCGCCCGCTCGGAGGCCGGGCAAATGTCATACGATATCTCGGCGCTGGGGCTGTCGGAGGTTCTGGCATCCGCCTGCGCCAGATTCCGCAACGTCGCGCGCTTCAGCGAGATCGACCTATTGAGCGCCTTGCGCGACGGTGTTGTCGTGAATGGCGACCGTCAGCGCTTGGCACAGCTCTTCCATAGCATTATAGACAATGCGATAAAGTACTCGCCGGCAGGCAGCAAGGTGAGCATCGATATGCAAGTCGAGGATGAGAACGTAACGGTTACCGTAACGGACAGTGGCGTGGGCATCGACCAGGCGGCATTGCCGCATATCTTCGAGCGCTTCTTCCGGGCCGACGATGCCGTCGCGATGGGCGACGGCACCGGTCTGGGGCTAGCCATCGCCCAGTCGATCAGCCGGGGCCATGGCGGGGAAATTCGAGTAAGCAGCATACGCGGCGAGGGCACTACGGTCGTTGTCACCTTGCCTTGCACCGTGTTGTCGGTGGGCGGTGAGGCATGAAGATACTGCTTGTCGAAGACGACCGCCGCGTTGTCAGCTTCGTCATGAAGGGGCTGGAAGCGGAGAGTTACGCTGTCGACGTCGCCAGCAATGGCCGCGAGGGCTTCGACCTGGCGCTAGCCGGCGGTTACGACCTGATATTGCTCGACGTCATGCTGCCGGTCATGGATGGAAATACCATCTGCGCGGAATTGCGCAACGAAGGCGTCAAGACGCCCATTATCATGTTGACCGAGCGGGATACGCTCGATGACAAGCTGCTCGGCTTCGGTGCCGGCGCCGACGATTATCTGACTAAGCCGTTTTCGTTCAAGGAATTGCTGGTTCGCATCGGCGCCCTGTTGGAGCGCCCGGCTGCGCTTCAGCTCGACCCAGTGCTCACGGTGGATGACCTGGTTCTCGACACCGACAGTCATGACGTCAGCCGCGGCGGCGAACCCATAAAGCTCACGCACACCGAATTCATATTGCTCGAATATATGATGCGACGCGCCGACCGGGATCTCAATCGCAGCGTGATCGAGGATCAGGTGTGGGGCGATACTCGTGAGGCGCCGAGCAATATTGTCGACCTCTATGTCAAACGCCTCAGGCAAAAAGTAGACGACGGCTTTGACAACAAGCTGATCCGGACCGTTCACGGCACGGGATATCGCCTCGGATCTTGAGCACCAGGTCTCGCTGGCGGGTTCCTGTCTGTGCAAGCTGGTATCAGGCGCGCCGGAACACAGCCACCAGCTCGAGCTCGGCGGACCAGGGGAACTGATCGATGGGGGTTATCGTTTCGATATCGTAACCGCCGTCGGCGAGGCTGCGGGC
The DNA here is from genome assembly GCA_964408735.1 of uncultured Rhodospirillaceae bacterium. Classification (GTDB taxonomy): domain Bacteria; phylum Pseudomonadota; class Alphaproteobacteria; order UBA7887; family UBA7887; genus UBA7887. Next base: position 29,805 of record CAYPAX010000042.1, on the reverse strand, counting down.
GTCGCGGGCGAAGGTGCCGGCATCGCAGCTTACGGCGATGACGCAGGGCACGGCGCTGGCGGCCAGCGCTTGCGCCTGGGCGCGGGCGCCGGCGCGCGGCGGGTCGAAGATCACGGCATCGAAACGGGCAAGCTCGTCTCCGGCCAAGGGGCGCGCGAAGAGATCGCGCACCTCGTCCGGTTTGGCGTCGGGGTTGCTGTCGATCCGGTGCGCATCGCGCCCTTGGGCCAGGGTGCCGCAGCCGCTGAAGAGGTCGGCCACGCGCTTGGCGGCGCCCAATCCGGCTTCCACGGCGGCGCGAATTGCCGCCTCGCCCTCGGCGCTCGGCTGCAGGAAGGCACCGGGCGGAAGCAAGACGGCATTCACGCGCACTTCGCGCCGCAGCGCTATCGGCCCGTCGTCTTCCCAGGCCAGGCTGGCGATATCTTCCGCCTCGGCAAAGGCGGCCAGGCGCTCGCGCTCGGCCAAGGTGAGATCGCGCTGGCGGGCGATGACCAGATCCAGGCCCGTGTCGGATGCCAGGGCCTGGACGCTGAGGCGCTCGCCGTCGTCGAGCAAATCGGCGCAAAGCGCGCGCAAGGCGGGGATGGCGTCCGCGAGCGCCGGGACCAGCAGGGCGCAGGAGGCGATATCGACCACGCGCCGGCCGCGCCGGCGGTGAAAGCCGAAGGCTATCGAGCCACGCCGGCGTTCGGCCGAGAAGCGCGCCCGCCTCCGGGTTCCGGGCGGGATCACCACCAGCTCGCCCACCGGCGCGTCGCCGAGGCCGCGCCGCGCCAAGGCCGCCATCGCCAAGCCCCGCTTCCACTTGCCATAGGCGTCCTGGCCAAGATGCTGCACCGCACAGCCGCCGCAGCTGCCGAAATGGGGGCAGGGTGGCTCGACCCTTTCCGGCGCCTCCCTGAGCCTGGCGACGACCTCGGCGCTGATGCCTTGGCCGCGTTTGTGGCCGAGCCGCAGCCGCAGGGTTTCGCCGGGCAGGGCGAAGGGCACATAGACCGGCCTGCCGTCGCGCAGGTGGCCGATGCCATCGCCGGCGGCCCCCAGGAGGTCGATGGTCAGCTCCACCGTTTCGTTTTCGTCCGCGCGTCTCGCCATTATTTTCCCAGCCTCGTATAGTCCGCCCCCATGATTTACCTGTTCAGTGATTTCGGTGGCAATGGTCCCTATGTCGGGCAGCTCTCCGCGGTGTTGGCGGATGCGGCGCCGGGCGAGACGGTTGTCGACCTGATGCACGACGCGCCGATGTTCGATTATCGTGCGGCGGCCTATCTGCTGGCGGCCCTGGTGCAGCACCTGCCGGCCGGCGGTGTGGTGCTTGGCGTGGTCGATCCGGGGGTCGGGCGGACCGACCGCCGGGCGATCATCATGCGCGCCGCGGGGCGCTGGTATGTCGGGCCCGACAACGGCCTGTTCGCGGTTGTCGCCAAGCATGCGGGTGACGCGGAATGGTGGGAGATCACCTGGCGGCCAGAATATCTCTCCGGCACCTTCCACGGCCGCGACCTGTTCGCGCCGGTGGCGGGCATGCTGGCCCGCGGCGATGCCGTGCCGGGCGAGCCCTTCGACGGCGAGAGCGCGGTCGGCATGGATTGGCCGAACGACCTTGGCGAAATCGTCTACATCGACCATTACGGCAATGCCATGACCGGCGTTCGCGCCTTCACCCTGCCTAAGGATGCTGTGCTGAAGATCGCCGATGTAAGCGTTGCGCGGGCCCATATCTTCTCGGACGTGCAGCCCGGCACGGTGATGTGGTACGAGAATTCCTGCGGCCTGGTCGAAGTTGCGGTCAACCAGGCCAATGCCGCCGAAGTCATGAAGCTCTATGTGGGCGGCCATGTTCTGGCGCTGGCGCCTGACTGAGCAGCAGGTGTGACGGCGGTCACCGACTGGGCGCGGCCCAAGCGCCATTTTAGCTGAACCTGTCGTACCACTTGCGACCGCCGCGCCGCGCAGATGCGCTCATCCCGGCAAAGCCTTGTCGCGGGCGGCGCCCCAGAGCAAGCTAGGCTTGTTCCCCGGGCGCCGCCGCTTTTTTCGTCTCACATAACGTTGTGGCGACCTATGGCTTGTGTCGCTTGCCTATTGACGTAATATGCCGGGCCTCCTGCGTGGGGGCCAGGGACGGGTGAGTTGGACAGGGAGGCGCGTTCGGGCAAGGCCTATCAGGCCCGGAAAAGGCGCGAATAGGGCATGCAAGCTTCGGCCGGCAAAGGCACTGCGAAGGCGCACGACACCTTTCCGAAATTGTTGATGGAACAGGCGCGCGAGCGCCCGAATGGCGTATTCCTGCGCGAGAAGGACTACGGCATCTGGCAATCCTGGACCTGGCAGCACTCCGCCGTCCAGGCGCGCGATCTGGCACTTGGCCTGGCCGCGCACGGTTTCCGCCGCGAAGACAAGGTGGCAATCATCGGCGACAACCGCCCGGTGCTCTATTTCGCCGCGGCGGCGGCCCAGGCGCTCGGTGGCGTGCCGGTGCCGATCTACCAGGATTCGATTGCCGACGAGATGCTCTACATTCTCGACCATGCCGAGGTGCGCTTCGCCGTGGTCGAAGACCAGGAGCAGGTCGACAAGCTGCTGCAGATCCGCGATCGCCTGCCGCGTCTCGAGATGATCGTCTATGACGATCCCCGCGGCATGCGCCATTATCGCGAGCCGGGGCTCGAATGGTATCAGGACATGCTGCAGCGCGGTCAGCGCTTCGACAGCGACAATCCCGACTACTACGAGACCGAGGTCGCCGTCGGCAAAGGCTCCGACCTTGCCATCATGCTCTATACCTCCGGCACCACCGGCAAGCCCAAGGGCGTGATGCTGAGCTACGACAATCTGGTGCGCACCTCCTATAACAGCATTCTGCATGACCACCTGACCGACCAGGAGGAAGTGCTGGCCTATCTGCCCATGGCCTGGGTCGGCGATCACCTGTTCTCCTATGGCGAGGCGATTTGCGCCGGCTTCACGGTCAACTGCCCCGAAAGCGGGGCCACGGTGCTGACCGACCTGCGCGAGATCGGCCCGACCTATTTCTTCGCGCCACCGCGCATCTGGGAGAATCTTCTGACCACGGTCATGGTGCGCATCGAGGATGCGGCCGCGATAAAGCGGCGCATGTTCCACTACTTCATGAAGGTGGCCGAGCGGGTCGGCGTGCGCATGCTCGACGGCGAACCGGTTTCGACTCGGGACAGGTTGCTTTACCGCCTCGGCGATATCCTGGTTTACGGGCCGCTGAAGGACAATCTCGGTTTCGGCAAGATGCGCGTCGCCTATACGGCGGGCGAGGCGATCGGCCCCGAGATCTTCTCCTTCTACCGCTCGCTAGGCATCAACATAAAGCAGATCTACGGCATGACCGAGGCGACGGCGCTGGTCTGCGGCCAGTCCGACGGACATGTTCATGCCGAGACCGTGGGCGTGCCCTTGCCGGAGGTGGAACTGCGCATCAGCGACGGCGGCGAGGTGCAGTTCCGCGGGCCGGGCACCTTCATCGGCTATTTCAAGAATGAGGAAGCCACGGCGGAAACCAAGACCGCCGACGGCTGGATCCTGTCGGGCGATGCCGGCTATATCGACGACGACGGCCAGCTGCGCATCATCGACCGCGCCAAGGACGTGGGCCAGCTCAACGACGGCACCATGTTCGCGCCCAAATATATCGAGAACAAGCTCAAGTTCAGCCCCTTCATCCGTGAAGCGGTGGCCTATGGCGACCAGAAGAATTACGTCTCTGTCTTCATCAATATCGATCTCGAGGCGGTGGGCAACTGGGCCGAGCGCCGTGGCCTCGCCTATACCAGCTATACCGATCTTGCCGCCCAGGACGAGGTCTACACGCTGATCGCCGGCGAGATCGACAAAGTGAATGCCGGACTGGCCGGGGATACCAAGCTGTCGGGCTCGCAAATCCAGCGTTTCCTCGTCTTGCACAAGGAGCTCGATCCCGACGACAACGAGCTGACGCGAACGCGCAAGGTGCGCCGCAAGTTCGTCGCCGAGAAATACGAGACCCTTATCGCGGCGCTCTACAGCGAGGCGGACCGGGTGCAGATCGATGCCAAGGTGACTTTCGAGGACGGCCGCGAAGGCTCGATCACGGCGAATCTCAGAATTTTGGACCGGGAGCCGCTGGCACCCCTGGCAAAGGCAAGCTGAGCTGTGAGCGAAGACAGGAAATTCGGCGAGGTCATCCTCAGCGCCCGCGAGATCTCGCTGAGCTTCGGCGCCGTGACGGCACTGACCGGCGTCTCGGTCGATGTGCGCGAACATGAGATTCTGGCCATCATCGGGCCGAACGGCGCCGGCAAGACCTCGCTGCTCAATTGCATCAACGGCGTCTACCATCCACAGCAGGGGGCGATGCTGTTCGAAGGCGTTCCCCGCATCAACGCGGGTCCGGCGGAGATCGCCCGCAAGGGTATCGCGCGCACCTTCCAGAACGTCGCTCTGTTCAAGGGCATGTCGACCCTCGACAACATCATGACCGGGCGCAACACCAAGGTCCGCAGCAATATCTTCTGGCAGGCGCTCTATTGGGGCAGTTATGTCAAGGAGGAGCTGGAGCATCGCCGCGCCGTCGAGGAGATCATCGATTTCCTCGAGATCCAGGCCATTCGCAAGACACCGGTGGGGCGTCTGCCCTATGGCATGCAGAAGCGGGTGGAGCTTGGCCGGGCCCTGGCGGCGCAGCCGCGCATTCTGTTGCTCGACGAGCCCATGGCCGGCATGAATGTCGAGGAAAAAGAGGATATGTCGCGCTTTATCCTCGACGTGAACGACGAGTTCGGCACCACCATCGTGCTGATCGAGCATGACATGGGGGTGGTGATGGACATTTCCGATCGCGTGGTGGTGCTCGATTACGGGCGCAAGATCGCCGACGGCACCCCCGACGAGGTGCGCGCCGAGCCGGCGGTCATCGAAGCCTATCTGGGAGTGAGCGCATGAGCATTGTGACGCGAGGGGCGGTCCATGCCTGAGGCGACGTTTGCCACTGAGCTGCTGCTGTTCCTGGAGGTTCTGATCAACGGCCTGCTGTCGGGGATCATGTATTCCCTGGTGGCGCTCGGTTTCGTGCTGATCTTCAAGGCCTCCGGCATTTTCAACTTCGCCCAGGGCGCTTTCGTGCTGTTCGCGGCGCTGACCTTCGTGAGCTTCCTCGAAGCGGCCATCATGGGTGCCGAGAACACCGGCCTGTTCTACTTTGCGGCCTGTCTGGTGGTGACACTGCTGGTCATGGCGGTCTATGGCATTGCGGTCGAGCGCATCGTGCTGCGGCCATTGGTGAATCAGCCGCTGATCATCCTCTTCATGGCCACCATCGGGCTCAATTTCTTCACCGAGGGTTTCGCCCAGCTGGTCTGGGGCACCGAGGTGCACAGGCTCGACCTCGGCATACCCGACGAGCCGATCGGCTGGCTGCTCAACGTAGCCGACATGTACATCACCATCTTCGACGTGGCGGCGGCGGCGATCGCCGGCGGGCTGGTGCTGGCCTTGAGCCTGTTCTTCTCCAAGACGCGCACGGGCCGCGCCTTGCGCGCAGTCTCGGACGATCACCAGGCGGCCATGTCGGTGGGCATTCCGCTGCAGCATATCTGGGCCATCACCTGGGGCGTCGCCGGTGCCATCGGCCTGATCGCGGGTATCCTCTGGGGCGCCAAGCTCGGTGTGCATTTCAGCCTCGCGCTGCTGGCACTGAAGGCGCTGCCCGTGCTCATCATCGGCGGCTTCGATTCCATTGCCGGTGCCATCGTCGGCGGGCTGATCATCGGCGCCTCGGAAAAGCTCGCCGAGTTCTACCTGTCCGGCATTGTCGGGGGCGCGTTGGAAAACTGGTTCCCCTACATCCTTGCCACCCTGTTCCTGCTGATCCGCCCCCAGGGGCTGTTCGGCGAGAAGATCATCGAAAGGGTCTGACCCTTATGTGGATAGAGGGAAACGGTTTGACCGCGCTCAGCGCCGCCGGGGCGCCGCTGAGCCCGGCCTTCGGTGGACTGAGAAAGCGTTGCGGATGCGTCGCGACGCTTGAACGATGCCCCACATCGCCCGGCGCGCCGCTCCTACCCGAAACGCTTCCTCGGTCCATCAAACCGCTCCCCTCTAACCACATAAGGGTCTAGGCCGTGATTTATCGCGAGGCGGGTCAATTCAAGGCGACGTACAACGCCGATCAGGCGATCTTCACGATCCGCCAGGACCTCTGGTTCATCGGCGGCCTCTGCCTGTTGGCCCTGGTGGCGGTGCCCATGGTGGCCAGCGAATATTTGCTGCAGTCGGTGCTGCTGCCGTTTCTGCTCTACACAATTGCCGCGATGGGGCTGAATATCCTGCTCGGCTATTGCGGGCAGATCTCGCTGGGCACCGCGGGCTTCATGGCAGTGGGTGCCTTCACCGCCTATAAGTTCGCCACCGCTTATCCCATCCTGCCGGCGCCGATCCTGTTCATTCTGGCCGGTCTGGTGGCGGCGGCCGTCGGCGTTGTGTTCGGCCTGCCGTCGTTGCGCATCAAAGGCTTCTATTTGGCCGTGACCACGCTCGGCGCGCATTTTCTTATCGAGTGGGTCCTCACCCACTTCGGCTGGTTCAAGAACTATTCGCCATCCGGCGTCATCACGCCGCCGCCCATCACCCTGCTTGGCTTCCCGATCGAGACGCCGGAGGCGAAGTACGTGTTCACCTTGGTGGTTGTCATCATCCTGGCGGTCTTGATGAAGAACCTCGCGCGCAGCGCCATCGGCCGCGCCTGGTGCGCCGTGCGTGACATGGATGTCGCCGCCGAGGTGATCGGCATTCGCCTGCTGCGCACCAAGCTGCTCGCCTTCGCCGTCAGCTCGTTCTATTGCGGCGTGGCGGGCGCCATGTACGTGAACTTCTACCTCGGCACGGTGGAGCCCCAGGCCTTCACCATCAATCTCGCCTTTCTGGTGTTGTTCATGGTGATTATCGGTGGCCTCGGCAGCGTGCTCGGCTCGTTCCTGGGTGCCGGCTTCATCGTCGTGCTGCCGATCCTGATCAGCAACATCCTTTCGGTGATGGCGCCCGATGCGCCGGGTGCGGTGGCCTCGAACCTCGAGCTGATCGTCTTCGGTTGCCTGATCATATTCTTTCTGATCGTCGAACCGGCGGGACTGGCGCGGCTGTGGGCGATCGCCAAGGAGAAGCTTCGCATGTGGCCGTTCCCCTATTAGGGAAGCCGGCCAGCCTTTTGCTGCGGTTGGTGGCGCGTGGTATCGTCACATGGGGACCGCAATGGGAAATCGGCGCAAAGGCGCCGGCAGAGGAGGAACAAGATATGACGCGTAATCTTATCGCGGCAGCCGCGTTGGCATCGGCCCTGGCATTCTCAGCCAGCGCGCCGGCTCTCGCCCAGAGCGAGGAGGAGATGCAGTTCTTTCCGGTCAATGCCTATTGGACCGGCCCCTATGCGGCGGGCGGCTCGGCCTTCGGCGGTGGCATGATCGACTACATGAAGCTATTGAATAAGCGCGATGGCGGCATCAACGGCGTCAAGCTGTTCTGGGAGAAGTGCGAGACCCAGTACCAGAACGACCGCATCATCGAATGCTATGAGCGCCTCAAGAACCGCGGCGCCGGCATGGCGCTGTTCCATCCCATGAGCACGGGCGGCACCTATTCGGTATTCGAGCGCGCCTGGGAGGACAAGATTCCCATCCTCACCATCGGCTATGGCCGCACGGATGCTTCCGACGGGCGCGTGTTCCCCTATCTGTTCCCCTTGATGACGAATTACTGGTCGCAGAACACGGCCAAGATCCGCTTCATCGGCAGCCAGGTGGGCGGCATGGAAAACCTGGCCGGCCTGAAGATTGCCAATGTCTATCACGACTCGGCCTACGGCAAGGAGACCATCCCGGTTCTCGACAGGCAGGCCGAGATGTATGGCTTCGAAGTGCGCCATTTCCCGGTCGTCCATCCGGGCCTCGATCAGAAGGCGATCTGGCTGCAGGTTGCGCGGCGCTTTCGCCCAGACTGGGTGATCCTGCGCGGCTGGGGCGTGATGAACCCGACCGCGATCAAGGAAGCCCAGCGAGTCGGCTTCCCGCGCGATCACATGGTCGGCGTCTGGTGGTCCGGTGCCGAAGAGGACACCATTCCCGCCGGCGATGCGGCGGAGGGTTACATTGCCGCCGGCTTCCATGCCTCGGGCACCGATTTCCCGGTGATCCAGGATATCCTCGCCAACGTCTACGACGCCGGCGAGGGTGAGCTGCCACGCGAGCGCGTCGGCTCGATCTACTACAACCGTGCCATCGTCTGGGCCATCGTTTCGACGGAAGCCATTCGCACGGCCATGGACATGTTCGGCAACCGTCCCGTCAGCGGCGAGGAGATGCAGCAGGCCTTGGAGCGACTTTCCCTGACGTCTGAGAAGATCGCCGCGCTCGGCGCGACCGGCCTGGTGCCGCCCTTCTCCGTAAGTTGCTCGGATCATGAGGGCGGTGCCTCGGTGATGTTCCAGCAGTGGACCAACGGCGCCTGGGTGTCGATCTCCGACTGGATCGAGACCGATCAGGACATCGTGCGGCCGATGATCGAGGCCTCAGCCGCGGCCTACGCGGCCGAACAGGGCGTCGAATTCCGCGATTGCCCGAACTAAGGACGACCGTTCCCATGGCGGAGACCATGACCGAAGCCAAGGCCGACAACAGTGGCGCCGCGCCACTGTTGTTGGTCAACAATATCGAGGTCATCTACGACCGCGTCATCCTGGTGCTCAAGGGTGTCTCCCTCGAGGTGCCGAAAGGCAGCATCATTACACTGCTTGGCGCCAACGGAGCCGGCAAGACGACGACGCTGAAGGCGGTCTCCAACCTGCTGCGCTCGGAGCGCGGCGAGGTAACCAAGGGACGCATCGAATATCTCGGCGAGGCGGTCGAGAGCCTGTCGCCGTCGGAGCTGGTGCGCCGCGGCGTCGTCCAGGTGATGGAGGGGCGCCACTGCTTCGAGCATCTGACGGTCGAGGAAAACCTGTTGACCGGCGCCTATTCGCGGCGCGACGGCAGAAGCGCCATTCAGAAGGACCTCGATCTCGTCTATAGCTACTTCCCGGCGCTGACGCGGCGGCGCGGCGGCCAGGCCGGTTATATCTCCGGCGGCGAGCAGCAGATGACGGCGATCGGCCGGGCCTTGATGGCGCGGCCCAAGCTCATCCTGCTCGATGAGCCGTCGATGGGCCTGGCGCCGCTGCTGGTCGAGGAGATCTTCGAGATCGTCCAGCGACTCAATGCCGAGGAAGGGGTGAGCTTCCTATTGGCTGAGCAGAACGCCACCATCGCCCTGAAATATGCCGATTACGGCTATATTCTGGAGAATGGCCGGGTCGTGCTCGACGGTGAGGCGACGGCTTTGCGCGAGAACGAGGACGTCAAGGAATTCTACCTGGGCCTAAGCGAAGGCAGCCGCAAGAGTTATCGCGACGTCAAGCATTACCGCCGCCGCAAGCGTTGGCTGGCATAGTAAACGCCTGATTGCTTGGCAGAGTGGGTAATTTGTGCCACACTCGTCAGCCAAAATGCCAAACTAACCGCACCAGTACTATTGGAAGGCGCACCAAATTGCATTGCGGGCTGGACCCGCTGCCCTGGTGGGTCTATATGCGTGAGTAAGCGGGTGTGGCAGCGGCAGGCAGCGCAACTAGGTAAGCGAATGAAAGCAATTGCGTCGCCTCCAGCAATGGGCAGCAAGCCACATATGACCCGGCAACCCAACGCCCAGGAAACAGAGGCTTAGATTTCGATGGCAGCTACCAGGAAGAAAGCACCTGCGAAGAAGACCACTGCTCGCAAGCCGGCCCGCGCCAAGGCTGCGCGTCCGGCAGCCGCCAAGACGGCGGCCAAGGCGAAAACCGCGGCCAAGCCCAAGGCGGCCGCGAAGACCAGGGCCGCGGCCAAGCCTAAGAAGGCGGCTGCGAAGAAGGCGACTGCGGCTCGCAAGGCAGCACCCGCCCGCAAGGCAGCGCCCGCCCGCAAGGCGGCTCCCGCCCGCAAAGCCGCTGCCCGCAAGGCAGCGCCTGCCCGCAAAGCGCCTGCCCGCAAGGCGGCTCCCAAGAAGGCTGCAGCCAAGCCGGCCGCGCGCGCCAGGGCCGCCAGCAAGAGCGACAGCGCCAGCAACATGGTCACGTTGGCCTCGCGGCTGCTGGTTCGCTCCCTGTCGTCCCGCCTCGGCCCCAAGGGTATAGGCTATGGCCAGTACCCGGTGCTGATGCATCTGTGGCAGGAAGACGGCCTGACCCAGAAGGAACTCAGCAATCGCGTGCGCATCGAGGCGCCGACCATGGTCCGCACCCTCGACCGCATGGAGCGCGACAAGCTGGTGGTGCGCAAGCGTTCGGATGCCGACCGCCGTCAGATCCACATTCGCCTGACCGCCAAGGGCAAGGCGCTGAAGTCGGATCTGAAGTCCCTGTCCGGCGAAGTCGACAAGGTTGCCTTGTCGGGCATCAGCAAGAAGGACAAGGAGCAACTCCAGGCTCTGATGGGCAAGGTCATCAGGAATCTGGAAGGCGACTCGTCCGACGCCTGAGGATAGCTGAGGGGCGGCGTAAGCCATGGGCGCGCGCCGCCTCTTGCTCCTGCGCCACGCCAAATCCTCTTGGCGTGGCGACGAGGGAGACCACGAGCGTCCGCTGAACGCCCGTGGCGAGGCCGCGGCCCGGTTCATGGCCGAGCACCTGGCCGATCAGGCCGCCGCCGATTTCGTGCTTTGTTCTACAGCCGTGCGTGCGCAAGCGACGCTGGCCCGCCTGGGTGTGGCCATCGCCTGCGAGACGCGTTCCGAGCGCGCGCTCTATCTGGCGCCGGAGGACCGGCTGCTGGCGCGCTTGCAGGCCGTTGAGCCCGAAAAGCAATGTGTTCTCCTTATCGGCCATAATCCCGGACTGCAATATCTGGCGGCAATGCTTGCCGGTGAGGCTGATCCCGGCCTTGCCGAGCGCATAAGGGCGAAATTTCCCACCGCCGCGCTGGCCAGCTTCGACCTGCGTCCCGGTGACTGGCAAGAGCTCGGCCCGAGCCAGGTGCTGGCGGCGACGCTCGTCACCCCAAAATCGCTTTAACAGACAACGACCTCGCTGCAGCCCAAGGCCGGCAGGACGGCCAGCGGCAGGCCGGCCCAGCGCAGCACGCCGTTCGCCATTGACAGACGCGCCGTAACCTCCTGGGCATCGGTCTCGCCGCGCAGCTTGGCCAGCCGCTCGAAGGCGGTCGAGACAGCCTGATGCCAGGACGGCGAAATCAACGCTGCAGCTTCAGCCGCACTGAGCGCATCGTCTAGGCCCGATAGGGTCAACCGGCCCCGGCCTTCCGGCTTCAGGGCGGCATCGAGAGTGGCGCGGCCATCGCCCCGCATCGCCACCGGACCCCAGGCGAGATCGAGGCCGCCGATGCCGAGCACAGCGCCGGCCTGGCGCCAGGCGGCGGCATCCCCCGGCAAGGGCGGGCCGGTGCCCTCTATCCAGCCGATCGCGGAAGCACTGTCGATCGGCCCGTCCAGCGGCGGCCCGAGGCGCCACGACGCCGGCGGTGACACCATGGCGAGAGTGAGGGCAAGGCGCAGCATGCCACTGCCCACATCGTCGCCCGAAAGCTGCGCTTCGCCGGCGCCGATCTCGAAATCGGGGCCGATCAGGGTCAGGCCATCGCCGCTGAGAGCGACTTTCGCGACCTGGCCGTCCTGGCGCAGCGCTAGGCTTGCCCGCAGATTCTCTGCCCACAGCACGGCCGAGGCCCGGCCCAGCGGGCCATTGGCGCTGAAGCGCTGCGGCGCGGTGAAGATCACCTCGATATGCCGCGGCGCCGTCTCGGACAGCGTCAGCACCGCCTGGCCCGCCTGCCACTGCCAGTTCTGGCCTTCGATGCTGCCGCTGGCCTGCAGGCCGTTCAAGGTCAGGTGAGGCTCGGCAAGCAGGGTCTCGTCGTGTTCGACCAGGACCCAGGCGTTGGCCGCGCTGGTGCTGCGCCCGGTTCGCACCAGGGTCGCTTCGTCGGCGATGTGCTGCCAGAGGCCGTGCCACGCCGCCAGGATGGCGCTGATGACGGCGCCCGCCAGCATCGGTTCGCTTTCCATGGGGTCAGTATAGCGACTTGACCGATATGGTTGACAGCCGCCCGGGGAGTGCCGACAAACGAGGAAAGCCAGCCGGGAGGACACCATGGCCGCCGATCGCTACGCACAATTCGAGTCCCTGACCTTCGACCGCCCTGCCGAGCGGGTCTTGCGCATCACCATGGGCGATGGTGAGCGCCTGCCATCGGTGGACCAGCAGATGCACCGCGACCTGACCTATGTCTGGCGCGAGATCGATGCCGACGAGGAGGTCTCGGTGGCGATCCTGCGTGGTGCCGGCAAGGGATTTTCCGCCGGCGGCGATTTCGGAATGGTCGAGCGCATCACCGAGGAGTTCGACCTGCGCGTCGCCGTCTGGAAGGAGGCGCGCGACCTCGTCTACAACGTCATCAACTGCTCCAAGCCCATCGTCTCGGCCATGCACGGCCCGGCCGTTGGCGCCGGCCTCGTTGCCGGCCTTCTCGCCGATATCTCGATCGTGGCGCGCGACGCCCGCATCATCGACGGCCATACCCGGCTCGGCGTGGCCGCTGGCGACCATGCGGCCATCGTCTGGCCGCTGCTCTGCGGCATGGCCAAGGCCAAATACTACTTGCTGCTTTGCGACACGGTGTCGGGCGAGGAGGCGGAGCGCATCGGCCTGGTCTCGCTCTGCGTCGAGGGCGACGAGCTCAACGACAAGGCCCTGGAGGTCGCCGAGCGCCTTGCCGCGGGCTCCCAGACCGCCATCCGTTGGACAAAATATTCCCTCAACAACTGGCTGCGCAGCGCCGGTCCCGCCTTCGATACCTCGCTGGCGCTGGAGTTCCTCGGCTTCACGGGCCCGGACGCAAAAGAAGGGGTGGCGTCGCATCGCGAGCGGCGCCGACCCCAGTTCGAGCCGAAGTCCGGCCTTTAGCTCACAGCGAGCGGGGCTGCGAGGAACATTGGGTTTCCGCCGCGCTCGACCAGGATAAGCAGCGCGTCGCGCTTGGCCGCCCGCGCCGAGGCCAGGGCTGCCATGGCCTGGGCCGGGCTGGCGACGGGGCTGTTGCCCAGCTGCTTCACCACGTCGCCAGGGCGCAGGCCCGCCTCCGCGGCGATGCTTTCTGGCGCCACTGCCACAACCACCACGCCTTCGGTTTGGCTCGCCAATGTCGCGCCGAGCAGCTCGGCCGGGCCGCCGGTCATGGCAAGCTTTTGCGGCGCGCGCTCGGCGATGGTTACCGCCAGGCGCTGGCTCGCGCCGTCGCGCCAGATATCGAGGCTTACGCTGGCGCCTGCCCGGACATCCGCCACCATGCGGGCCAGAGCTCGCGGATCGGCGACGGTGTTGCCGTCGAGGCGATGGATGACGTCGCCGGCTCGCAGGCCGGCCAGGGCTGCCGGGCCGCCTTGCACCACCTGGGCGACCAGCGCGCCGGAGGCTTCGGCGAGATCGAGGCCGGCGGCGATGTCTTCGCTCACCACCTGGATGTTCACGCCGAGCCAGCCCCGTGCCACGCGGCCGCCTTCACGCAATTGCGCCACGATCGGCTCGGCCAGGGCCGACGGCACGGCAAAGCCGATGCCCACATTGCCGCCGCTCGGCGACACGATGGCGGTATTGACGCCGATCACCCGGCCTTCGAGGTTCAGCAGGGGGCCGCCGGAATTGCCCGGATTGATCGGCGCGTCGGTCTGCAAATAGTCGTCATAGAGGCCGTTGTTGAGGTCGCGCGCGCGCCCGGAGATGATTCCTGCCGTCACCGTGCCGCCGAGGCCGAAGGGATTGCCGATGGCGATCGACCAGTCGCCCACATCGGTGGTGTCGGAATCGCCCCAAACCAGGAAAGGCAGGGCGATGTCGCTGTCGATCTTGAGCAGGGCGATGTCGCTGCCGGCGTCCGAGCCGACGACGACGGCCGGCAGCTCGCTTTCGTCATGCAGGCGCACGCTGATGCGCTCGGCGCCGTCGATGACATGATGGTTGGTGACCAGATAGCCGTCGCCGTCGATCAGGAAGCCGGAGCCGGCGCCGCGCTGAGCCGGCATCGCGCGCTCGGTCTCGATGGCGACGACGGCGGGCGACAGCGCCTCGACCAGGCCGGAGAAACTGTCGGGCGTGCCGTGGGCGAGAGCGGGTGAGAGAAACGCCGGGCTGGCCAGGGCAGCGACGAGCGCCGCGGCGGCCTGCCGGCGGACAGGGGTGGGGAATGTCATGGTAACCTCTTCAAGGCAGGGGAACGTTGGCCAGGATGTATGGCGTCGGGGGCAGGAATACAGGGCCTCTCACGCCCTCGTGACGCCTGCCATCAAAGCGCCATAGTCTCGCCCCAATCCCGCCTTTGGTATTAATCGGAAGTTTCGCGGCGGATCTCGTATACGATGGCATCGAGCGACAGAATGTAGGCCGCGACCGCTTCAAGGTCGGTATCCTCAAGGTGGTTGGAGCCGTGCTCGATCAGTTCCGCCATGCTGCCCTGAACGTCGTTGCCTTCGGGATCGAAGCCGGTTTTCAACAGCCAGACGATGTCGTTCGCGTTCCAGCTGCCGATCCCGGTCGCTTTGTCCGAGGTGATGTTGGGCACCGTGCCGCCGGCCGGCCAGTCCCGATTTCCGGCATAGGCCAGTGACTCATCGAGCCCGCCGAGCAGGTTGCGCGGCGTGTGGCATTCGCCGCAATGCAACAGGTGTTCGGCGAGATAGCGCCCGCGGTTCCAGGCCTCGTCGCGGCTGGGGTCGGCCAAGAACGGCCGCGGCGCGAAGAACATGAGTTGCCAGGCCCAGCTCGCCAGTCTCTGGTCGAACGGGAAGGCAAGCGCATGGGGCGCGCTTGGCTGCGCCACAGGGGCCTGCGCCTGCAGATAGGTCCAGAGATCGGTCAGGTCGCCGTCCGTGATGCCGCTGTAAGCCGTATAGGGAAAGGCCGGGTAGTAGCTCTCGCTGCCGGGGGCCTGGCCGTGGCGCATGGCGGTGACGAACTGCGCCTGGCTCCAGCGCCCGATGCCGTGCTCGCGGTCGGGTGTGATGTTGGGGGCGAAAAGGCTGCCGAAGGGTGTCGCCACCGCGCCGCCGCCTGCAAGCGAAGGGCCGCCCACCACGTGGTCCGTATGGCAGGCGTGACAGCCGCCGGCGCGCGCCAGATAGGCGCCGCGGGCGATCGCTTCCTCGTCGGCCAGGGCTGCGTCGGCCAGCAGTAGGGCGGCAAGCGCTATGGCCGCCCCTCGCATGGTTCGCCTCAGAGCTTCTTGCGGTAGGGCTTGTGGCAGCCGCCGCAGGTCTTGCCGAGGGCCTGCAAGGCGCCGATGATCGTCGGCATGTCGCCGGTCTCGGCGGCGGCGATCATGTCGTCGGCGGCGGCGATGGAGTCGCGCAGGGCGGCTTCGAAGCCCGCCTTGTCCTCCCACAGCTTGGGCAGGGCATTGGTCTCGCCTGTCTCCGTGCCCTCCGGGAAGAGGGGGGCGGCCATGCCCAGCCCCACTCGGATGCCGCGAGCATTGGCAACCAGATTGCCCGTAAAGCTGAAATTGCCCTTGGCGACCATGGCCAGGTTGCCCATGTTGCCGCCGACCGCTTTCATCACGTTGCGGCGATATTTGATGATGTTCTCAGGCTCGTCCGCGGCCTCCGCCACGGGCAGACCGCCGATCAGGATCGCCAAAGCCAGGCTGAAGCCGGCAAACACACGCGAAATCCGCATCCCACTCTCCCATGTTCCTACGCCACACCACCGCCATTGTGACCCCAGGCACCCCGATCACGCAACCGCGTGTGTCTGCGCCGGATATTCGTCCCAGGTCCGCCCGTCCAAGGTCCGCCCAGTGCTTTTCTTGTTTCGCCCGCCCCATTGCTTGAAAAAGAAAGCGCTGCCCGAGCGGCGGCAAGCCTCACGGATCTCCGTGACCCATTGTACCTGCATAGGCCGCGCCTTCGGGCCGCTTTCGCCGCCGACGATCGCCCAGTCGATGCCGCTGAGGTCGACACCTTGAAGCGAGCCTAGGAGGGGCTCAAAGGAAATGAACCGCACCGCTGCCGAAGCGGAACGCAAGTGGTCAATTCGCGGCGCATATTCGGCGGACTCGACCGATGTTCCCAGCCAGACATTTTCTAGGCATTGCAGCGTACCCGCTTGGGTCATTGCGGCCATCCGCTCGGGCCGCTTGGTGAGCACCTGATAGGTGTGCTGACCCGCTTCGGCCATTACCTGCCAGACTTGCAGGACCTCTTGATCGGTTACCTTTTCATGGAACAAATCACTCATCGAGTTCACGAACACCCGGCGCGGCGCTCGCCACCGCAAAGGTGCCAGCAACGCCTTCTCGTCTACGTTCAAACGACCCGTCCAAAGCGCCCGCCCGTTGCGCCGGCGTGTGGTGCCGGCATATTTCTCGTGCCCCATGGCTTGCAGACGCCCGGCCATTCTCATGGCATAGCAATTGGTGCAGCCGGGCGAGAGCACGGTGCAGCCAGCCGTGGGATTCCACGTGGTTTCAGTCCATTCGATACTTGAATGCGCCATTGCTCACTTCAACCTGTGTTTCTCGTCAATCAGGTAGTTTGCTGCACGCAATGCCAAGCCTACGGCCTTCGGCGCCGGATTGCCGACCGCGAAAACCAGCGAGTACATCCAGGTATTGCCGTGGTAAAGACGCCAACCGCGCTTCCCCACACCGGCGAAGCAGGTTCGTAGCCGGTCCAAGATGTAACGCTCGATCGCCTCTAGATTGGCCGACTTTTGCACGCCGGGCTCCTCGTCATCAAACAGGGCCCTCTGTGGATCTTGCTCATAGACCACTTGCCGCCACCCCGGATCCCCGCAACATATGTCAAGCCTTTGTGCCCAAGCATCCGGAACATCACCACTTCGCGGAGTCATGCGGCCCATCCCCATGCCGGTTGGGAAAAGGTACCATAAGTCGATGGCTTTCGTTGCGGCGATGGCCTCAATGGTCTGCCAGCTTACCTGCATGCCGAACGGATCCAGAAATGCGACGGCCCTGGTGCTTTGCCAGTCAGTGCTCTGACATATCGTCTGGACGGCCTCGTTTGCGTCCGCGTTAACGAAACGAATAGCGTTCTCTCGATCAGGATATTCTTGCCCGAGCTGGCGGAGCACTTCGAAGCGCGCTGGGTCCTTTTCTATGAATGCCAGCGCGTCGAAAGAGCGATCTTCAATTCCCAACGCGATCCGTGCTGAGCCCTGTACGAAATCATCAATTTCCGGAAGACCGGGCAAGCGCCAAAGGTCAGGGTCCGGGCCGCGCATGCTGCGTCCCCCGATCCCGGCAAAGGAATCGATATACATGAGGCGGAAAGACTGTTTCTTGAGAGCGGTGCAATAGAACTCGAGATATCGTCGCAACAAATCGATTTTCTCGTCTGTCCAGCGGCCGCCAAAGCTCTGCTCGGGCATGAGTCCTCCGTCAAATGTTCCTTTTATGTTCTTATATTTCATAACCATTGGCAATGTGGCTACTTGGTTCACTTGACCAGGCAGCCGGACACGTCCATACCGCCGTGCAAGACGAACCGTGATGCCGGGAGAGGGCTGCCATGTACAATCTATCCACCGTTCTCGAATCCAGCGCCCGCGAGGTGCCGGACAAGGTGGCCTTCGTGCTTGGCCCGACGCGGCTCACTTACGCCCAGGTCGATGCGGCGGCTTCCCAGGTGGCGAACGGGCTTGCCGCGAAAGGTATCGGCGCCGGCGATGTGGTGGCGCTGGCCTGTCCCAACCTGCCCTATTTCCCGATCGTCTATTTCGGCATCCTCAAGGCCGGCGCCACGGTGCTGCCGGTGAGCGTGCTGCTGACCGCCGACGAGATCGCCTATCTGCTGGAGGATTCCGGCGCCAAGGGCTTTTTCTGCTTTGAAGGCACCGCCGACCTGCCGCTCGGCCAATCGGGCCATGCGGGATTCGGGCGGGTTGCGGGCTGCGAGAGCTTCTGGGTCATCACGGCCGACCCCGCCGGGGCGTCGCCGTTTGAAGGCGCCCCGACGCTCGGTGCCCTGATGGCGGGCCAGGCGCCGAGCTTCGACACCGTGCAGCGCGAGGGCGACGACATTGCCGTGGTGCTCTACACCTCCGGCACCACCGGCCACTCAAAGGGCGCCGAGCTCAGCCACACCAATATCCTGCTCAATGCCGTGGTCTCGCGCGATCTGGTCGGCTCGTCCGGCGACGACGTGGTCATGCTCACCCTGCCGCTGTTCCACGTCTTCGGCCAAGTCGTGCTCATGGTCGCCTGCACCATGGCCGGGGCCACGCAGATCCTGGTGCCGCGTTTCGAGCCTGCTGCTGTGCTGCAAGCCCTGCAGGACGAGAACGTGACCGTCTTTGCCGGCGTGCCGACCATGTACTGGGCCCTGCTCAACCAGCCGACCGACGGCGTCGATCTGGAGAAGATCAAGGGCAACTTGCGCATGTGCGCCTCGGGCGGCGCCTCGCTGCCGGTCGAGGTGCTGCGCGCCTTCGAGGCCAAGTTCGAGGTGCCGATCCTCGAGGGCTACGGGCTGTCGGAGACCTCGCCCGTGGCGACCTTCAACCACCCCCACAAGGAGCGCAAGCCGGGCTCTGTGGGAACGCCGGTCTGGGGCGTCGAGATCCGCGTCGTCGACGAGAACGACGCGGATGTCGGTGTCGGCGAGCCTGGCGAGGTGCTGATCCGCGGCCATTGCGTCATGCGCGGCTACCTCAACAGGCCGGAAGCGACGGCGGAAGCCTTCCGCGGCGGCTGGTTCCACTCGGGCGATATCGGCCAGCTCGACGAGGACGGCTACCTCTACATCGTCGACCGCCTCAAGGACATGATCATCCGCGGCGGCTTCAACGTCTATCCGCGCGAGGTGGAAGAGGTGCTGATGGGCCACGAGGCGGTCTCCCTGGTCGCCGTCATCGGCGTGCCCCACGAGCAATATGGCGAGGAGATCAAGGCCATCGTGGTGCCCCAGGAGGGCGCGGCGCTTGATACCGACGCGTTGATCGCCTGGTCCAAGGAGCATCTCGCGGCCTACAAGTATCCGCGCATCGTCGAGGTTCGCGACAGCCTTCCCATGAATGCCACCGGCAAGATCCTCAAGAAGGAGCTGCGCGGCTGATTGCAACGCGCCCGCACTGCGCCTACCATTGGGGCGTAGTGGGGAGTTGAGAAACGGTGTCGGAAAGCGCGATCAGTCAAAGGCTGGCTGCGATCCTTGCCGCGGACGTGGTCGGCTATTCGCGGCTGATGGCGGCGGACGAGCACGCCACCGTGCGCGCGCTCGATGCCGCCCGTGCCCTGTTCCGCGAGCATATCGAGGGCGATTCCGGCCGCGTGGTCGATATGGCGGGGGATTCCGTGCTGGCCGTCTTTCCTTCTGCCGCCGCCGCCGTGCGTGCTGCTGTCGCTGCCCAGGAGGCCATTGAGGCCATCGGCGTTGGCGAGGCGGAAGACCGCCGCATGCGTTTCCGCGTCGGCGTCAACCTCGGCGAGATCATCGAGAAATCGGACGGCAGCATCTACGGCGACGGCGTCAATATCGCCGCGCGCCTGGAGAGCCTGGCCGAGCCGGGCGGGGTGACGCTGTCGGCCAAGGTGCATGACGAAGTGGCGGGGCGCGTCGGCATCGCTTTCGCCCTGGCCGGCGAGCATAAGGTGAAGAACATCGAGCGCCCCGTGCGCACCTATCGCGTGGTGGCGGACGGCGAGGCAGCGCCCGAGCAAGCGGCGCCGCTGGCGCTTCCCGACAAGCCTTCCATCGTGGTCTTGCCTTTCGAGAACATGTCGGGCGACGCGGAGCAGGAATATTTCTCGGACGGCATCAGCGAAGACATCATCACCGACATTTCGAAGATTTCCGGCATGTTCGTCATCGCCCGCAATTCGGCCTTCGTCTACAAGGGCAAGGCGGTCAACCTGACCGATGTGGGGCGCGAGCTTGGCGTGCGCTACGTGCTAGAGGGCAGCGTGCGCAAGGCCGGCAACCGTATCCGCGTCACCGCCCAGCTGATCGACTGCAACAGCGGCGGGCATCTCTGGGCCGAGCGCTACGACCGCAATCTGGACGACATTTTCGCCGTTCAGGACGAGCTGACCCGGGAGATCGTCAAGGCGCTCGAAGTGCATCTCAGCCCGGACGAACAGACCCGTCTGGTCGGCCGCCCCACCGGAAACATGGAGGCCTACGACCTCTTCCTGCGCGCCCGTGACCTCGCCTGGCAGCACCGGCAAGAGCCCAATGCCCAGGCACAGCCCCTGCTGGAGCGTGTCATTGCGCTCGATCCCGACTTTGCCGACGCCGTCGCCATCCTCTCCTTCACGCACGTGCTTGATTTTGTGAATGCCTGGAGCGATATGCCGGAGCGTTCGCTCGAGACCGCGTATGCCCTTGCCTGCCGTGCCGTCTCGCTCGACGACGGCCGGCCGTGGCCGCATTTCGTCATGGCAATCGTGCACATATGGCGGCGCGAGCACGAAGAGTCCCTGGCCGAAACCGACCGCTGCCAGGCGCTCGACCCCAACTTCCCCCATAGCTGGTCGATGCGCGGGCACGCTCTCTACTACATGGGGCGCGGTGGCGAAGGCATCGAGGATATGCACAGGGCGATCCGTCTCGATCCCTTGCACCCCGACGTTTTCCTGCATTTTCTGGGGCAGTGTCATTTCGGCATGGGCGACTACGAGCAAGCGGAGGCGATATTGCGCCAACGCCTGATGCGCAATCCGGGCTCGGATGTCAGCCGCGTCATGCTGGCCTCCGCGCTCGGTCATGTCGGGCGTGCCGAGGAAGCGCGCGCGGAGTGGCAAAGGGCGATATCAGACAACCCCAACTATTCGTTGGCGCAAAAACGAAGAGTTCTGCCTTACAGGGATCCTGCCGGCTTCGAGCAAATGGTCGATGGCCTGCGCCAGGCCGGCATCGACGTCAGCGAAGGCGCGCCCGGCGCATGAAGGAGTGCGAGGCGCCGTGTCTTTAGGGGTTACGTCGCCAGCACCACCTTGCCGATAACGGCACGGCTGTCCAGCAGGCGCAAAGCGTCGCTGGCTTGTGCCAAAGGCAATTCCGCATGGAGGCGCGGGGTGAGCTTGCCGGCAGCCGCCAGGGCGTCGACAGCGGCGCGGATGATCGGCCCCCGCTCAGTATTTTGCCGGACGTGCTCGCCGGCGCGCACGCCGATCACCGAGATGCCCTTGATCAGGGCGCGATTGATGCGCAGGGTCGGGATGCGCCCGGCGGCGAAGCCCACCACCAGATAGCGGCCGTCCCAGGCGAGGGTGCGGATGGCGGCATCGAAGGCATCGCCGCCGACCGGATCGAAGACGATATCGGCGCCGTGGCCCCCGCTCAGCGCCAGCACGCGTTCCTTGAGGTCCGTGCCCGGTTCGAGCGCATGGTCGGCGCCCGCCGCGAGGGCCGCTTGCCGCTTTGCCTCGCTACTGCCTATGGCGATAACCGTCGCGCCGAGCGCAGTGGCGAGCTGTACCGTTGCCAGGCCGACGCCGCCTGCCGCACCGAGAACGAGCACGACCTCGCCCGCCGAAAGATCGCCGCGCTCCACAAGCGCCACGTATGCCGTATTCGTGGCCACCGGGAAGGCGGCCGCTTGCGCCATGCTCAGGCCCTCAGGAACGGGCCGAAGCGCCCGCAGCGGCACCACCGCGGCTTCGGCAAAGCCGCCGAAGTTGACGCTTGCCATCACCGTCTGGCCTGTGGCGGCGACCGTCCCGGCGATCTCCCGGCCGGGCACGAAGGGCAGCTCAGGCTTGTGCTGGTAGTTGCCTTCGACGACAAGCTTGTCGGGAAAATTGACCCCCGCATGGGAGATGCGCACCAACGCTTCGTCCGGCCCCGGCTCGGGCAGCTCGATCGTCTCCGTCGCCAAGCCCTCGGGCGATCCGAGAGTGCGACAAACCATGGCTCTGACACGCATCCTGTTGCGCCCGCTTATACCACGGCCCATTGA
Source organism: uncultured Rhodospirillaceae bacterium (assembly GCA_964408735.1). GTDB lineage: Bacteria > Pseudomonadota > Alphaproteobacteria > UBA7887 > UBA7887 > UBA7887. The sequence goes on along the minus strand of CAYPAX010000042.1, from coordinate 7,805 downwards.
ACAAGCCAGCGCTGCCGCCTACCATGGGCCTTGCGAGAGCGAGGGAGCATGGACGAGCCTGAGGTCAGACAAAGGCTGGCGGCGATTCTGGCGGCGGATGTTGCCGGCTACTCACGGCTGATGGGCGATGACGAGCGTGCGACGATTGCCTCGCTCAACCATTGCCGGGCAGTCTTTCGGCAGCACATCGCGGAGCATGGCGGTCGCGTGGTAGACACCGCCGGCGACAGTGTGCTGGCCGTATTCGATACCGCTATCGGCGCGGCCGAGGCGGCAATGGCGGTGCAGGCCGAGCTTGCGGAATACAATGCAGGCCTGCCGGCAGACCGCCGCATGGCCTGGCGCATCGGCCTCAATACCGGTGACGTGCACGAGCAGGACGACGGCACCGTCTATGGCGATGGCGTCAACATAGCGGCGCGCGTCGAGGCGCTGGCGGCGCCCGGTGGCGTCAGCGTCTCCGGCAAGGTCCACGAAGAGGTCGCCGGCCGCCTCGACGTGGCTTTCGCCGATCAGGGCAGCCACCGGGTCAAGAACATCGCCCGGCCCGTGCGCGTCTGGGGCCTGGGCGACGATGCGCGGCCGGCGCGCCGTAGCGCGAAGCTCGCACTTGCCGCGGCCGCGGCTGCGCTGGTCGTGTTGGCGTCGCTGGCGATATGGCCCGAAGAGTCTCCTGACATTGCCGCCGACCCGATCCTGGCCTTGCCGGCAGGCCCTTCCATTGCCGTGCTGCCGTTTGTCGATCTCGACGAGCCGGCGCAGACATCGGCCTTCGCCGCAGGGCTGACCGAGGAGGTCATCACTGCCCTCACGCGCTATCGCAATCTGTTCGTCATCGCGCGCGACAGCACGGCCCGCTTCGGCAGCGGCGCGGCAGCGGCCGAGGAACTGGGCGCCGGCTATGTGCTCGAAGGCAGCGTGCGCCGCGCCGACGACTTCATCCGCGTCGCCGTCAAGCTGCTCGATGCGACGACCGGCTCCCATGTCTGGAGCGAGACCTACGAGCGCAGCCTGACCACGGCAAACCTGTTCGCGGTGCAGGACGACATCACCCGGCAGGTCGTCTCGACGATCGCGGACTCACACGGCATCATCGGCCAGACCGACCTCAGCGCGACGCGCGCGGTGCCGACCGATAGCCTCAGCGCCTATCAGTGCGTGCTGCGCGCGGTGGCGCACGTCGCCACCCTGTCGCCCGAGAGCCATCGCCAAAGCCGCGACTGTCTGGAGGCCGCGGTGGCGGCCGAGCCGGGCTATGTCGATGCCTGGGCCTGGCTGTCGGTGATTTATCTCGACGAGATGCGCTTCGGCTTCAACACGCGCCCCGGTGCGCTCGACCGGGCACTGGATGCGGCCCAACGCGCGGTGGCGCTCGACGAGCGCAGCCAGTTCGCCCAGCTGGCCATGGCACGCGTGCACTTCTTCCGCCATGAGCTCGAGCAGTTCCGCGCCGCGGCGGAGCACGCCCTGGCGCTCAATCCGAACAATGCGACGGTGCTGGCCGAGCTTGCCTCGCTGATCGGCAATGCCGGCGAATGGCAGCGCGCCGCGAGCCTTATCGAAAAGGCCATGGCGCTCAACCCTTACCACCCCGATCTGTACTATCTGCCGCTGTTCTGGAACCACTACCGGCTGGCTGAGTTCGAGGCCGCCCTGGCGCTGCTGCGGAAGACCCACATGCCCGACTACTATTTCACCCATGTGCGCTATGCCGCGGTCTATGCGGAGCTTGGCAGGCAGGCGGAAGCCGAGGCCGCGGTCGCCCGGATCCTGGCGCTGTATCCCGAGTTCCCTAGCCAGGCATCGGAGATCATTGCCAAATGGAACGGTCTCGGCGGGCTCGGCGGGCCCCTGGCGGCAGCGCTGGCGAAAGCGGGCTTGCCTATCTCTGGCGACGACTGCTTCGCTCTTGCGGAGGCGTTCTGGCGCCAGGGCACGGAGGCGGCACATTTGGCCGCTCGCGACTGTGTCGACGAGCAGCCGGAAAACGCCGAGGCCGTGGCCTTGTCGGCGTTGCTGACGGTCGATGAATCGCTCTACGGCTTCAATGCCCAAAGCGGCGGCGGGCCGGCGCTGAACCGTGCCCTGACCACGGCCGAGCGCGCCATAGGGCTCGATCCGGAGTCCGCCTGGGCGCATTGGGCGCTGGCGCGGGTCGCCTTCTTCCGCAAGTCTTTCGAACGCTCCGACAGTGCGCTTGAGGAGACCTTGCGGCTCGCCCCTGACGACGCCCTCCTGCGGGCCATGGCCGGCGCCCAGCTCTGCGTTCGCGGCGATTGCCGTCGCGGCATGGCGCTGCTCGACGAGGCCGCCGATCTCGATCCGCGACAGCGCTCGTGGCGCCATGCCGCGGCTTTCTTCGAGGCCTATGGCCGCGGCGACGACGAGGCCGCGCTGGCCGCGGCGCAGGCCATGCCGGATGGCACCCAGGCACACCTGCTGCGCGCCGCCGTCTACGGCCAGCTCGGCATGACCGCCGACGCGGCGGACGCGGTCGCGGCCCTGCGTGCGCTCTCGCCCGATGCCTCCATCCGCAGCACTACCGAGATGCTGCAACAATCAAACCACACCTATCCCCTGATCGCGCGCCTTGGCGACGGGCTGCGCCTGGCGGGACTGCCGGAGCATTGAACCCGCCGCGCGCCGCGCCTACCATAACCCTCGGGTGATAAGGGGACGGGCATGGCTGAGCCCGAGGTGCGGCAAAAGCTGGCGGCGATTCTGGCGGCGGATGTCGCCGGCTATTCGCGCCTGATGGGCGAGGACGAGCCGGCCACCATCACCGCCATCACCGACTATCGCAACATTTTCCGCGAGCAGATCGAGGCCAATGGCGGGCGCGTCGTTGACATGGCCGGCGACAGCATCCTCGCCGTCTTCGATAGCGCGGCCGGCGCCGTCGCGGCCGCCGTCGCCACCCAGACCGCGCTCGCCGAGCGCAACGCCGCCCTGGAACCGGCACGGCGGATGCTGTTCCGTATCGGCGTCAATCTCGGCGACATTCGCGAGGCCGACGACGGCACGGTCTACGGCGATGGCGTCAACGTCGCGGCGCGCCTCGAAGGCCTGGCCGAGCCCGGCGGCGTGATGATCTCGGAGTTCGCCTACCAGCAGGTGCGCCGCAACCCCGACATGGCCTTCGCGGATGCCGGCAGCCACGCGGTCAAGAACATCGCCGATCCCGTGCGGGCCTACCGTGTGCTGGCGCCCGGCGCCGCGCCGCAAAAAGCGCCGCGTCGCCGAACCGTGCTGCGCGCGGCGCTGGCGGTGGCGGCGCTTGTCATTGCCGGCATCGCATTTTGGCAGACGCAACGACCGCCCGCCGTGGAGACCGCCTCGGTCGAGCGCATGGCCCATCCGCTGCCTGAGGAGCCGTCGATCGCGGTGTTGCCGTTCGACAATCTCTCCGCCACCGAAGAGCACGATTTCGTCGCCGACGGCCTGTCGGAGAACATCATCTCGGCGCTGTCGCAGACCCGCGGCATGCTGGTGATCGCGCGCAACTCCACCTTCACCTACAAGGGCGAGGCCGTGAAGGTGCAGGAGGTCGCCGAGGCGCTTGGCGTCCGCTACGTGCTCGAAGGCTCGATCCAGGTGGTCGGCGAGCGCCTGCGGGCGACGGCGCAGCTGATCGATGCGCTGACCGGCAATCATCTGTGGAGCGAGCGCTACGATCGCGCCCTCGACGACGTCTTCGCGGTGCAGGACGATATCACCTTGAACGTCGTCAGCGCCCTTCAGGTCCAGCTCACAGAAGGCCCGCATGCGTTGGTCTGGCGCGGCGGCACCAAGAGCCTGGAAGCCTGGAGCCTGTTCCAGCGCGGCCGCCAGCACCTGCTGCGCTTCACCTCGGACGGTGTGGCTGAAGCCCGCCGCCTGTTCGAGCAGGCCGTGGCGATCGACCCGACATTCGCGCTCGCCCTGGCGCAAATCGGCAACACTCACCGCCTTGATGTGATCTTTCGCTTCAGCGCGAACGCCGAAGAGAGCCTGGACCAGGCGTTGAGCTATGCCGAGCAGGCGGTCGCGATCGACAACGAATCGCCTGACGCGCATGTGATCCTAGCCCTGATCCAGCGTTCCCGTGGCGAGTACGAGCGGGCGGTCGAGCAGGCCGAGATCGCCCTTCGGCTCGGCCCCAACCACGGCTACGTGCTGGGCATGGCGGCTCTCGCGCTCTATCCGTTCGGACAGCCCGATCGCGCCATCGCCCTGATGCAGCAGGCGATGCGGCTGAGCCCGACTTACCTCAACTGGTATCCCATGGTGATAGCCGAAAGCCATCTTTTCGCCGGTCGCCACGAGCAGGCGCTTGACGCCCTCCAGGCGGCCGGGGCGGATGTCGTCCCCGGTTGGCAGGCAAGGATTCGCATCGCCTCACTTGGCGGCCTCAGCCGCCATGAGGAAGCGCGCCGCGCCATCGCCCAGCGCCTCGAGGAAACGCCAGGCTATTCGATCGATTCCAACAGCGGCTGGCTCGCGGGCCCCGGCGCATATCCCCCGGAAGCGGTGGCAACCTATGTAAGCCTGCTGCGTGCCGCCGGCGTGCCCGAGCATCCGCCCGGGGCGGAGGCCGTCCGCCCCGTCATTGCCGTGCTGCCTTTCGATGCCCTGAGCGAGGAGCCTGAACAGCAGTTTTTCGCTGACGGCATTGCCGAGGACATCATCACGCGCCTGGCGCGCTTTGCCGATATCGGCGTCATCGCGCGCAACTCGTCGTTCCGCTATCGCGGCGAGAGCGTGGACGTGCGCGCCGTCGCCCAGGATCTCGGCGCCACCTACGTGCTCGAAGGCAGCGTACGGCGGTCCGAAAACGACATCCGCGTGATCGCCCAGTTGCTTGACGCTGACGACGGCACCCATCTCTGGGCCGAGACCTACGACCGGGACCTGTCGGCAGACAGCATCTTCGCCATCCAGGACGACATCACCGAGCGCGTGGTCGGCGCCATCGCCAGCGGTGACAGCGTTATCTCGCTGGCCGTGGTCAGCGCGTCGGAAGGAAAAGCGCCCGCCGACTTGGCGAGTTACGAATGCGTGCTCCGCGCCGGCGAATATTGGCGCGTCATCACGCCTGATGCCCACCTCGATGCTCGCGCCTGCCTTGAGCATGTCATAGCCGAGGAGCCGAATTACGCCCAGGCATTGGCGCGTTTCGCGGGTATCACGGTCGACGAGTTCTTGTTCGGCTTCAACCCGCGACCCGATCTGGCAGCGCCATTGGATCGTGCGTTGTCCTATGCCCGGAGGGCCATCGAGCTTGATCCCAAATCGGCGCTGGCGCACTGGAACTTGGCCAGGACGGCCTTCTTCCGCCATGACATGGGGGTATTTCTTGAGGAAGCAGATCGTGCGATCGAGCTTGCACCCAACGACTCGTACATGCTTGCGACAGCCGGCGCGCACCTGGCCTTGAGCGGAAGCTGGGAGCGCGGCAGGTCTCTCATGGCGTGGGCCATCGCGCTCAGCCCGCATCACCAGACCTGGTACCACTTCCTGTACTTCTATGACGCCTACCGGCAAGGGCTCTATGCAGACGCGCTGGCCGCGGCCCGGCGCATCAACATGCCCGGCTATTTCGCAACCTATGTTGTGCTGGCAGCGGTGTATGGCCAGCTTGGGATGGCGGATAAGGCGGCTGACGCCGTGGCGAACTTGCACGAGCTGTATCCGGGCTATTCGATCGAAACCTGGCACGAGCGCGGCAGATTGTGGAACCACGAGGATGATTTGATCGAGCGCATGGCGGTTGGCCTGCGCAAGGCCGGGCTGCCGGAGCATTGAACGCAAGCCGCCCTACGCCTACCATCATGGCCTGGGAAGGGAGCCTTCATGGCAGCGCCTGAGGTCAAACAACGGCTGGCGGCGATACTGGCGGCGGATGTCGTCGGCTATACGCGCCTGATGGCCGACGACGAGACCGCGACGATCGCCACCATCGGCGACTACCGCGACATCTTCCGCGGCCATATCGAGGCCAATGAGGGCCGCGTGGTCGATATGGCGGGCGACAGTGTGTTGGCCGTGTTCAACAGTGCCGCGGGCGCCGTCTCGGCAGCGGTGGCGGCGCAGGTCGCGCTGGCGGCGCGCAACGAAGACCTCTCCGATGCCCGGCGCATGGATTTCCGCGTGGGCATCAACCTCGGCGATATCCGCGAGGGCGACGACGGCACGGTCTATGGCGATGGCGTCAATGTTGCCGCGCGCCTCGAAAGCCTGGCCGATGCCGGCGGCGTGATGATCTCCGAGTTCGCCTATGCCCAGGTGCGCCGCGACCCGGACCTGGATTTCGCCGATGCCGGCGCCCACCAGGTCAAGAACGTCGCCGAGCCCGTGCGTGCCTATCGCGTGCTGGCGGAAGGCATAGCCGCATCGACCGCCGCGGCCAAGCCGGCGAAGCGGCGTGGCATCCTCTATGCCGCGGCAGCCGCCGTCGCGGTTGCTTTGGCGGTCGGCATCTGGGCGCTCCTGCCCGCCGGTGAAGAGACTGTGGCCGAGGCGCCGGAACCGGCCGCCGACGAGCCGTCGATCGCCGTCCTGCCGTTCGACAACATGTCGGGCAACGCCGAGCACGAATACATCGCCGACGGCCTGTCCGAGAACATCATCGCCATCCTTGCCCAGACCCGCGGCATGCTGGTGATCGCGCGCAACTCCACCTTCACCTACAAGGGCCGTGCCGTGGACGTGCGCCAGGTGGCCGAGGAGCAGGGCGTGCGCTACGTGCTCGAAGGCTCGGTGCAGCTTGCCGGCGAGCGCATCCGCGTCACCGCCCAGCTCGTCGACGCGCTCGACGGCAATCATGTCTGGAGCGAGCGCTTCGACCGCCCCGTGACCGATCTCTTCGCGGTCCAGGACGAGATCACGCTGGCCATCGTCGGCGCCATGCAGGTCAACCTCACCGAAGGCAGCGCCGCGCTCGCCTGGCATGGCGGCACCAAGAACCTGGATGCCTGGCGTGCCTTCGAGGCCGGCCGGGCCCACATCTACAATTTCTCGGCGCGTGCCATCACCCTGTCACGCGAGAGCTTTCAGGAGGCGCTGGCGCTCGATCCCGACTATGCACAAGCCGAGGCCATGCTGAGCTGGACCTATAGCTGGGACGGGCGCTTTTTCGGGCCGCTCGAGGACCAGGAGAAAAACCTCGCCCTGGGTGCGCACCATGCCGAGGCGGCGATTGCCAAAGACGCGAATGTGTCGGAGGCCTACGCCAATCTGGCGATGATCCGATTCCTCACCGGCAATGTCGAGGATGCCATAACCCTCGCCGAGCGCAGCGTGACGCTGGCCCCCAATAGCGGCTTTGCCCTGACCGCGGCGAGCCTGGTTATCCATTATGCCGGCCGCTACGAGAGGGCCGGCGTGCTGCTCGATCGCGCCGAGCGCATGATGCCGATCCCCGACGGCTTCGTGCAGAACATCCTGGCCATGAACCGCAATGCGCTGGGTGACTACGAGGCTGCCGAGGCCTATGCCAGGCAGGTCATTGCCGCCGCCGCCGGCTCGTCGCGCAGCCACCACGAGGGCCACGAGCAGCTGATCATGGCCCTGGTCAACGGCGGCAAGCTGGACGAAGCGCGCGCGTTGGCCGCGACCCAGGTCTCGGTCTTTCCCGCCTTTTCCATCGCCGGCTACCGCGCCAGGCGAACCCGCTGCTGCCGCGAGCCCGAGGCGCTGTTGGAGCGCTACGCCGAAGCCTTCCGCGCCGCCGGCGTGCCGGAGTAGTTACAGATACCCCTGGATCAGCTCTTCGGCGATCTGCACGGCGTTGAGCGCGGCGCCTTTGCGCAGGTTGTCGGAGACCA
>CAYPAX010000041.1:23667-37177 GCA_964408735.1 uncultured Rhodospirillaceae bacterium | reverse complement strand
GACGCGCGCCTAGCCAGGACGGCGCTGAGACCGGTCAAACCGGTTCCATCTAACCGTGAAGTGCTCTAAGGCGAGCTCTTGCCGTAGAGCGACAGCTCCACCGCCTCGAACTCGACGTCGTCGGCGAAGTCGTGGTCGTGCATGAAGTCCGCCGTGGCGCGGTTTGAACGCCGCGCCTTGGCTTCGGGTCCGCGCGGCAGAGCGTCGGTAGGGCCGTAGGTCTCTTCCAGCTTGGCGACCTCGGCGGCATCGAGCTTGCGCAAGGCACAGGGCGCGCCTTTCATGTGCGGTATGCCCTGCTCCAGGTCGATCAGCTCCGCATCGTCGTCGGCGGTGATCTGGGCGTCGCCGAAATCCCACATGCCAGACAGCTCGCTTTGGGATTCGGGCTTCCACCAGCCGTGCGGCACGCGCACCAGCCCCTGCGGCATGCTCGAGCGCACATAGGCCCGGCCCAGCATGGTGCCGGTCCTGGTGGCGACCTCGGCCCAATCGCCGTCTTCCAGGCCAAGCGCACGGGCGTCGTCGGCGCTGACGAAATAGGCCGGATCCTGGGCGCGCCGGCGCAGCTCCGGAATGTGGCGGTGGCCGGTGCGGTAATATTCGTCGTCGGGCAGGCCGATGAACATCGACAGCGGATAGTCGCTGTCCGGCCTTGCGCCCTCCCGGTAGTACGGCAAGGGGTCGAAGCCGAGCCCGTCGAGCACCGAGGACGACAGCTCGACCTTGCCTGACGGCGTCGCGAAGCCCGTCTCGAGATATTTGCGCTCGGCATTCGCCGCCCGCGGCAGGCGCCCCTCGCCCACCACCTCGTCCCAGGTCACGGCGGACGGCTCCAACCGATAGTCGAACAGCGCTTCCGCCGAGGTCCACGGGAAATGCTCGGCGAGCCCCATGCGCCGGGCAAGCTCGCACCAGAAATGCACCGCGCTGCGGCACTCGCCGGGCGGCGCCATGGCCTGTTCGCTGAGCCCCACCATCATGCTCGGGCGCTCCAGCCAGGCATCGCCGGGCAGCACGTAGTCGGCAAGCTGCGCCGTCGGCGTCAGCACGTGTTCGTAGGCGACGATCAGATCCTGGCTCATCAGCGCGGCATGAATGCGCGCAGTGTTGGCGTAGGACTGATGGGTGTTGTTGGCGAGCGCGAAGAACGCCTTGACGGGATAGGGATCGCCCTCCGCCATGGCCTTGAACAGGGCATAGGGGTTGGCCATGTAGCAGCCGCCGACGAGGTTGGCCCATTCGCTGCCCCAGACCTTCTCGGTCGCCGCCGCCAGCGGCGCCATGCCGCGGTAGCTGAAGACGGGGAACTGCTCGGCCCCGAGCTGCTTCGCCTTCTGCTCGTCCGCCAAGGCCCCGTGCATCTCGATTTCTGTCTCCGAGCGGATACCGGGATGGAAGCCCGTCATCATCTCGCCGCCCTTGACGTCGAGATTGCCGCACAGCGCCCGCAGGGCGCATTGCAACCGGATGGCCGAGGTGCTGGAGACCTGCTGGTCGGTGATCGGCGACCAGGGGATGACGCCGGGCGTCGTGGTGGCGTACATCCGCGCGGCTGCGGCGATGAGTTCGCCATCGACGCCGGTGATCTCGGCGACCCGGTCGAGGGGGTATTCGCGCACCCGCTCGGCGAAGGCCTCGAAGCCCGTGCACCAGTCGCGCACGAAGTCCTTGTCGTAGAGCTCTTCTTCCAGGATGACGTTGAGCCAGCCGAAGGTCATCGCCGCGTCGGTGCCCGCGCGCAGCGGCAGCCAGATATCGGCCACTTCGGCGTTTTCGCTCTTGCGCGGGTCGAGCACGATCAGCTTGGCGCCGCCGGCCTGGGCCGTGCGGATGTACTTGTATTCGATCGTCCAGCTATGGCGGCGCGGGTCGTGGCCGAACAGCACGATGCATTTCGAATTGAGAATGTCGCCGCGCGGATACCAGCCATAGACCATGCGGTTCACGGCCGCCGTATTGCCCATGCAATAGGCCACGCCGCTGATGTAGTTGGGCGAGCCGAGGAGGTTCATGAAGCGGCGGCCGAGCCCGTTGTCAAGGCTCATATTGGCGGGGCTCGCCGAGACCGCGAAAGCTTCCGGGCCGTGGCGCCGGATGACCTCTTGCAGGCGGCCGGCGATATCGTCCATCGCCTCGTCCCAGCTCACCTGTTGCCACTTGCCTTCGCCGCGCGCGCCGGCCCGCTTGAGGGGATGCATGAGGCGGTCGGGATGGGCAAAGGACTTCGGCGCATAGGCGCCTTTCATGCAGATCGCGTCCTTGAAGAAGGGGTGCTCGCGCGTCGTAACCTTGACCACACGGCCGTCCTCGACCTTGGCCGCCAGCGGGCAGAAGCCGTCGCAACTCGAGCACACCACCGATTTCAGGGTTTCGGAAGCTGGCGCTGTCATGGGCTCGTTACTCCCTGGCGAGATGCTTTTGCGGATCGACCGCTTCGGCGCCGCGGCGCAGCTCGAAGTGGCTTTGCGGGCGTGTCACGTTGCCGCTCTGACCCACTTCCGCGATGACCTGGCCGCGTGAGACCGTGGCACCGCGCCCGACCAGCAGGCGGGCATTGTGGGCATAGGCCGAGGTCCAGCCCTCGGCGTGGCGCACCAGCAGCAGATTGCCGTAGCCGCGCAGCTCGTTGCCGGCATAGACCACGACGCCGTTTTGCGCCGCGCGCACCGGCGCGCCGGCAGGGGCTGCGATATTGACGCCGTCGTTCTGGCGCCCGCTCGCCTGGCGGCCATAGGCCGCGAGCAAGGGCCCCTCGACTGGCCAGAGAAAGCGCCCGCCGGCGAGCGCCGGCGGCTCCGCCGGCGGCCCGGGTGTCGGTGGCGGGATCGGGGTCGCCACCACGGGCACCACCTCCACCGGCGGCGGCGGTGGTGGCGGTACCGCAGCGGCGACGACCACTTGGCCCCGTTCCGGGCATTCGGGCGCCCGCGTGGGCGGCGGCACGCGCAGGCGCTGTCCAGCGGCTATCAGGTAGGGCGGGGCGATGCCGTTGAGGCGGCTGAGCACGGCCATGTCGACGCCTGTGCAGCGCGAGATTCGGTATAGGGTATCCCCCTCGGCGACGCGATACTCGGGCAGGCTCGGCACCGCCAGCCGCTGGCCGGGAATGAGGGTGTAGGGCGGTGTCAGCCGGTTGGCTTCGATGAGGCTGCGGATGGCAACGTCGCGGCGGCGGGCGATGGCATAAAGCGTATCGCCGACGGCGACCGTGACCGATCCCGACGCTACGGCCTCAGCGCCGCCTTCGACCACCTCCACCGAGGCAGCGCCTTGCGCTTCGGGCGCCACCGGTGCCGGTGCCGGCCAGGGCCGCAGACAGGCGGACAAGGTGAGACAAACGAGGCATAGCGTCAATCGCATCTAGTCGTCCTCCGCCACGCCGGGGAGCAGGGGCACAAAACGCACCGCGAATATCTTGTCGCGGTGGTAGCCATCGCCGTCGCGCCTGATCCGCACCAGGGTCTGGATCTCGTCGGCTCCGCCGAGGGGCAACACCATGATACCGCCCACAGCGAGCTGGTCGAGCAGCGCCGGTGGCGGCTCCGGCGCGGCGGCAGTGACGATGATGCGGTCGAAGGGCGCCTGCTCCGGCCAGCCCAGCGCGCCGTCTCCCACCTTGCTGGTGATGTTGTTGAGCTCCAGGGCGCGAAAGCGCGCCTCGGCCTGGCGCAACAGCGGGCGGTAGCGCTCAATGGTGTAGACCCGTCGGCAAAGCTTCGACAGCACCGCCGCCTGATAGCCGCTGCCCGTGCCGACCTCCAGCACCTTCATGCGCTCGCCGAGCTGCAGGCCGACGGTCATCCAGGCGACGACCGCCGGCTGGCTGATGGTCTGGCCGCATTCTATTGGCAGGGCGCTGTCGTCATAGGCATGGGTGGCCAGGCTGGCACCGACGAACCTTTCGCGCGGGATCGATTCGATGGCGGCGAGTACCTTGGTGTCGGTCACCCCTGCCTGGCGCAAATCGAGCACCAGGCGTGCCTTGCGGGTCTCGTAATCGAGGGCAGCGGCGCTCACGACGCCAGCGCCGCGCCGAGCGCGACACATGTCTCATGGTGGGTGAGATCGAGATGCAGGGGCGTCACCGAGATGCGCCCGTCATAGATGGCGGAAAGGTCCGAGCCTTCCAGCGTCGGTTCCTCGATACGCGCGGAATCGATCCAGTAATAGGGCCGCCCGCGCGGATCCTTGCGACGGTCGAGCTTGGAGCCCGGCTTGCGCCGGCCCTGGCGGGTCACCGAGACGCCCTTGACCTGATCCGCCGCCACGTTGGGGAAATTGACATTGAGGAAGACATTCGCCGGCCAGCCGGTCGCGACCAGGGAGCGCAGCAGGCCAGGCGCATGGCTCTCCGCCGTCGACCAGCGGGTGCGCTGGAGGCTTTCGCTGTGCTGGCTGAGCCCGATCGAGGGAATGCCCAGCAGCGTGCCCTCCATGGCCGCGGCGACGGTGCCGGAATAGGTTATGTCCTCCCCCAGATTGCCGCCGCGGTTGATGCCCGAGAGCACCAGGTCGGGCCGGCGGTCGGGGATGATCTCCAGCACGCCCATGAGCACGCAATCGGTCGGCGTACCGCTGACCGCAAAGCGGCGCTCGCTGAGCTGGCGCGCGCGCACCGGCTCGGACAAGGTCAGCGAATGGCCGGCGCCGCTATTGTCGCGCTCGGGCGCCACCACCCAGACATCGTCGGTGATCTCGCCGGCGATACGCTCCAGCCGCTCAATCCCGGGCGCGCCGATGCCGTCGTCGTTGGAGATCAGCACCCGCATGCCCGCTATGTCGCTCATTGCGGCCCGACCACCTCAATGCCGCCCATATAGGGCTTCAGCGCGTCCGGAACGCTGACGGTGCCGTCGGCGTTCTGATAGGTCTCCATGACCGCGACCAAAGTGCGGCCGACCGCCAGGCCGGAGCCGTTCAAGGTGTGCACGAAGCGGGTGCCCTTCTCGCCGGCTGAGCGGTAGCGCGCGTTCATGCGCCGGGCCTGGAAGTCGCCGCAGCTCGAGCAGCTGGAAATTTCGCGATAGGTGTCCTGGCCCGGCAGCCAGACCTCGAGATCGTAGGTCCGCCGCGCGCCGAAGCCCATGTCGCCGGCCGACAGCAGCACCGCGCGATAGGCGAGGCCGAGGCGCTTGAGCACTTCCTCGGCGCAGCCCGTCATGCGCTCGAGCTCGGCATCGGAATCCTCCGGCGCGACGATCGAGACCAGCTCCACCTTGTCGAACTGATGCAGGCGGATCATGCCGCGGGTGTCCTTGCCCGCCGCGCCCGCCTCGGCACGGAAGCACGGGGTGTGCGCCGTCACGCGCATGGGCAGTGAGGCGGCATCGAGAATCTGCTCGCGCACGAGATTGGTCAGGGGTACCTCGGCGGTGGGGATCAGCCAATAGCCGTCACCGGCCGGAAACAGGTCCTCGGCGAACTTGGGCAGCTGGCCGGTGCCGAACATGGCGTTGTCGCGCACCAGATAGGGCGGCCGCACTTCCATATAGCCGTGCTCGGTGGTCTGCAGATCGAGCATGAAGGCGGCCAACGCCCGCTCCAGACGCGCCAGGGGGCCGGACAGGGCGACGAAGCGGGCGCCGGACATGCGCGCGGCATCGTCGAAGCGCATCTGGCCGGAAGCCTCGCCGAGCTCGAAATGCTGTCGCGGCGCAAAATCGAAAGCCTTGGGCTCGCCGACCTTGCGCACTTCTACGTTGGCGCTTTCGTCGAGGCCGTCGGGCACGTCATCGGCGGGGATATTGGGCAGACCCGCAAGCGCATCATTGAGGCGCGCTTCAAGCGCCTTCGCCGCCTCCTCGCCCGCTTGCAGCCGCGTCTTCAGCGCCGCCACCTCGGCGATCAGCGCATCCGCGTCCTCGCCCTTGGCCTTGGCGGCACCGATCGCCTTGGAGCGCGCATTGCGCTCGGTCTGCACCGCCTGGGCCTCGGCAATGGCCGCCCGGCGATCGGCATCGATGGCCAGCAGCTCGGGCGATTGCGGCCCCAGCCCACGCCGCGCCATACCTGCATCGAAAGCCTCAGAATTATCGCGTATCGCTTTGATATCGAACATGTTTAGCGACCCGCATTGAAGTCCGTCTCGTCGTCGATGTCCTCGGCCACGCTGGCGGCTGCCGTCGGGCCCGCGTCAGTCGGTGCCGGCACGTCGGCGGCAGGCTCGGCGTACTCTTCCTCTTCCTCGGCTTCCCGCTGGGCGCGCTTGCGCTCGGCCATCTTGGCCAGCCAGATCGATATCTCGTAGAGGATGAGGATCGGCACGCCGAGGCCGATCTGGCTGATCAGGTCCGGCGGGGTGAGGATGGCGGCACCGATAAAGGCGACGACGACGGCATATTTGCGCTTCTCCGCCAGACCTTTCGACGTGACCAGCCCTGCCCGTGCCATCAGTGTCAGCACCACCGGCAGCTGGAATGCGAAGCCGAAGGCGAACATCAGCTTCATGACCAGCGACAGATACTCGTTGACCTTGGCTTCGAGCTGAATCGCCATGCCCGTTACGTCGGCGCCGGTCTGGTAGCTGAGGAAAAAGCGCCAGGCGAGCGGGAAGATGAACGAATAGACCAGCGTCGCGCCGAGGGCGAACAGCACCGGCGTGGCGATCATGAAGGGCAGAAACGCTTGTCGTTCGTTCTTGTAGAGACCGGGCGCGACAAACTTCCAGAACTGGTTGGCGATGATCGGGAAGGCCACGAAAAGCGCGGAGTAGAAGGCGAGCTTGAGATAGGTGAAGAAGGCCTCGTGCAAGGCCGTGTAGATCATCCGCGGGTTTTCGACCCCCATGTCGCGGTAGATCGCCACCAGGGGCCTGACGAGAAAGGCATAAAGCTCTTCGGCAATCAGGAAGCAGAAGATGAAGGCGATAAACAGCGCCACGACCGACCACATGAGGCGGTTGCGCAGCTCGATCAGGTGATCGATCAGAGGCGCTTTCGACTCTTCGACTTCGCTATCTCGGGGGGTATCGACCACGGATCAGACGCCGGTGCTCTCGGGCTTGGACTCCGTGGTCTCGGCCTGGGCAGCGGCCTCGGCCGCCTTGACCTTCTTCAGCGCTTCGGCAGCCGCCAGCGCGCCGGCAGCGAGCGAGGCCGGCGCTTTGGGCGTTGCCGGCTCAGGGGCAGGCTCGGGCTCGGCAGCGGGCTCAGGAGCTGGCTCAGGCGCTTCGGCAACCTCCGCCACCTCGGGCGCCGCGGCCTCTTCCTTTGGCGCCTCTATCGCCGGGGTCTCGGCTTCGGCCACCTCGGCTTCGTCTGCGGCTTCGGGCTCTTCCTTCTTTTTCGTATCGCCGAAGGAGAACTTCTTGTTCAGCGCGCTCATATCGGTCGCCTCGGCGATCTTGCCCTCGGGATCGACCGCCTCGGTGACCGATTTCTTGAGGTTGAAGCTTCCCGCCTTGTCGATCTGCTTCTTGACGTCGGCCAGCTCGGATTCGCGCACCGCATCGTCGATGCTGTCCTGGAACTCGCGCGCGATGGAGCGCACCTTGCCGACATAGCGGCCGATGGTGTGCAGCACCTTGGGCAGATCCTTGGGCCCGATGACGAGCAACGCCACCACCGCCACGATCAGCATTTCGCTCCAGCCGATATCCAGCATGTTAGCGCGCCTATAGCCGATTATTCCGCCCGCGACCGCGCCGCAGGCCTAGCGGTCAGGTCTTGGCGGGCTCGTCCGTCGGGACTTCGCTCTGGGTCGCCGGGGCAGGCTCGGCGTGCTCGACCTCCTTGGCGGCCGCCGGCTTGGCCTCGGCCGCAGCCTCGTCATCCTCGTCGTCCTTGAGGCCGGACTTGAAGCTCTTCACGCCTTTGGCGACGTCACCCATCACCCGCGGCAGCTTGCCGGCGCCGAACAGAATCATGACGATCACCAGGATCAACACGATCTGCCAAATACCTATGCTCATTCGTTCATCTCCCATGGCGGCAATGCCGCCGTGTCACCCCGGCCGGCTTCGATATGCCGCAACTCAGGTCAGATACTTAACGATCAGCGGCGCGAAATACAAACACCATGGCGGCATCCACGGCGATATGCACCTCCGCCCCCGTCTCGGGCAGTGCCTGCCATGGTACCCTCGCGCGCACGCCCACGCCATCGCCTATCGCAAGCTCGACCCGCGCCGAGCGGCCCAGGCTGTGCACGGCCTGCACGCGGGCCGGAATACCGTTGCCACCGTCCAGGGTCAGGGCCTCCGGGCGAACCAACACGGCCGCCATCTCACCGTCAGCCAGCTCGGATACCGCAAAACGGCCGAGCGGCGTGTCCACAGCACCACCCTGTACAGCTTGCTCGAAACGGTTCACATCGCCCAGGAACGCGGCGCAAAAGGCGTCTACGGGCTCGCGGTACAGCTGGTCGGGAGGGCCTTCCTGAACGATGCGGCCATCACGCATAAGCGCCACCCGGTCGGCCACCAACATGGCTTCCTCCGGGTCGTGGGTCACCATCAGCGTCGGCGTGCCGCTCTCATGGAGCACGGCGGCGCTGGTCTCGCGCACTTGGTCGCGCAGCACCACGTCGAGGTCCGAAAACGGCTCGTCCAGCAGCATCACCTTGGGCTTGGGCGCCAAGGCCCGCGCCAGGGCCACGCGCTGCTGCTCGCCGCCTGACAGGCGGTGGGGGTAACTGGCGGCGAGATCCGCCACGCCGAGACGCTCCAGCAGGGCCATGGCCGCCACATGACGTTCGCGGCGGGGCCGGTCGGTCAGTCCGAACGCCACATTGCCGATCACGCTGAGATGGGGAAACAGGGCAAAATCCTGGAACATCAGGCCCACCGAGCGCTGCTCCGGCGGCAGCCCGCCTGCGGGCGTGGCCACGGTCTGCCCGTCGATATCGACCCGCCCCGCCTGCAACGGCTCTAGGCCGGCGGCAAGGCGCAATACGGTCGACTTGCCGCAACCGGACGGCCCCAACAGCGCCACCAGCTCGCCCGGCCCCACCGACAGGGAAACGTCGCGTACCGCCTCGATCCTGCCATAGGCATGACGCAGGGAGTCGAGGACGAGGCTCACGGCAGGCCCGCCGCCTGCGAACCCGGCCGCGCGCGACCCACGGCCCGGCTCAACAGCAGCACCGGCACCAGGCCGACGGCAACGATGGCAAGCGCGGCACTGGCCGAGTCGGCCAGGCGCTCGTCGGCAGCCAGCTCGTAGGCGCGCACGGCCAGGGTATCGAAATTGAACGGTCGCATGATCAAGGTCGCGGGCAGCTCCTTCATGACATCGACGAAAACCAACAGACCGGCCGTGATAAGCCCGGCCCGCACCACGGGCACGTGCACGCGCCACAACACCCGTCCCGGGGTGCAGCCGAGAGTACGCGCGGCTCCGTCCATGGCCGGCGACACCTTGGTCAGGCCCGCCTCGACGGCGCGCAAGGCGACCGCCAGGAAGCGCACGATATAGGCGAATACCAGCGCCACAAGCCCGCCGGTCAACAAAAGTCCCGTGGAGACGCCGAATGTGTCGCGCGCGAAGGTGTCGATTGCCGTGTCGAGCGCGGCAAAGGGCACCAGCACGCCGACAGCGATCACCGAGCCGGGCACGGCATAGCCCAGCGAAGCAACCCGGGCCGCGCCCCTTGCCACGGGCCCGGCGCCGAGGCGCACCGCATAGGCCAGCAGCAAGGCCACCGCCACGGCGAGGAACGCCGTCAGGGCGGCGAGCCGAAAGCTATTCCATGCCAGCGCCGCGAAATGGCCATCGACCGTCTCGCGCCAGGTCTCGACAGTCCAGGCGCCAAGCTGGAGCGCCGGCAGCAGGAAACCCAGCGCCAGCGGCAGCAGGCAGGCAAGGCATGCCGCCCACTTGCGCAGCCCCTGCAAGGGGTAACTCGGCAGCGGCCGGTAGCGGCCCGAGGTGTGGTGATAGCGGGCGCCGCCGCGCGAGGCCTGCTCGAGGATGACCAGCAAAGCCACGAAGAGCAGCAGCACGGCGGAAAGCTGCGCCGCCGCAGCCGCATCGCCAAGCCCGAACCAGGTGCGGTAGATGCCCGTGGTGAAAGTGTCGACGCCGTAATATTGCACCGTGCCGAAGTCGCTCAGCGCCTCCATCAGCGCCAGCGAGACGCCACCGGCCATCGCCGGGCGCGCCAGCGGCAGGCCGATGGCGAAAAAGCTCGCCCACGGCCCGCGCCCCAGCGTGCGGCCGATCTCCAGCGCGCAGACCGACTGATTGAGGAAGCTCGCCCGGGCCAGCAGGTAGACATAGGGGTAGAGCACCAGGGACATCACCGCGATGGCGCCGCCAAGCGAGCGGATCTCCGGGAACCAGTAGTCGTGGCGAGTCCAGCCGAAAGCCTCGCGCAGGGCGGTTTGCGCCGGCCCGGCGAAATCGAGGATGCCGGCATAGGTAAAGGCGATGGCATAGGTCGGCACCGCCAGCGGCAGCAGCAGCGCCCAGGCCAGGATGCCGCGCCCCGGGAAGCGGCACATGACGCAAAGCCAGGCCGTGCCCGTGCCGATCACCAGGGTGCCCAGGCCGACGCCTAGTCCAAGCCAAACGGTATTGCCGATATAGCGCCACAAGACGGTGTCGACGAGATGGCCCCAGACCTCGCCCGACGGCGCGAAAAGTTGCGCCGCGATAGCGAGGACCGGGACCGCAATCAGCCCTGCGATGAGTGGCGGTGCCAGCCGCCAGGGCCGGGATACCCCAGCCAGGGCAGACATCGCTCTAGGGCCAGCCGGCGCGGTCGGCCAGGCGGATCGCCGCACTGTTCAGCTCGCCGAAACGGGCGAGGCCGCTGGTATCGGCTTTGAAGCTGCCCCAGGCACGCACGACGTCGGAGGCCGGCACGCTCTCGTCGACGGGAAATTCGTGGTTGAGCTGGGCAAACATCTGCTGGCCCGCCGGTGAGGCCAGGAATTCGAGCAGACGCAAGGCGGCATCCGCGTTCGGCGCATGGGCGGTGACGCCGGCGCCACTGACATTGACATGGGCGCCGCGGCCGTCCTGATTGGGAAAGAAAATGCGAGTGGCCTCGGCAACCGCCTTCTTGTCCGGGTCGTCCGAGGCCGCCAGACGGCCGTAATAGTAGGTGTTGGCGAGCGCCACATCGCCCTCTCCCGCCGCGACACCGCGAATCTGGTCAGTATCGCCACCTTTGGGCCGGCGCGCCATGTTGGCCACCAGGCCGCGCGCCCAGGCCTCGGTCTCGGCTTCGCCATGGGCGGCGATCAGCGAAGCGATGAGCGACTGGTTGTAGACATTGCTCGACGAGCGCACCAGGACTCTGTCCGACCACTCGCCGCCCGCCAGCGCCTCATAGGTCGAGAGCGTGTCCGCCGACACCCGATCCGGCGCGTAGACGATCACGCGGGCGCGCAGGCTGAGGCCGTACCAAGTACCGTCCGGGTCCCGATAGGCCGCGGGCACTGCCGCCCGCAACGCCGCCGAATCGACCGCCGCCAGCAGGCCCGCCGCCTTGGCCCGGTGCAAATTGCCCACATCGGCGGTCACGAACAGATCGGCAAGACTGTTGCGACCTTCGCTGAGCAGGCGCTCGTGCAGCTGCGCCTCCTTGCCGGTGACCAGGTTGACGCTGATCCCGGTTTCCGCCGCGAAGCGGTCGAGCAGCGGCTTGATCAACGCTTCCTTGCGCGCCGAATAGACGTTGACCTCATCCGCCTGAGCCACTCCCGGCAGCGCTGCCCAGGCGGCCAATGCCAGTCCGATAGCACCAATCTTGATTCTTAGAATGTTTTTGAAAGTCATTGTTTTCTCACAGGAACGACAACTTTATGAAACCGAAACTCAACTGCGAATGCGTTTCGTTCTCATTTGCGGTCAATAGGTTATCGCTTCGTTGTGGAAAACGCAAATACATGGATCAATCGTCTGAAAGTGCCTCAACTGACTCCTCCGGCTCGCTCTCTTCGTCTTCAACCTGTTGCTCCTCGCCGGATGCGATGGCGCCGAGCGAGAGCCCGGCGGGCACCACGCGGGCGTCGAGCAGGCCGGCGGCCTTGAGCTCTTCCACGCCAGGCAGATCGTCGAGCGCAGAGAGGCCGAAATGATCGAGGAAGGACGCGGTGGTTACCCAGGTAGCGGGTCGGCCCGGGGTGCGGCGGCGACCACGGGGCTGCACCCAGCCCTGCTCGAAAAGAATGTCGAGAGTGCCCTTGCTGACGGCGACGCCGCGTATCTCCTCCACTTCGGCCCGGGTCACCGGCTGGTGATAGGCGATAATGGCCAGGGTCTCCAAGGCGGCTCGCGACAATTTCCGCTGCACATCCTTTTCGCGTCTGAGCGCAGCGCCGAGGTCGGGTGCCGTGCGAAAGGCCCAGCCATGGCTTACCTGCACCAGATTGATGCCGCGCTCGGCATAATCCTCGGCCAAGGCGGCAAGCCGCGCCTTGACGTCAGTCCCATCCGGCAGATGTGCCGCCAGGTCGACCTCGCTGAGCGGCGCACGGCTGGCAAACAGCAACGCCTCGATAACCCTGATCTGGTCGGCTTCGGCCCCATCGCGCTTGGCGTTCAAGGTGTCGTCTCCTTGCTGCGAATATATATCGGTGCGAAGGCCTCGGACTGGCGCAGGCGCAGCTTGCCTTCCTTGCAAAGCTCGAGCGAAGCCACGAACGTTGCCGCCAGCGACGAGCGCGCCAATAGCGGGTCGCCAACATCTTCCGGCAGGAAGCGGGCCAGAGTGGTCCAGTCCAAGGCGATACCGAGCATGCCGGAAAGCCGCTGCACCGCATCGCTCAGGCTCATCAGGCGCCCGCGCTCCACATGCAGTACGGCAGCAGTGCCCTGGCGCTGGCGATGGCTGGCATAGGCGCGCAGCAGGTCGTGCAGGTCGATGGCATAGATCGGCTTCGCCACCACCTCGATGCCGTCCGGCTGGCCGCGCGCGAAGATATCGCGACCCAAGAGGTCGCCGGCCATGAGCTTGGTCGCGGCCTCCCGCATCGCTTCCAGGCGGCGCAGCTGGAAGGCCAGGGCATCGGCCATCTCCTCGCCGCTCGGCTCGTCCTCGTCCCCGTCCACCGGCAGCAGCAGGCGCGACTTGAGATAGGCGAGCCAAGCCGCCATCACCAGATAGTCGGCCGCCAGCTCCAGCCGCTGGCGCCGCGCCCGGCGCACATAGTCGAGATATTGGTCCGCCAGCTGCAGAATCGAAATTTGCGTGAGATCGACCTTCTGGTCGCGGGCCAGCCCGAGCAGCACGTCGATCGGCCCTTCGAAGCCGTCCAGGTCGAGCACGAGCTGGGCCGGGGCCGGCCCTTCGCCGTCGTCCTCGAAATCGTCCGCCATGCTTGCCGTCGTATCCGTCACAGCCCCGCCACCGCTCCAATCACACGCAGCAACAGCATAACCGGTTCCCACACCAGCCACGCCATCACATTAAGATCCTGGCCGAGCCTGCTGCCCAGCCATGGCAGGAGCAGCAACAGACCGATGAGAATAAACAGCCCGTATCGCTCGAGCCGCGCCAGGGGCCGCGCCAAGGGACGTGGCAGCAGGCCGACCGCGACCCGGCCACCGTCGAGGGGGGG
>CAYPAX010000041.1:0-23567 GCA_964408735.1 uncultured Rhodospirillaceae bacterium | reverse complement strand
TTGATGGTCATCGCGTTGGCGAGATTCAGCATGACCCATTCGAATCGCTCGTTGCCGACGACAAGTAGCCCCCGCAACAGAATCGCAGCCAGCAGTGCCAGCGCCAGATTGATTCCCGGCCCGGCGAGGGCGACCAGCACCATATCCCGCCGTGGCTTACGGAGCGCCCTGAAATTGACCGGCACGGGCCGCGCATAACCGAACAGAAAGGGTGCCGGCGAGAGGTACAGCAGCAGCGGCAACACCACCGTGCCGAAGGGATCCACATGTTTGAGCGGATTGAAGGTCACGCGGCCACGAGCATGGGCGGTGGGATCGCCCAGCTTCCACGCTACCCAACCATGGGCGGCCTCGTGCAGCGTTACGGCAAGCACCACCGGCAACACCCAGATCGACAGCGTATAGAGCACATCGTTCACGACAGCGGTGCCTGCAGAAGCTGGGTCACGTGACTGTCGGCGCCGGCCACATCAAAGGCCTGCGGCGGCCTTTTGGCCGCCAGCGCCTTGGCCAGGCGCTCCTCGCCATCATCATGAAGGCGCGGCAGCCGGTCCGCGACGGCCTGCATTTCGTCGAAATCGCCATTGCAATGCAGCACCACGTCGCAGCCCGCCGCGAGGGCCGCTTCGCCGCGTTCCGCCACAGGCCCGGACAAGGCGCCCATGCCGATATCGTCGGACATGAGAAGCCCTTCGAAGCCGATCGAGCCGCGAATCACCTCCTCGATGACGGTTTGCGACAAAGTCGCCGGGCGAACCCGGTCGATGTCGCCATAGACAACGTGGGCCGTCATGGCCAAAGGCATATCAGCCAAGGCCCGAAAAGGGGCGAAGTCGGTCTTCTCCAGCTCGGACCGCGGCGCTGTCACCACGGGCAGCGCGTGATGGCTGTCGGCTCCCGCCCGGCCATGGCCGGGGATATGCTTGATCACCGGCAGGACGCCGCCCGCCAGCAGGCCACCGCAGGCGGCGCGGCCGAGCATGGCAACCACCTCAGGCGTGTCGCCATAGGCGCGATCGCCGATGACGCCATCGGCTCCGCTCGCCGGCACGTCGAGCACCGGCAGACAATCCACATCGATGCCCAACGCCGTCAGCTCGTCTGCCAGCAGGCGCGAATTCAAGGCCGCCGCCTCCGCGGCGACGAAGCGGTCGAGCTGCGCCAATTCGCCAAAGCGCGCCGCTGCCGGGGCCTCACGCCAGTGCGGCGGGCCGAGGCGCGCCACACGTCCACCCTCCTGGTCGATGAGGACCGGCGCCTCGCGCCCGACGCACTCGCGCATGGCGGCGACCAGGGCGCGGACTTGCTCGGGGTCCTCCAGATTGCGCGCGAACAGGATGAAGCCGAGCGGATCGCAGGCCTCGAACAGCTTCCGCTCCGCATCGCTGAGGGTCAGGCCCGCACAGCCGAAAATCACCGCCCCGTGGCTCACGGCGCCACCACGAAGCAATCCACGCCGACGGTCTTGAGCTGATTGCAGAGGCTCGTGGCACTTTCACGGCTCGGCAGCGGGCCCACCTGCAGGCGATGGAAAGTGCCGCGGCCATCGTCAAGATCGCCCTGAGCGATGAAATGGCGGATCGGCGCCAGCAGCTCGGGCGCCTTCGACGATGCGGATACCCAGCCTGCGGTCGCTTCCTCGGCGCTGCGAAAAGCGCCGAGCTGCACGCGAAAGCCCATCGCCGGGTCGTCCGGCACGTCGGTGGCAAGCGACAAGGCGGTCTCGATGGGATCGAACGCCTCCGCGGCGGGCTCGGGCGCCGGCGGCGGCGCGGCGGCAAGCTCGGGCGACGGCTCAGAGGCCGGTGCGGGTGGCGGCTCGGGTGCCGCCGGTGCGGCATCGAGCGCCGGCGTGATCACCGGCTCGGGCGGGCTCGGGCGCGGCAGCGGCTCTTCCGGCGGCGGCAGCAAGCGCTCGACGACATGCTCCACCGTGCCACCCTCGAAGGCCTCGTAGACCAGCTTCTCGCGATGGGGCACGGCCATGCCGCCGGGATCGTCCGGGCGCCGGCGGATAGGCCCGGCGTCGGCCCGCAGCAGCGGCACCTCGGCGACGATGTTCGCCTCCTGCGCCGCCTTGTAGGCGCGCAGCAGGACCAGCGAGAGCAAGCCCAACGCCAACAGGAAGAGCAGCAACGCGACGCGCCGCGACCTGCCGCCGGAAACCTCCGCGCCACCGGCCATTCAGCGCATCTCCTCGAGCGGTGCCACGCCCATGACGCCGAGACCGGAGGCGATGACCAGCTTGACCCCGGCGAGCAAGGCAAGCCGTGCCCGCGACAGTTCGGCATCGTCGGCTATGAGGAAGCGCAAACCAGGCTCGTCGTTGCCGCGATTCCACAAGGCGTGGAAAGCGGCGGCCAGATCGTAGAGGAAGAAAGCCAGGCGATGGGGCTCGTGCGCCTCGGCAGCAGCCTCCAACACCCGAGGCCAGCTCGCCAGCATGCGAATAAGCGCAAGCTCCTCCGGATGCGAGATTAGGCCAAGGTCGGGCGCCCCGGCAGCCAGGCCGCTTTCCGCCGCATTGCGCTCCACAGAGCAGATCCGCGCATGGGCGTATTGCACGTAGAAGACCGGGTTGTCGCGCGACTTTTCGGTCACCTTGGCATAGTCGAAGTCGAGCGCCGCGTCGTTGCGCCGGGTGAGCATGATGAAGCGCACGACATCCTTGCCGACCGCGTCGACCACATCGCGCAAGGTCACGAACGTGCCGGCGCGCTTGGACATCTTAACGGGCTCGCCGCCATCGAGCAGATTGACCATCTGGCAGATCTTGACGTCGAGATTGGCGCGGCCCTCGCTCACTGCCTTCACCGCCGCGCCGACCCGCTTGACGTAGCCGCCATGGTCGGCGCCCCAGACGTCGATCATGTCTTCGTAGCCGCGGCTCAGCTTGTCGAGGTGATAGGCGATGTCGGTGGCGAAATAGGTCCACTCGCCGTTGGCCTTGCGCAAGGGCCGGTCCACGTCGTCGCCGAAATCGGTGGCGCGGAACAGGGTCTGCGGCCGCGCTTCCCAGTCCTCGTCGGGCTGCTTGCCCTTGGGCGGCTCGAGCACGCCGGTGTAAAGCAGCCCGCGACCATCGAGAGTGGACAAGACATCGTCCACACGTCCCGCTGCCACCAGCGCGCGCTCGGAGGAGAAACGGTCCATGTGAATACCAAGAGCGGCAAGATCGTCCTGGATCAGGGAAGTCATGGCCGTCAGAGCCATCTCGCGGCAGGCATCCAGCCAGTCCTCGTCCGTAGTATCGCACCAGCGCTCGCCATCGCGTGCCGCCAAGGCCTCGCCGACGGAAATGAGGTATTCGCCGGGGTAGAGGCCGGCCGGAATCTCGCCGATATCGGCGCCGAGCGCCTCGCGGTAGCGCAGATAGGTCGAGCGTGCCAGCACCTCGACCTGGGCCCCGGCATCGTTGAGGTAGTATTCCCGCGTCACGGCATAGCCCACATGCGCCAGCAACGCCGCCAGGGCATCGCCGAACACCGCGCCGCGGCTGTGGCCCACGTGCAGCGGCCCGGTGGGATTGGCCGAGACGTATTCCACGTTGACCGGCCGGCCGCCGCCCATGTCGCTGCGGCCATAGTCGGGCCCGGCTTCGAGCAACGCCGCCAACACCGCCTGCCAGGCGGCGGGGGCAAGGCGCAGATTGAGAAAGCCGGGGCCGGCAACGTCGACCGCCTCGACGCCGTCGACCGCGCCCAAGTGCGCGGCCAGCGCCTCGGCCAGGTCGCGCGGCTTCATGCCGGCGCGCTTGGCCAGCACCAACGCCGCATTGGTGGCGATATCGCCATGGCTCGCATCGCGCGGCGGCTCGACGCTGATCGCGCTCGTATCCAGCCCTGCCGGCAATATCGCCGCGAGGGCGGTCTCGACGTGGCCGCGAAAGGTCTTGAAGATATCCATCAGGTCAGGGCCGTGACATCGAAGAGACGGGCGTGCTCGGCGACCGCGAAACGGTCGGTCATACCAGCGATATAGTCGCAAACCACGCGAGCGGTAGCCGGCGATAAGGGCTCGGCGGCGCGCTGGCGCCAGTCGCCGGGCAGACATTCGGGCTCGGCGAGGAACAGGGCGAAGAGCTCATCGACCACGCGCCGAGCCTTGCTGGCCATGCGGTTGAGGCGGAAGTGGCGGTACATGTTCGTGAACAGGAAGCGCCTGAGGTCGTCGGTACGCGCCCGCATATCGTCGGAGAAGGCGATCAGCGGCGCCCCCATGTTGCGAATCGCTTCGACACTTGCCGGCGCCTGCTCCACGATGCGCCGGCGGCTCTCGGCAATCAGATCCTCGACCATGGCGGCGATCAGCCGGCGCACGGATTCGTGGATCATGCGCTGGCGCTCGATGCCCGGATAGCGCGCCGCCACCTCGGCGAATATCGGCCCCGCCAGCGTCGTCCCGGCCAATGCATCGGTATCGAACAGGCCGGCCCGCAGGGCATCGTCCACATCGTGGTTGTTGTAGGCGATATCGTCGGCCAGCGCGGCCACCTGGGCCTCCGGTCCGGGCCAGGTCGCCACTTCCAGGTCATGCTCGAGCAGGTAGTCCGAGACCGTCTCCGGCAACGTCTCCAACGCCATGGGGCCGTTATGCTTGACCACGCCTTCCAATGTCTCCCAGGTCAGATTGAGGCCGTCGAAGCCCGCATAGCGGCCCTCCAGCCGGGTTACGATGCGCAGCGTCTGGGCGTTGTGGTCGAAACCGCCGAACGGCGCCATGGCTGCATCCAAGGCGTCCTCGCCGGCATGGCCGAAAGGGGTGTGGCCGAGATCGTGGGCCAGGGCCAATGCCTCGGCCAGATCCTCGTTCAACCCCAGCACGCGGCTGATGGAACGCGCGATTTGCGCCACCTCCAGGCTATGGGTCAAGCGGCTTCTGTAGTGGTCGCCCTCGTGATGGACGAAGACCTGGGTCTTGTGCTCCAGGCGGCGGAAGGCCGCACTATGGATAATGCGGTCGCGGTCGCGCTGAAAGGGCGTGCGGGAGGCGCTTTCCGGCTCGTCATGAAGGCGGCCACGGCTGCCTTCCGGCCGGGTGGCGAACGGCGCCGGCGGATGTTCGATCATGGCTGAGACCCTAGCTGCGCGCTGGAAGCCGATCAACGTTGCTGTGAGAGCCGATTGACAATGGCTCGCAAGCACCCAAAATAGCCTAAAAGAACGGCGCAACGACGCTGGAGATAGGGATGGAGACCCCATGTCGGAGATCAAAGTGAAATCGGCGGCAGATTTCGGACTCACGATGACAGCCGCGGCCGCCACGCGAATCAAGCAGGTGGTCGCAGCTCAGGAGTCGCCGTGCTTCCTGCGGGTTGCCGTCATCGGTGGCGGCTGTTCCGGCTTTCAGTATACCTTCACTCTGGACGACACAGAGGCTGAGGACGACCTGCAGGTGACCCGCGATGAAGCGGTGCTGCTGGTCGACGAGATGTCCATCAGCATGCTGCAAGGCTCCGAGATCGATTTCCACAACGGCCTCGAAGGCTCGATGTTCACGGTCTCGAACCCCAACGCCACGGCATCCTGCGGCTGCGGCACGTCCTTCTCGGTAGGCTGAGTGGAGACGGCGGCCGAGGATCTCGCCCGCATCGAAGGCTACCACGCCCACGTCTATTACGATTCCGCCAGCAAGGACGCCGCGGCGGTGCTGCGGCGGACCATCGAGGCGCGTTTCGACGTGGCACTCGGGCGCTGGCACGACACGCCCATCGGCCCCCACCCCTGCCCCAGCTACCAGATCGCCTTCGGCCCAGACCAGTTCGCCACCCTGGTGCCGTGGCTGGCGCTCAATCGCGGCGCGCTCGATATCTTCGTCCACCCGCAAACCGGCGGCGACCGTGCCGACCATACGTCACATGTGATATGGCTGGGCAAGTCGTACGAGCTGGATTTGTCCGTATTTCGCTGAACCGCACCATCCCATGACCAGGATCACCGCCGTTCGCTCCTGCACCGTTCGCGTGCCCTTGGAGACGCCGACCGAGTTCTCGAATTAGGTGACAGTCACCCAATTTTAACGAGAATATTATAGTAATTATACCACCTATTATTCGGTGACTGTCACCCAACTGAATCGGGTGTTCGCGATAATATTGCAATTCAACTTTTGGGCCTGGCAGCTCTTGTGACGCCCGTGTCATGGCTCGGCAGGTCGTACGAGCTGGAGTTATCGGTCCTCGAATACTGGCGTTGCGGCGGCGCCACACAACCCGTGACACCATCCATGCGAAGCGCGGCGGAACATCCTGCCAAGCGCAACAGCAGGCACTGGAGATCCCATATCAAATCCGAAACGGAGCCACCGGACGTAAGCGTGGTGGTAGCGACCATCGCACCTCCCCGTGCCGGTTTGCCTGGTAGCCGGTCCGATGCGCCTGTTGGCTTTGAACAGTACCGCGACATGATTGAGAATCATGTTGAGGAACAGCGGGGCCGGCTCGTCGAATTTGGCACGGATCGATTGGTCCTGCGTTTCGATTTCTACGCGGGTGCGCTGAATGTTGCGACTGACATATTGTTCGATATCCTCGAGGAGCATGCGGAGAGCGACAGTATCGCTCGACCTGATGTCCGCATTGGTGTCCACACAGGAAAAGAATCTGACGATCTCGTCGGTAGGGCTGAACGAATAATGCATCGATCCGAGCCAACTCGGGTCGCAATTACACGAGAAGTCTTTGATAGCATCGACGGTATTTTTGATCTCGGTTTCGAGGCCTTGGACAATGCGACATCCCCTGACGACGCCGCGAAAATCACCGAGGGATATCTCGTGCTCATGCCTTGGCAGGAAGACGTCCCGGAGAGCAAAAAGATCCCAGTGCCCCCAACAAAACATTTCCCCACTGTGATTGCTGCTATTCTAGCCGTGTTGGTTGGCATCGTGTTCTATGCATGGCAACAGTGATTCAACCGCCCCCAGACGAGACATCCCATGACCAAGATCACCGCCGTTCGCTCCTGCACCGTTCGCGTGCCCTTGGAGACGCCGACCGAGTTCTCGACGCGGCGCGTGTTGGCGCGGGAATTCGCCCTGGTCGAGGTCGAGGGCGACGACGGCCATGTGGGCATCGGTTTCAGCTATGGCGGCGATTGCGCGGGCTCGATCGTCACCGAGGCCGTGCGCGCCTTGCTCGGGCCCATGCTCGTCGGCGAGGACCCGTTCCGCGTCGAAGGCCTGTGGGATGCCATGTACCGCAAGGCCCTGCTGCAGGGGCGCGCCGGCTCCGTGATGCGGGCGCTCAGCGCGCTGGATATCGCGCTCTGGGATCGCAATGCGCGCGCCGCGGGCCTGCCGCTTTACAAGATGCTGGGGGCCTACGAGGCCGCCTCGGTACGCGGCTATGCCAGCGGCGGCTATTATCTCGCCGGCAAGACACCCGAAATGCTGGGCCAAGAACTGCGCGGCTATGTCGACCTCGGCTTCGATGCGGTGAAGATCAAGGTCGGCAGCCTCGGGCTGGCCGAGGAAGAGGCGCGGCTGGCGGCGGCCCGCGAGGCCATCGGCAACGATGTGCTGCTGATGTTGGACTGCACCAACGGATGGCAGGATGTGGAAACGGCACTGCGTTTCATGGCCGTCTTCGAGCGCTACGACCCGACGCTGATCGAAGAGCCCTTCCTGCCCGACGACGTCGACAACCACGCACGCCTTGCCGCGGCAACGCGCGTGCCGGTCGCAACAGGTGAGATCCTGGCCGGCCGCTGGAGCTTCGCGGCCCTGCTCGACAGGAATGCCGCGACCATCCTGCAACCCGATGCGGTCTGCTGCGGCGGCATCAGCGAATGGCGCCGCATCGCCGCGCTTGCCGCCGGCCATGGCGTCTCGGTCTATCCCCACGCCTATCACGAGCTGCACATGCACCTGGCGGCAAGCGTTCCCAATGCGCCTTTCGTCGAGGTCTTCACCGACGACAGCATTCTCAACTTCCGCCGCCTGATCACGCCGCAGCCCGCTGTCGAGGCCGGCCGCGTGGTGCTGCCGCGGGCGCCAGGACTGGGCTTCACCTTCGATGCGGCGGCCATCGCCGAACACGCCAGCCAGCCCTGGGCTTGAGGCAATGGGCGTTGCGGCGTAGGTTGCAGCCCCGGCGATAGCTCGCCCGGCGCCGGCGACGGGCGGACCAGTGGAGACGAACCATATGGGGCGAATCATCCCAAGCAGGCTGCAGGCCGCAATTGTGGCGATGCTTCTGTTCGAGAGCGCCGCTTGGGCCCAGCAGGCGGATGAGGCGGCCGGCTACGTCGAGGGCAGCGTCTTTCGCGAGTGCGCCGCCTGCCCGGAGATGGTGGTGCTGCCGGCAGGCAGCTTCGAGATGGGCTCGAACGAGGAAGACATCGCCCT
The DNA here is from genome assembly GCA_964408735.1 of uncultured Rhodospirillaceae bacterium. GTDB lineage: Bacteria > Pseudomonadota > Alphaproteobacteria > UBA7887 > UBA7887 > UBA7887. The sequence goes on along the minus strand of CAYPAX010000041.1, from coordinate 15,221 downwards.
GCTCATCGAGGAAGACGGCGCCGAACGCGAGTGGGTCCAGGACGAGCTGCCGCGGCACCCGGTGACCATCGCCGCACAATTCGCCGTCGGTCGCTACGAAGTGACCCGGGCCGAATATAGCGCCTATATCGAGGCGACAGGGCGCAAGCCGGGCTATAGCTGCTACGTCTACAAGAACGACGAATGGGTCAGCGAGGTGGGCCGCAATTGGCGCATCCCGGGCTACCAGCAGGACTACCGCGAACCCGTGCTGTGCGCCAACTGGCACGAGGCCCAGGCCTATATCGACTGGCTCAACGAACAGACCGGCGCCGGCTATCGCCTGCTGAGCGAGGCGGAATGGGAATATGCCGCCCGCGCCGGCACTGCCACGCGGCGCTACTGGGGAGACGACCGCGAGCACAAGGATGCCTGCCGTTACGCCAACGTCTCCGACCTGACACGGGCGCGCACGCACAGCCTGACCCGCGACAAGGAGAACATCTTCCTCTGCGAGGACGGCGCTGTCATGGCGACACGCGTCGGCAGCTTCAGGCCCAACGCATTCGGCCTATACGACATGCTCGGCAATGTCTGGGAATGGGTCGAGGATTGCTACCACGACAGCTACGCCGGGAGCGCCGGCGACAGTAGTGCCTGGGCCGATAGCGGCTGCGAGCGCCGCGTGCTGCGTGGCGGTTCGTGGGATTACGACCCGCGCGTCGTGCGCGTGGCCAACCGCGGCTGGGCCGGCATCGAGGACCGCAGCGTCAATATTGGCTTCCGAGTCGCCCGGCCCCTGCCCTAGCAGAGGAAGCAGATCGCCAGCGCCGAGCCGGCCAAGCCTATGGTCGCCAATAAAGTGCCGCTCGGCAGTGCTATCGCTTTCAGCATATTCGCCTCCGTTAATCGGCATAGTATAGCCGAATGGGGCAAGCTTGTCTGGGTGCTCCCGATTTAGTGATAGCGGTGGTTGACGCCCGCCTCGAACATGGCGACGACGTTTTCCGGCGGCACCTCGGCCTGGATGTTGTGCACGCTGTTGAGCACGTAGCCGCCGCCCTTGCCGAGAATATCGATCACGCGCCGGGTTTCGGCCGCCACCTCGTCTGCGCTGCCGAAGGGCAGAGTCTGCTGGGTGTTGATGCCACCCCAGAAGCAGATGCGATCGCCGAACTCCTCCTTGAGGCGCTCCGGCTCCATGTTGCGCGCGGTCACCTGCACCGGGTTGAGCGCATCGACGCCGATATCGATCAGGTGGGGTATGAAATGATAGGCCGAGCCGCAACAATGGAAGCAGACCTTGGCCCGGCCGCCCGTCAGCCCCTTGACCGTCTCCACCATGCGCGCATGCCGCGGCTTGAGATAGGTCGCGTAGATGTTCTCTGGATCGAACATGCAGCCTTCCTGGGTGCCGAGATCCTCGCCGAAATAGACGATGTCGACGTTCTCAGGCCCCGCCGCGGCGACCATGGTCTCCGCCGTGTCGCACCAGAAGTCGCAGAGCTTGTCCATCATGCGCTGTAGCGCCTCGGGCGCCTTGTAGAGATCCTTCAGATAGGCCTCGAAGCCGCGCATGGCATAGCCGCGGTGAATCACGCCGCCCGGCAGGTAGAGGCAGATGGCGTGGTCGCCTTGGGCACGAATATCGCGCACCCGTTCCGCCACGCCGTCTCCCAAGCCTGGATTCTTGCCGTCAGGCCAAGCGCATTCCTCGACCCGCTCGACGCTCAGCTTGCCGCCGTAGAAAGGGCCGTCCCGGTGCAGGAAATGCTGGTCGACGTCCTTTTCGGTGCGCTTCCAAAGCACGCCGAACATGTCGATATAGTTGTTGTCGTCGATCCAATGGTCGACACCGCCCCGATAGGGGCCGGGCTGGACGTTGCGGGTGTCGACGCCGAAGCGCTCGAGTATCGATTCCGCGGGATGGGCGACCGAATGGATGATCGACATCGCCTCGGTCGGCTCCGTGACGCCGAGATGCGCCTTCAGGTGCTCATAGGCGGACAGCGTGATGGTGGTGAACTCGGCGCCGCCGAAATCGATCGGCACCCGGTCCGGCTGCTCGTGATTGAGCGCCGCCAACATGCGCTCGCGATGTGTCCAGGTCATGAGGCGGGGCTCCACGTCTTGATGCGTGTCTCCACCGGCTCGAATCCGCGTCAGGCAGCCTGCATGAACTGCTCGATCAACGCAACCAGCACCTCGGGCGCGTCCTCCTGGCAGTAATGCCCGACGCCAGGCAGCCTGACCACCGGCGCATCGGGAAACAGCGCCTCGAAATCGGCAATGGCGTAGTCGGGCTGGATGGCGCGATCTTCCATGCCGTAGGCCAGCATCGCCGGCTTGGCTCGCAGAGCCGCCATATCGCCCTGCTCGAGGCATTCGAAGAGGAACGGGCGCATCTTGCCGAGCACGAAATCGAGGGGAAAGGCGATGGCCCCGGCACAGGAGGCGCGGTCGGGAAACGGCGCCGCATAGGCCCGCAGCCAGTCGTCGGTGACCGTCGCGCTGTTCTGAAAGCCGACGATCTTCATGACCGACAGCACCGTGCTGCCGAGCTCTCCCAGAATGCCGTCGAGGGTGCCCTGCTCCTGGTGCTTGGTGATCCAGGCGAACCACGGCGACAGGCCATCCGGGCGCACGCCGCCATAGCCGAGCAAGGTGTTCATCAAGACCATGCGCCTGACCCGCTCAGGGTTGCGCAAAGTATAGGCGCCGGTTATCGGCCCGCCCCAGTCCTGGCCCACGAAGGTAAAGTCGTCGAGCCCGAGATGGTCGATCAGGGCTTCCAGGTTTTCCACGTGGGTACGCAAGGTGTAGTCGCGATCGGCCGGCGTCTCGCTCTTGCCGAAGCCCATATGGTCCGGCACCACCACGCGATAGCGCTCCGAAAGCCTGGGGATGAACTTGCGGTACAGATAGCCCCATGTCGGTTCGCCATGCAGGCAGATGAGAACCTCGCCGTCGCGCGGGCCCTCGTCGACATAGTGCTGGCGGAAGCCGTGGCCGTCGAAGAAGCGCGGCGCGAAGGGGAATGTTCCGTTGAAGGTCTCGGTCTCAGGGATCGTCATGCGACCCTCCAATGCGATGATGCGAATTCTCGGATAGCATGTTGCCGTAGCCTGACAAAGGGAGGAACTCATGTCGCTGATCCGCAAGACGCCCACCAATATCGCGCCGCCGATGGCAGCGGCCAAATACAGCCACAGCGTCGAGGTGCCGGCAAACGCCCGCTGGCTCTATATCTCGGGCCAGCTCGGCGCGCTGCCGGACGGCTCGGTGCCCGATACCTTCGACGAGCAGATCGAATGGTGCTGGCGCAATATCGTCTCGGTGCTCGAGGCCTCGGACATGGGCATCGAGGATCTGGTCAAGGTGACGACCTTCATGACCGACCGCAGCCAGCGGGAAAAGAACGCCGAAGTGCGCGGGCGCTATCTCGGCGACACCCACCCGGCACAGACCCTCCTGTTCGTCAGCGGCTTGACCCTGCCGCCCTATCTCTGCGAAGTGGAGGCCATTGCTGCAAAGGTTTAGAGCATGATCGTTCTGCTGATCGGTTCATTCGACACAAAAGCCGAAGACTATGCCTTCGTGCGCGAGCGCATCCTGGCCCGCGGGCACGGCGTGCTGATGCTGGACACGGGCGTGCTCGGCGAAACCGGGCTGTTCCCCGTGGACATCGACGCCGCGGCGGTGGCAGCGGCCGGCGGCGGCGATCTGGCCGCGCTGCGCGAGGCGGGCGACCGCGGCGAGGCCATGAAGGCGATGAGCCGCGGCGCCGAGGCCGTCACCATCAAGCTCCACGCCGAAGGCCGCTTCGATGCCGTGCTGGGCCTCGGCGGCTCCGGCGGCGCCAGCGTCATCGCCCCGGCCATGCGCGCCCTGCCCGTGGGTTTGCCGAAAGTGCTGGTCTCCACCGTCGCCTCGGGCGACACCTCGCCCTATGTCGGGCTGGCGGATATCACCATGATCCCCTCGGTGGTTGACGTCGCTGGCGTCAACCGTATTAGCGAGACGATCTACACGGCAGCGGCCGGCGCCGTCTGCGGCATGCTGGAGATGGATTATGCCAGCGCCGGCGAAAGCAAGCCGATCATCGCCGCCTCCATGTTCGGCCAGACCACGCCGTGCGTGACACGCTGCCGCGATGCGCTCGCCGCCGCGGGTTACGAAGTCCTGGTCTTCCACGGCAGCGGCACCGGTGGCAGGACCATGGAGCGCATGGTCGACCAGGGCTATGTCGAAGCCGTGCTCGATATCACCACCACGGAATGGGCGGACGAGCTTTGCGGCGGCACCTTCAGCGCCGGGCCGGATCGCCTGGCAGCGCCCGGCCGTGCCGGCATCGCCCATCTCATCGTGCCCGGCTGCATCGACATGGTGAATTTCGGGCCGCCCGAGACGGTGCCCGCGCGCTATGCCGGGCGCACCTTCTACGAATCCAAGCCGACGGTGACGCTGATGCGCACCACACCGGAAGAGAACGCGCGCATCGGCACGATCTTCGCCGAGAAGGCCAATGCGGCGGCGGGCAAAGTGGCGTTCCTGCTGCCGCTCAGAGGCTTGTCTGTGCTCGACAGCGAGGGCGGCGCCTTCTGGTCGCCGGATGCCGACACTGCTCTGTTCGACGCCATCAAGGCGAACTTGCGCAGCAACATCCCCGTGGTCGAGCTTGACGCCCACATCAACGACGAGGCCTTCTCGCAGAAGGCCGTAGCCATGCTGCGCGAGCTGATGGCCGAGTGAGGAGGAGCGATACGATGGCGTTCACGAGAGACCAGGTCATGGCGCGCCTGACCAGCATCATCGCGGCCAAGCGGCCGATCGTCGGCGGCGGCGCCGGTACCGGGATTACGGCCAAGTTCGAGGAAGCGGGCGGCATCGACCTCATCGTGATCTACAATTCGGGCCGCTTCCGCATGGCCGGGCGCGGCTCCCTGGCCGGCCTCATGCCCTATGGCGACGCCAACGCCATCGTCATGGACATGGCGAACGAGGTGCTGCCCGTCGTCCGCGACACGCCGGTCCTCGCCGGGGTTTGCGGCACCGACCCGTTCCGCGACATGGGGCGCTTTCTCGCACAGGTGCGCGAGGCCGGCTTTTCGGGCATCCAGAATTTTCCCACCGTCGGCCTCATCGACGGCGTCTTCCGGCAGAACCTGGAGGAGACCGGCATGGGCTTCGAGCTGGAAGTGGAGATGGTCCGCATGGCACGCGAAATGGAACTTTTCACCAGCCCCTATGTCTTCAGCACCGACGATGCCGTGGCCATGGCCGAAGCCGGCGCCGATATGGTCGTGGCCCATCTCGGCCTCACCACCAAGGGCTCGATCGGGGCCAGCACGGCGCTGTCTTTGGAACAGGCGCCGGCCAAGGTGCAGGAGATCTGCGATGCCGCCAAGGCGGCGCGGTCCGACGTCATCGTGCTCTGCCATGGCGGGCCGATCGCCATGCCCGACGATGCCGCCCATGTGCTCACGCACACGCGCGGCGTGGACGGCTTTTACGGTGCCTCGAGCATGGAGCGGTTGCCCACCGAAGTGGCGATCCGCGAGCAGGTCGAGGCCTTCAAGGCCGTCCGCTTCTGATGGCGAAGACGGTTCTGCTGATCGGTGCCTTCGACAGCAAGGGCGCCGAATATGACTTCGTGCGCCAACGCCTGCAGGCAGCCGGGCTCGAGACGCTGTGCCTGAACTGGGGCGTGCTGGGAGGCTGCGAGCACTTCCCGGTGGACATCGATGCCGTCGAGGTCGCCGCTGCGGGTGGTGCGGACATCGAGGCGCTGCGCAAAGCAGGCGACCAGGAGGCGGCCGTGGCCGCGATGGCAAGAGGCGCCGCGGCGCTGGCGCCGGCGCTCTATGACAAAGGCCGCTTCGACGGCGTCTTCGCGCTCGGCAAGGCGCGCGGCACGTCCGTCGCCGCCGCCGCCATGCGCGCGCTCCCCCTCGGCGTGCCGAAAGTCATCGTCTCGACGCTGGCCGGCAGCGACACCTCCGCCTTCCTCGGCGCCAAGGACATCAATATCTTCCCCTCGGTGGTCGACGTCTCCGGCCTCAACGCCATCAGCCGAGCCATCCTGGCGCAAGCCGCCGCGGCCCTTGCCGGCATGGTCGCGGCCGAGCCCGTGCGCGAGACCGATGCAAAGCCTATCATTGCCATAACCATGTTCGGCCAGACCCGGCCCTGTGTCGAACGCTGCAAGAAAGCCCTGAGCGAGGCCGGCTACGACGGGCTCGTCTTCCACGCCACCGGCAGCGGCGGCAGAACCATGGAGAGCATGGTCGCGGACGGCGCCATTGCCGGCGTGCTCGACATCACCACCACCGAACTTGCGGACGAGCTTTGCGGCGGCGTCTTTTCCGCCGGCCCAGAGCGCCTCGAAGCGGCGGGCAAGGCCGGGGTCCCTCAGGTGATAGTCCCCGGCTGTCTCGACATGGTCAATTTCGGCGCCCCCGACACGGTGCCCGCCGCCTACCACGCCCGCCAACTGCACGCCGGCAAGCCGACCGTGACGCTGATGCGCACCGACGTGGCGGAAAACGAGCAGCTCGGCCGCATCCTGGCCGAAAAGGCCAATGCCGCGCAGGGACCGGTCGCCGTGCTGATTCCGCTCCAAGGCTGGTCGCGCTTCGACGCCAACGGCGGCCCTTTCTGGTGCCCCGAGGCCGACCGCGCTGCCATCGAGGCCCTGCGCGCCCACCTCCGCCCCGACATCCCACTGATCGAGGTCGCCGCCCACATCAACGACGAAACCTTCGCCGCCGCCGCCGTCAAGACGCTGCTGGGGATGTTGCCCGATCGCTGACAACATCGCTGGGGTGAGCGACAGTCACAAAACCACCAATTGCAATCCGCGCGTTACGCTCGCATAAGCTCGGTGACAGTCACCGAACTTATAATTGTATGAATTTCATAATACACGTTTAAGTTCGGTGACTGGAACCGAATTTCATTCCTTCGTCATGGATGAGCCGCACTTGTTGTCGGCGGCCCGCTATGTGGAGCGCAACCCGGTGCGCGCCGGCCTGGTGCGCGCGCCCAAGGACTGGCGCTGGTCGAGTGCGCGCGCCCACCTGCAGGGGCAAAGCGATGGCGTGGTCGATGTCGCGCCACTGCTCGCGCTGGTTCCGGATTGGCAGGACTACATCGATGTCGAAGAGCCGCCAAGCGAGCTCGAAGCCCTGCGCGGGCATGTCAACAGCGGCCGGCCCCTTGGGACTGCGTCGTTTGTGGAGCGACTCGAGGCGCTGGCGGGCCTCACCTTTCGACGGCGCAAGCCAGGCCCAAGGCCCAAGCCGAAAGCCCCAACCGCTTGAGCCGACCGGATGCGCCGTGCGGCGCGTTCGGCACCATGAATTCGGTGCCAGTCACCGAACTCTTGATTGTATTTATCTCCTTCTACATGCATAGGTTCGGTGACTGGTACCGAATTCCAACGTCGGCTGCGAGAATCAAGAAGGCTGGTCGCGCTTCGACGCCAAGGACGGCCCCTTCTGATGCCCCGAGGCCGACCGCGCCGCCGTCGCGGCACTGCGCAGTCATCTCCGCCCCAGCATCCCGCTGATCGAGGTCGCCGCCCATATCAACGACGAAGCCTTTGCCGCCGCCGCCATCGAGACGCTGCTGGCGATGCTAGGCTAGTGCTCAGTCGCCGACTTGCGCCTCGTCGGGAATATCGAGACCGGCTTTGCGCAAGCCGTCCATCACATGTTCCAACTCCGTCTCGTCCCAATAGTACTTGCGAAATTCCCGCCGCGCGTTTTGGGCGTAGCTGGGGTTTACAGCCAACAAGTCGCTCACTGCCTGGGCCGCCTCCGCCTGCATGCCGAGCTGTCCGTAACTGCCCGCCAGCGTGACGTAATTCCAGAAGAAACCAGGGATATTGATTTTGTCCGCCCACCTCACTGCCTCCTGGTAATCGCGCCGTATGTAGGCATAAGCGGCGATTGGGATATAGATCCAGCCGGGATGATCCGGGTTCAGTGCGATGGCCTTGTGACACAGGGCAAGGCCGCGTTCCCATTCCCCTGCGAATGCCAAGTATAACCCTACAGCGCCAATGACATCCGGGTTGTTTGGATTGATGGCGATCGCCTCTTTCGCTTTCTCGAAGAAACCTGGCTTCTTCGCCAGGAAGTAATTATACGCCAACTGGTGGTGACCCAACTGGCTGGAAGAATCCAGACGAACCGCCTGCCGAGCGGCTGTCAGGCCCCTCTCCAAGGCGTTGGGCCGCGGATTTAATCCCAGGCTATATTCGAAGTTATACAGATAACTGAGCCAAGCCCATGCTTCGGCGTAGTCGGGCTCCTGCTCCACTGCCGATTCCAGGCAGTCCCGCGTGGATAGGTGTAACTGCGGCGTCAGTTGCCTGAGCAATGTTATGGCACGCAATACGCAGTCGTAGCCCTCCAGTCTGTCGGGAGCCTTACCCCTGGAGGCTTGTAGGCTGGCGCGATGAATCGCGCCGTATTTCCCCCCGATCGCGCCAACGACATTTTCGGTAATCTGATCCTGCACATCGAACAGGTTCTCGCCGCTCAACTCCCTCTCGTAGGTTTCCGCCCAAAGGTGCTTACCGTCCGTGGACTCCAGAAGCTGCACCGTTACCCGAATCGTGCCGCCCGCCTTGCGCACGCTCCCTTCCAGCACGTATCTCGCTCCGAGCTCCTGGCCCACCTGGCGCACATCCACGGACCGGCCCTTGTAGCGGAAGGTCGAATTTCGGGCGACGACGAACAGATTGGAGCGTCGCGACAGCTCGGTGATGATCTCCTCTGTAATGCCATCGCTAAAGTACTCCTGCTCCGCATCGCCGCTCATGTTGTCGAACGGCAGCACGGCGATGGTGGGGCCGCCGGGCATGGCAAGGATTGGGTCTTGGGCCTCGCCACCCGGCCAAAGCAACACGCCGGCGACGATGGCGATCACCACCACTGCCACAGCCATGGCGACAAGAATCACGCGTGGAGCTTTGTGCAGCCCTCGCCGCCCCGGCGCGGTCTCGCCTTCGGTCAGCACACGATAGGCGCGCACCGGCTCGGCGATGTTCTTGACCTCGTGGCTGCCGGCGTCTTCGAAGCCAACATCGAGGTGGCCCCTCAACGCGCCTTGCACCACATCCGAAACCATCACAGCGCCCGGCTCGGCGATGCTCTGCAATCGTGCTGCGACATTGACCCCGTCGCCGAAAACGGTGCCATCGGCCTTTTCGCGAATGTCGCCCAGGTGCAAGCCGATGCGAAAGCGCATGCGGCGCTCATCTGACACGGGCTCGTTGATCTCCACCAGGCACGCCTGGATGGCCGCCGAAGCAAGCACGGCGCCTTCCGTGGTCTCGAAGACTGCCAATACGCTATCGCCCGCCGTGTCCACGACGCGGCCCTGATTGGCCTCGATATGCTCGACGAATACGGCGCGAGCCACGTCCAACGCGTCCATGGTCGCCGGCTCGTCATCGGCCATGAGCCGCGTATAGCCGACGGCATCAGCCGCCAGGATGGCCGCCAAGCGTTGCTTTACGTCGTCATCGCCCATCGGTTATCCCCCAATGCCGGCGTGCATCTTAAGGTACGCGTCTGCTCGGGGATGCTCAACAAGGTTCTATGAGACCGGAGGAGGAGGGCATCGCTACTCCTCTTCGGGAATATCGAGACCGGCTTTGCGCAAGCCCTCCATCACATGTTCCAACTCGGTCTCGTCCCAGAAGTACTTGCGAAATTCCCGCCGCGCGTTTTCGGCGTAGCTGGGGTAGACGGCCAACAAATCGTTGACGGCCTGCGTGGCCTCCTCCTGCATTCCCAACTGACCGTAGCTGATTGCGAGCAGTGCGTGAGTCTTCCACCAAGCCGGAATTTCGATCTTCTCGGCCCATCTAAGGGCTTCGTCGTAATCTCGTTGGACATACGCGTAAGCGCTGAGCGGCGAATACACCGAGCCGGGAATATCCGGGTTCAGTGCGATGGCCTTGTGGGTCAGGGCAGCGCCGCGTTCCCACTTCCCGGCGTATGACATATAGTATCCAAGCGCGGCGATGAGTTGCGTGTTGTTTGGATTGATGGCAATCGCCTCTTCTGCCTTCTCGAAGAAACGTTGCTGCTTCGTGAGGAAGTAATTATACGCCAACTGTTGGTGACCCAACTGGTGGGAGGAATCCAGACGAACAGCCTGCTGTGCGGCCATAAGGCCCCTCTCCAGCGAATTGGGCCGTGGATTGAATCCTATGCTGTATTCGAAGTGATACAAGTAGCTGAGCCAGGCCCATGCTTCGGCGTAGTCGGGCTCCTGCTCCACTGCCGTTTCCAGGCAGTCCCGGGCGGACAGGTGTAACTGCGGCGTCATTTGCCTGAGTACCAATATGGCACGCAACACACAATCGTAGGCCTCCAGTGTGCTGGGAGCTTTGCCCCTGGAGGCTTTCAGGCCAGCGCGATGAATCGCGCCGTATGCCCCCCCGATCGCGCCGATGACATTTTCGGTAATCTGATCCTGCACATCGAACAGGTTCTCGCCGCTCAACTCCCTCTCGTAGGTTTCCGCCCAAAGGTGCTTTCCGTCCGTGGCCGCCACAAGCTGCACCGTTACCCGAATCGTGTTGCCCTCCTTGCGCACGCTCCCTTCCAGCACGTATCTCGCTCCGAGCTCCTGGCCGACCTGGCGCACATCCACGGACTGGCCCTTGTAGCGAAAGGTCGAGTTGCGGGCGACGACGAACAGATTGGAGCGTCGGGACAGCTCGGCGATAATCTCCTCTGTAATGCCATCGCTAAAGTACTCTTGCTCCGGATCGCCGCTCATGTTGTCGAACGGCAGCACGGCGATGGTGGGGCCGGTGGGCATGGCAAAGATCGGGTCTTCCGGCTCCCCACCCGGCCAATGCATCACGCCGGCGACGATCGCGATCACCATCACTGCCGCAGCCGTGGCGGCAAGCACCGCAGCAGGCATCTTGCGCGACCCGCGCCGTTTGGGCGCGGTCTCGCCCTCGGCCAGCAGGCCGTAGGCGCGCACGGGCTCGGCGATGTTCTTGACTTCGTGCTCGCCGAGGTCAGCAAAATTCAGCGCGAGCTTGCCGTGCACTTTGGCGTGGACCTTGTCGGAGACGCAAATGCCGCCGGGCGCGGCGAGGCCTTCGAGGCGGGCGGCGACGTTGACGCCGTCGCCATAGACCGTGCCGTCCTCGGCCTCACGGATGTCGCCGAGATTGACGCCGATGCGAAAGCGCATCTGGCGCTCGGTGGGCAGCGCGGCGTTGCTCTCCGCGAGGGCTTTTTGCGCTGCCATCGCCGCCGCCACCGCGCCGGCAGTGCTGTCGAACACGGCCAACACGCTGTCACCTGCCATATCGACGACACGACCGCCGTTGGCCTCGATGTGCTGGCGGAAGAGTTCACGATGTTCGCGCAGCGCGGCGACAGTCGCCGGCTCGTCCTCGCCCATGAGGCGCGAATAGCCTTCGACGTCGGCCGCGAGAATGGCCGCCAGGCGTTGCTTAACGTCGTCATCGGCCATCGGCAGTTCCCCCGTGCCCATGCGCTTGATACCGTACGCCGCAACCCGAGGATGCTCAACCGCCCATTCGGCCAGGATTGGGAGCGAAATCATGACCACACCGGCGATGCGCCTGTTCTATCACCCCGCCAGCAGCGCCTCGATGCGGGTGACGCTGTATCTGCGCTGCCGCGGCATTGCCGCCTCGCAAATCGAGCTGGTCAGCACCGGTCTGGCGACCGATCATCGCGGCATTCTGGTTTTCACCATGCCCGAGGGCGACGTCGAGACCGAGAAGGTCGGCACCACGGACCTCACCGCCTTCAACGCCGAAGGCCGCATCCCGGTGCTGTTGCTGGCCGACGGGCGCAAGCTGACGCAGTCGGGCCCGATCGTCGACTTCATCGAGGAAACTGTCGATGCGGGGCCCGGCATGCTGCCCGACGACGCCTGGGCGCGGGCCGAGGTGCGCCGCATCATGTGGATCGTCGCCGCCGACACCCAGCCCTACCAGAACATTCCCTTCATCATCCAGGCCATGGGCGAATGGGGCATGGTCAAGGCGCCGCCCACCGTGCACCCGTTGCGCCTTCATTTCATTCGCCGCGAGTTCGGCGCCATCGAGAAGATCCTGGCCAACTGTGCCGGCGATTTCGCGGTCGGCGACGCCGTCACCCAGGCGGACTGTTTCCTGGTGCCACAGGTGCGCAACGCCCTGCTGGCCGGCATCGATCTGGCGGAGGAGTTCCCAACACTGGCACGGGTCTGGGAGAACCTGCTGGCCGTGCCCGAAGTCGCGGCGGTGATCGAGGATGCCGGCGGCGTCGTCCAGCCGCTCGCCTTCGACACCGACAAGTTCGAGGTCTATGCGGCTACGCCGAACCGATGATGCTCTATTTCCGGTACTGCGCCGTTGCTTCGTTGATCAGGCGCACCAGTTCCATCCCCTGTTCGCCACCATGGCCTGAAATCTGCCGGAAATAGACCAGGCGCACCGCATCGACGTGGACCGTCACCACCTCGAGCCGGGTCTCTGCCGCAAGGCCCTCGATAGCAAGAAAATTAGCCAAAGAGAGGCAGATATCGGCAAGTAAAGGAAACCCTGCCTGTCGCGCCTCGCTTGCGGCCTGGTCGGCAGCGTCGCGCATCTCAGCCGCCGAGTCGCCGTCGGGGTCACCGGTCATGACGGCATAAGCCATGACGATCCGCTCTATGTCGTCATCGAGCTTGTCGTCGAACTCGGCCAACCGCTCAGCCGTCTCCTGTTCCGCATGGTGCAACACCGCGGCATCGAATCCCGGTCCCGAAATTCTGCCGCCCAACGTAACCTTTTGCCGGATCTTGTTTGGCGGCCAAATCACTTCATGCTCATGCTCGCCAGCGGCCTGGGTCTCATCTTCCACGACTTGCTCCTTGCCTTGCGGGCGGCATCATTCCATCACCGGCGAGACGGGCGGATACCGCTTTACGCTATCGCTGCTCTCCGTCCTGCGTTCCTTGCCTTTGTAAGCTTCCTCACGCCGTCGGCGATCGGGGCCGAAATAGGACTGGTTCTTTATGAATGGCCTCGCATTGTCGATGGTCTCGAGAATTCTGAGATACATGTTGCGTGCCGAGATCGGCTTGACCAGAAATTCGGTAACGCCAGTATCGCGTGCCGCCGCTACGGTCGCCGGGAAGCTTTGCGAGGTGACCATGATGATGGGAACGAAATTGTCACCGACATCGGCGCTGGTGCGGATGAACTGGACGAGCTCGATGCCGTCGAGTGGGCGCAACTGCATCGACGTGACAATCAGATCGAAGGGCCTCGTCGACAGCTCCTGCAAGGCCGACGCGCTATCACGCACCATGGTGAGCTGGCGAACGCCGAGGCCACGCAGAATTACTGCGATCAGGTGCAGCATATGCTGGTTTTCGTCACAGCACAGGGCCTGAATTCGGTCCAACTGATATCCGGACATTCGTTCAGCGCACCCTTACCCTATCCGTGAAACTGTGATCCAGTACGACAGGATACGGTGGGACCAGGGAGCTTGCCAATGCCCAAATCCGAGGCCGCGTTTCAACCCTGCCAGGAACAGCAGGATCTGTTCCCTGACATTTTCGGCAATGCCATCAACGGCCTCGGCGAACACGCGCCGCGACGCCCGACACCGATCTACTGGCATTCGCCGCGCCGTATCCCCCATGGCGCCTTGCAGGCCTGGATGCTGGCGCAAACGCGACAACGGGTGCCGGAAGTCGACCACCTGGACGAAGCGCTCGGCGGGCGCGGGCCGGGAAGGCGGGCAGCCAAGGCAACGGCAGCAGCGAAGCGGACAGCCGCTGAGTGGAGGCTTGCGGTGGAGGACTTTGCCCTGGACAACGAGGCCGATCTGGTTGGTGTCACCGCGGTTTGCCAGGACTGGGTCTTCGAGGGCTACGAAGCGAGCCAGCCCTGGATCATCGTGTTGGCTCTGGCGATGAACCATGGCGAGTTGGCCACGGCGCCCGAGCCGCCGTCGGTCATCGAGGTCATGCGCCAGTACAATCGCGGCACCCGCGCGGCGCGCGCCCTCGCCGATTGGATCCTTGCGCAAGGCTATGACGCGGTGCCCCATGGCGGCCCCCAGGCGGGGCCTTTACTGCTGATCCCGCCGGCCCTCGAATGCGGCTTCGGCGAGCTTGGCAAGCACGGCTCGCTGATCAACCGGCAATATGGCTCCTCCTTTCGCCTGGCCGGCGTGCTCACCGATCTGCCGCTGACAGGCGATCAGGCCGACCGCTTTGGCGCGGACGAGTTCTGCCGCCATTGCCGGCTGTGCGCCGAGGCCTGTCCGCCCGCCGCCATATCAGGGGACAAACAATGGGTGAGAGGCGCCGAGAAATGGTATGTCGATTTCGACAAATGTATCGGCTATTTCAACGAAACGAACGGCTGCGGCATTTGTATCGCCGAGTGTCCCTGGAGCCGTCCCGGCATAGCGCCAAGGCTGGCGGAGAAGCTCAGCCGGCGGCTGAAATCCTAACCTAGTGGTCCAAATCTGACATATGGTACCCATAGGATCGCCTCTGACGCCGCCTCGCGTCGTCAGGCACGTTTGCCGATGGGCCGGCATCGCCAGCACGCACCTTTCTAGCGAAGCGACGGCAGAGGCGACCTATGGGCGACCGTCCTATGGGTACCATATGTCAGATTTGGACCACTAGCGGCACTTCTCGCTCATCTCGATCGCTTCGACGAACGCGACGGCCGCGGGCTTGCGCAGCAACGCCGGGCGCCGCCCGACCCATTTGACGAAGGCAGCCGTCAGGGCATCATGGTCTTCACGATTCTCGACACATTGCCAGATCAGGGCATCGTCTATCGCATACTGACCGGCGCCCACCAGTTCGACCACGGTGCCTACCACGGCACGGCACTGAACGATCAACATCGCGCGCAACATTTCCTCGCCAACGACCTGGTCATAGCCCTCCACACCCTGACCACAGGCGAATTTCAGGTTGGCGCCGGTATGAACCGCCTCGATCGGGCCCTGCGGCGGCGATCCGGCAGCCGCGGAGGCCGCGCCCGTTCCGCCAAACAGACCAAGCCCTGCCAGCGCCAAAACCATCATGAAATTGTGCAAGAAACGACTCATGGACGCTGTACTCCGTGAATGTATATCAGGCCGCACGACCCAGGGATCTGGCCGCTGCTTGCAGTCTATCCCGAATTATTCATGCCGGCCATGAGATTTGATTGGAACGTGCGGTATCGG
>CAYPAX010000040.1:0-37299 GCA_964408735.1 uncultured Rhodospirillaceae bacterium | reverse complement strand
GGCATAGGTCGAAAGGCTCGACGCTCACCGCAAGGCCATCCAACAAGCGCTCTAGAAGCATCTCGTCCTCCGTATCTGGACGATTGGGCACATAGCTGCGACCACCCGGCACGCCCGTCTCGCCACACTGCATCCGAAACATCATCCCAACCAACCGACAGAGGGAGAAGATGCGATGCGAGCCCTACACAACCTTTTGAACGCCGCCGCTGCCACGATCCTGGTGACAGGCGCCGCGTTGGCGGACGACCCCTACGCCGATCCGGCCGAGCCGGCCCTGCCCCAGACCACCATGGCGGTGGACCTCTCCAATACGGCGCTGGTCATCACCGATCCCCAGATCGATTTCCTCAGCCCCGACGGCGTGACCTGGGGCGTGGTCGGCCCGTCGGTCGAGGCCAACAACACCGTGCCCAATATCGAGCGCCTGCTTGCCGCGGCAAAGGCGGCCGGCATGACCGTGGCCATCTCGCCGCACTACTACTATCCGTCCGACCACGGCTGGAAGTTTGGCGGACCGCTGGAGAAGCTGATGCACGCCATCGGCATGTTCGACCGCACCAGCCCGGTGAGCGTCGACGGCTTCGCCGGCTCGGGTGCCGACTTCATGCCCCAATACAAGCCATACATCGAGGACGGCGAGACCATCATCACCTCGCCGCACAAGGTCTACGGGCCGGAAGCCAACGACCTTAACCTGCAACTGCGCAAGGCCGGCATCGACAGGGTCATCCTGGCCGGCATGTCCGCCAACCTCTGCGTCCAGGCGCATCTGCATGAGCTGCTGGAGCAGGGCTTCGAGGTCGCCGTGGTGCGCGATGCGACGGCGGCAGCCCGCTTGCCGGAAGGCGACGGCTACCTCGCCGCCATCATCAACTTCCGCTACATCGCAAACGATTTGTGGACCACCGATGAAGCGGTATCGCTGATCGCCGGCGCCAGCTGAGCCACTCTCTCTGCAAAGGCGTCGGTCCAACCCCCGGGGGCCGGCGCCTTTTTCTTTCCAGCGCTATTGCCAGAAGCCGCCCAGAGGGCCCCCTCTTTTGGGGTCAGGTCTTTCATTTTAGCATATTAGATAATTCTAAATTGCTAAAACGAAAGACCTGACCCCAATTAGCCATAACCCCAATTAGCCATGGGCAAAAAGTATAATTTGTGCCCAGCGAAAACTATAAAATGCCGCAATCGGCAAGTGAAAAATTGTTTATTGTCAATCGCTTAAACTTTGGCATCACAACCGGCCTCCCGGCGCGTTCCCATCAAGTTGGGAGTCAAGGGATTGACGCGCCCCTACCAAGCTTGGCCTCTTCGCTTTTCCTAAGCCCCCGTATCGCGTAAGCCTGGGGCATGCTCTGGCAGATCACTCTCAGCGTGCCGCGTGATGCCGCCGAAGCTTTCGAGGCGGCGCTGGTTCCCTTCGCGGTCTCGCAGACCCTGCGGCCGACCAGCGATGGCGTGATGCACTTCGAGGCGCTGAGTGCGGGGCCGCCGGAACCGGGGGCGCTGGACCAGGCCTTGAGCATCGCGGCGGCGGCCAGCGCTATCGAGACGCCGTTGCCCCATGTCGCGCCTTTGCCGCAGCGGGATTGGGTGGCGCTCGGGCTTGAAGGGCTGGATCCGGTGCAGGCAGGCCGCTTTTGCGTGCGCGGCACCCATCATACGCCTAGGCCCGGCACCCTGGATCTCATGGTCGAGGCGGGACAGGCTTTCGGCACCGGCCACCATGCGAGCACGGCGGGCTGTCTGGAAATGCTTTCGGCGCTAGGGCGCGCGCACCGCTTTCGCCGGCCGCTCGATATGGGCTGCGGCAGCGGCGTGCTGGCCATGGCCATGGCGCGGCTGTGGCACTGCCCGGTCCTCGGTGTCGATATCGATCCGCTGGCGGTGGCGACGGCGCGTGAGAATGCGAGCCTCAACCATCTCCGGCCGTGGCTGCGCCTCGTGGCCGGAAACGGCTACGACGCCCCCGCCGTTGAAGCGGGAGCGCCGTTCGACATCGTAGCCGCCAATATTCTGGCACGGCCGCTGGCGAAGATGGCGCCCGCCATGTCCCGTGTGTTGGCACCGGGCGGCTTCGCCATCCTCGCCGGCTTGCTGGTCAGCCAGGAAGCATTCGTGCTGGCTGCCCATCGCGCGGCCGGATTGGTGCCGCGGCGCCGTTGGCGGCGCGACGGCTGGTCGGTGCTGGTGCTACAATCGCTTGCTTAGCGAATGAGACGGCGCAGGCGCGCCGCAACACCGTTGAGGGCATCATTGAAGGCTTGTGCCCGAAGGCTGCGGCCATGCGCCATTAGCGCCTGGACCTGATCTGCCGTCAGCCCATCCGGGCCCCTGTCGGGTCGGCGGGCAGCCGGCTCGCGAACAGAATGGTACATTCTTGAACCTCCTAGGTTGGCTGCCCCGGTCGGCTGTGCCGCGACCATTGCGGCATGTCGCCGGAGACGAGCGTGGTTGGATTGGTTTTGATGCAACACATATAAGTCAATATTACTGACATTTCAATCGATCGTTTGAATACCTGGCTGCGGTGCTGCCATGCGCCAACTGCAACGCTTGACGTTTCCCGCCCCATCGCTGTACGCCGCTAGGCAAGAGGCATGAGTGGTGGAGAGTGATGGCAGAGAGCGACAGCGCGCATCTTGCCCTGCTGCGCGAAGAATTGGCGCGGCGCGGCCTTGACGGCTTCGTCGTGCCGCGCGCCGACGAGCACCAAGGCGAATACGTGCCGCCGAGCGCCGAGCGCCTGGCCTGGGTCACGGGCTTCAGCGGCTCGGCCGGCACGGCGGTGGTGCTGGCAGAGCGCGCCGCCTTGTTCGTCGACGGCCGCTATACGTTGCAGGGCGCCAGTGAGACCGCGGGCAGCGGCATCGAGGTGGTTCACGTCACCGAGAAGCAGTTTGACGATTGGCTTGCCGATGCCCTGGGTCCGGACATGCGGCTTGGCTACGATGCGCGCCTGCATACGGGCGACGGACGCAAGCGACTAACAAAGGCCTGCGAGCGTGCCGGCGCCATTCTTGTCGCCGGCGATGGCAATCCCGTCGATGCCGTCTGGCGGGACCGCCCAGCGCCGCCCCTGGCCCCCGTGGTCGCCCATGGCAGCGAATTCGCCGGCCAGTCCGCCGCGGACAAGCGCAGCGCCATCGGCGAGGCACTGGCGAAGGAGAGCTGCGACGCCGCCGTCATCACGCTTCCGGACTCCGTCGCCTGGCTGCTCAATCTGCGTGGCGGCGATGTTGCTCACACGCCACTACCGCTTGGCTATGCGATCCTGGCGCGGGAGGGCGATGTGACGCTGTTCATGGATGGGCGCAAGCTATCGTCTGGGCTGGACCAGCACCTCGGCAACAGCGTCTCCGTGCAGCCACCCGATGATCTGGGCCCAGCGCTGCGCGCACTGGGCGAAGCGGCCAAGACCGTGCGCGCCGACCCGGCCACCGCGTCGGCATGGATACTCGACGAGCTCGCTGCCGGAGGCGCCAAGCTCGTCGAAGGGCCGGACCTCTGCACACGCCCCAAGGCGCTCAAGAACGCCACCGAGCTCGCCGGCACTCGCGCCGCGCACCGCCGCGACGGCGTCGCGGTCAGCCGCTTCCTGCATTGGCTGAGCCATGAAGCCCCCGACGGCGCACTCAGCGAGATCGCCGCCGCGGACCATCTCGAAGCCTTGCGCCGCGAAGGCGAGCATTTTCGTGATCTCAGCTTCCCCACCATCTCGGGCGCCGCGGCTAACGGTGCAATCGTCCACTATCGGGTGACGCCCGAGAGCGATCGGGCCCTCGAGGACGGCTCGCTCTATCTGGTGGATTCCGGGGCGCAATATCTCGACGGCACCACCGATATCACGCGCACCGTCGCCATCGGCGAACCCAGCGATGAGATGCGCGACCGCTTCACGCGTGTGCTCAAGGGCCATATCGCGGTGGCCACGGCGCGCTTTCCCGTCGGCACGCGCGGCAGCCAGCTCGACACCCTGGCCCGCCTCGCCCTGTGGCAAGCCGGGCTCGACTACGACCATGGCACGGGCCACGGCGTGGGCAGCTATCTCAGCGTCCACGAAGGCCCGCAGCGTATCTCCAAGAGAGGCGGCGACGCGGCACTGGAGCCCGGCATGATCGTCTCCAACGAGCCCGGTTATTACAAGGCCGACGCCTACGGCATCCGCATAGAGAATTTGCTCGCGGTCACGGCCGTCGAGGCACCCGAAGGGGCCGAGCGCGAGCTGCTCGGCTTCGAGACCCTCACCCGCGCGCCCATCGACCGCACGCTGATCGATACCGCATTGCTTGATGACGCCGAGATCGCCTGGCTCGACGCCTATCATGCCGAGGTGCGTGAAGTGCTCACGCCGCTGCTCGATAGGGAGACCGCGGATTGGCTGGAAAGCGCTACGGCACCGTTGACTTAGTGCGCCTCCGTTTCCTGCTCGTCGGGTATGTCCAGGCCGGCCTTGCGCAAACCGTCCATCAGGCGTGCAAAACCATCCTCATTCCAGTTGGGCCACACGCGGCGAACGAAGTCCGGTGAGAACGTCGGGTTCAATTCCAGCAATGCCTTCAAGACCGGCTGTGCCTCTTCGGTTTGTCCCAGTTGCCCAAGGGCAGAGGCAAGCGCCGCATGGGCCCAGAATTGGGCGGTCGGGTGGCCGACCGCCATTCGCCCCCAGGCCAGCGCACGCTCGTCGTCGCCCAGTTGCAGGCACGCCAGAGCGGATATCAGCTCGAACAGCCACTTTTGCGGATCATGCGGGCTCAGCCGCATTGCCAGCTCGAGCTCGGGCAAGGCCTCCTCTGATCGCCCCGCCTGCTGCAGAACCAGGCCCATGCTGAAATGTGCCAGGGCGAAGCTCGGGCTCAGCGCCAATGCCCTGCGCAACGCGTCTTCGGCCAAGGCGTGCTCTCCCATCATCGTATAGAGGCGCCCCAGATTGCTGTGGGCAAAAGGGTCCCTTTCATCGAGTGCCACGGCTGTCTTCGCCGTCGCCAGTCCCGCCGCAATGCTCACCTTGCGGTCGGCACTGTAGCCATAGATGACATCGCAAAAATGGTTGTAGGCGAGGGCTGCATGCGACGGCCCGAAGTCGGGATCGATGGCTATCGCGCGCTCGAGAAAGTCTTTCGCCGTAGCGTTGTCTGCCGCAGTGTAGCGATAGCTGTGCCAAAGACCGCGCTGATAGGCGTCCCAGGCGCTCAGATCGCCTGGCGGCTTGCGTCGCGCCCGCTCCATTTCCGCTGCTCCGATCTCGGGCTCGATGGCGGTGGCGATGGTCTCGGTTATCTCGTCCTGGACCGCAAAGATGTCGCCGAGGTCGCGGTCGTAGCGCTCGGCCCAGATATGGGTGCCGGTCTCCGCTTCGATCAGCTGGGCGGTAATACGCACGCGGTTTCCGGTTCGGCGCACGCTGCCTTCAAGCACATAGCGTACGCCCATTTCGCGTCCGACCTGTTTCACGTCAACTGCCTTGCCCTTGTAGGTAAAGCTGGAGTTGCGGGCAATTACGGTTAGCCAGCGAATTCGTGACAGAGCGGTAATGATGTCCTCGGTGATGCCATCGGAAAAATACTCCTGCTCCTGGTCGCGGCTCATGTTGTCGAACGGCAGAACAGCGATCGAGGATTTCTCTATCGGCATTGGAGTGGTCAGCGGCCTTTCCTCGACGCTGGTGGCAAGACGATAGGCGCGCACCGCCTCGCTGAGGTTCTTCACCTCGAATGTGCCCGCATCATGGAAGGTGACGTCCGGATCGCGCCGCACCTGTTGGTAGGCGAAGTCCGAGATCATCACCCCACCCGGCTCGGCCAGGCCTTCCAGACGCGCGGCAACGTTCACGCCATCGCCATAGATCGTGCCATCGTCGGCCTCCCGGATATCGCCAAGATTGATGCCGATACGAAAACGCATGCGACGGGCTTCCGGCAACGATGTGTTGCGCTCGGCGACCTCACCTTGTGCCTCGACCGCTCCCTTGACGGCTCCCGCTGCACTGTTGAACACAGCGAGGATGCTGTCGCCAGCCATGTCGACAACACGCCCGCCATTGGCTTCGATATGGCTCCGGAAGATATCGCGGTATTCGGTGATGGTGCTGATGGTCGCAGGTTCGTCACCGGCCATTAGCCGCGTATACCCGGCCACGTCCGCAGCCAGTATCGCCGCCAGCCTCTGCTCGACTCCCGGCCCTTCCATCGGAGCCCCTCGATTCGCGCCCTGCCCTCAAGGTTACCAAGCCTACGCATCAGCGCAGAGGCGCTCAAGCCGAACCGGTACTCTCCACGGCGCCGGTGCATTCGCCCCGCGGCGATATTGGTGCCCCGAGGTCTTGGCCTAACCGCCCGTCGCGATCCTCAGGCGCCCCATGAAGGCAGCGATGCGCTCGGCGTTGACGCCAACGTCCGAGCGGCCGACGCGGCTGGCGGAGCGCATGTCCACGCGTGTGCCGGACCCGGCCGCAGCGATGCGCAGCACCACGTCGTCGCGGAACTTGAAATAGGGCGTCATCGCGGTGGCCTCGATGCGCCCTTCCGCGGGCACGCTGGCGACCAGCTCCCAGCCCTCGCTCTCGACAAGCGCCAGGGCCTTGTCGAAGACCACGGCCTGGGCTTCGCTGGTCTCCACGGGTGAGAGGTCCGGATAGCCCGGCCGCGCTTGCGCCGCGTTCTGCTGTAGCGCCACGTCGGCGGTGTATTCGAGGCCGTTGAGCTTATCCAGGGTGACCTGGGCAAAGGCTTCGCGCGCGCCCACCACATCGACGAATTGCGGCGGGTTGGCGGTATTGGTGGTGATGTCGTGGATGAAGGGGTTCATCTGCACCTTCAAGTACAGCTCGGCAATCTTGCCGCCGCCGCCAAAGCCTAGCACGACGGCGATGAGTGCCGCGGCAAAGCCCCGCTTTGCCGACCCGGGCAGGGTGGCGCCAAGACCCATCAGACCGAACACGCCGGCCGCAATGCCAGCATAGGCAGCATATTGGATGATCGTGCCCAGGGCGAACTTGTAATCCCACTGCAGCTCCGCCGGCACAAAGGGAAATTCCCCCTGCCCGGCGCGGTAGCCGGCGGCGGCAGCGAAAAGGGCACCCACCGACACGATCCCAAGCAGCGCCCCCAGCGCCGCGAATTTCGAATATCGCCTATCGGCCAAAGTCCCGGTGTCAGCCATCGTTTCCCCCTGCCAAGCCTATTGGTCACGGCGTTGCCGCGAAGGCGCATGTTTCCACCCCATCCCCGACAAATCAACCATGTGCTCGCATGGTGACGGCCGTCACGACCGGCTAGGCCGCATATGTGCGCGCCATCACTTAGGAAATCCGCGCTTCGGAACATGCTCCGTCCTGGCCCCGGGATGACCCCGGCAAGCCGAAACAGCGGAGAAGATCCATGACCGATCGCCAGGAAACAGCCCGCCGCGCCGACGCCCTGCGTGCCCAGCTCGACAATGTGGTCGAGCAGTTCCACAACGGCGTATCCGTCGACCCTTCCGAGTATCAGCGGATCCTGAATACCCTGTGCAAGACCCTGCTGCAGCTCGAATACGCCGACGCCGCGTGATCTATCCTGTGAGCTCGCGCCACTCGGCCTCGCTGAGCACCGCAATGCCCTGCTCGCGTGCCTTCTTGAGCTTGGAGCCGGCTTCGGCGCCGGCCACCAGATAGTCTGTCTTGCCTGACACCGAGCCGGCCACCTTGGCGCCCAGCGCCTGCGCCCGTGCCTTGGCCTCTGCCCGGCTCATGGTCTCGAGCTTGCCGGTAAAGACCACCGTCCTACCCGCCACCGGCGATTCCGAGGCCGCGACGACAAAGTCCTCGACCATGACGACTTCGGCCAGCGCCTTGACCGCCTCCCGGTTATGGGGCTCGGCGAAGAAATCGACGATATCCGCCGCCACCTTGGGCCCGATGCCGTCGATCGCCACCAGGCCGCGATAGGCCTCGCTCTCCTCATCCTTGGCTTCCGTCATCACCTGCCGCAGAGCATCCAGACTGCCATAGGCCTGGGCCAGCAGGCGGGCATTGGCCTGGCCCACCTGTCGAATACCGAGTGCGTAGACGAATCGGTCGAGGCCAATGCGCCGCCGCCCTTCGATCGCCGCCAGCAAATTGCGCACCGAAGTCTCGCCCCAGCCCTCGCGCGCCGCCAAATCCTCGGCACGCTCGCCAAGGCGGAACAGGTCCGCGGGCTGGCGCACCCATTCCTCCGCCCAGAAGGCGGCGATCTGCTTTTCGCCAAGGCCCTCGATGTCGAAGGCGTCGCGGCTGACGAAATGGCGCAAGCGCTCGACCGCCTGGGCCGGGCAGATCAGCCCGCCGGTACAGCGCCGCACCGCCTCGCCCGGCTCGCGTACGGCGCTTGACTCGCAAACAGGGCAGGTCTGCCGCATCACGAACGGCGCAGCGTCATCCGGACGCTTGTCGAGCACCACCTCGACCACTTGCGGGATGACGTCGCCGGCGCGCTGGATGACCACGGTGTCGCCGATGCGGATGTCCTTCTCGGCGATCAGGTCTTCGTTATGCAGGCTGGCGCGCGAGACCACCACGCCGCCGACCGTGACCGGCGCCAGGTTGGCGACCGGCGTCAAGGCGCCTGTACGCCCGACCTGTATGATGATTTCTTCGAGGCGGGTGGTGGCGCGCTCGGCCGGAAACTTGTGCGCAATGGCCCAGCGCGGGCTGCGGCTGACCGCACCGAGACGCTCTTGCCAGTCCAGCCGGTCGACCTTGTAGACCACGCCGTCGATGTCATGGTCGAGCCCGGCGCGGCTCCCGACGACACGCGTGTAATAGTCCAGCATGGCCGCGAGATCGGCGCAGCGCTCCGCATCGCCCAGGCGGAAACCGTAGCCGCGCAGGCGCTCGCGCGCCTGCCAAAGGGTGTCGCCGAGCGGCGCGCTGACCTCGCCCCAGGCATAGGCCGCGAAACTGAGCCGCCGCGAAGCAGTGACGGCCGGGTCGATCTGACGCAGACTGCCGGCGGCACTGTTGCGGGGGTTCTTGTAGAGCGGCTCACCGGCAGCATCGCGCTGGGTATTGAGGGCGGCGAAATCGGTCTTGGTCATGAAGACCTCGCCACGCACTTCGAGAATCGCCGGCGGCTTGCCCTCAAGCACTTCCGGAACATCGCCGAGCGTGCGCAGGTTCTCCGTGATGTCCTCGCCCTCGCGCCCGTCGCCGCGGGTGAGGCCGAGAACCAGGCGGCCGCGCCTGTAACGCAGCGAAGCCGACAAGCCGTCTATCTTGGGTTCGGCAACCATGGCCAATTCCGCATCATCGTCGAGATCGAGAAAGCGGACGATGCGGGCACGGAACTCGGCCACGTCGTCGTCGTCAAAGGCGTTGGCGAGCGACAGCATCGGCAGCGCATGGGCCATGCGACGAAAGCCGCCCACCAGCGGCGCGCCGACCCGCTGCGAAGGGCTGTCGGCCCTGACCAGTGCGGGATAGCGTGCTTCAATCTCTTGGTTGCGCCGACGCAGGGCATCGTATTTCGCGTCGGAAATCTCGGGGTCGTCGTGGGCGTAATAAAGTTCGTCGTGATAGGCGATAAGCTTGGCCAGGCGCTCAAGTTCGGTGGCGGCCTCGTCCGGCGTGCTCATGCGCCGCCGCCGGCGATCAGGCTGTCGGCAGCGGCGCGGGCGCTTTCGGTAACCTCGGCGCCCGCCAGCATGCGTGCGATCTCCTCGCGGCGCTCGGCCGCCGCCAAAGCTTCGACATCGGTCGCCGTGCTGCCCTTGCGGCTCTTCTTGGCAACGCGGAAATGGCATTCGGCAAGGGCGGCGACCTGGGGCTGATGGGTGACCACCAGAACCTGGCTCGCCTCGGCCACCCTGGCCAAGCGCTTGCCGACGGCATCGGCGACCGCGCCGCCAACGCCGCTGTCAATCTCGTCGAAGACCAGGCTCGCGGTTCCCATGGTGGCGGAAAGCACGACGCACAAAGCGAGCATGAAGCGCGACAGCTCGCCGCCCGAGGCGATATCGCTCAATGGTGCCGCCGGCTGGCCCGGATTTGTAGCGACGCGGAAGTGCACCCGCTCCGCCCCTGCCGGCCCCCAGCGTGCCTCTTCAAGCGGCTCTATAGCTGTCGCAAAACTTGCCTTGCCGAGGTGCAGGGCACCCAGCTCGCCGCCCACCGCCCGATCGAGGCGCCTGGCCCCTTTCGCGCGGCCCTCCCCGAGCACCTTGGCGGCGGCGGCAAAATCCGCACGCGCGGCGGCGGCGGCCTCACGCAACGATGCCAGTCCGGCCTCGCTCGCATCGAGCGCTGCAAGCCGCACTGCCAGGCTGTCGCGCACCTCGGGCAGGGCGTCGACGGCGCAGTCGTGGCGCCGGGCCGCCGCGCGCAAGGAAAACAAGCGCTCCTCGACATGGTCGAGACGGCCGGGCTCGGCATCGAGAGCGGCGGCGGCGGCATCGAGTTGCACGCCGGCCTCGCCGGCCTCGATAAGCGCGCGTTCGAGCGCCGCAGCGGCTGCATCCAAGGCGCCGCCGGCCGAGCCGCGCACCCTTTCCACCGCGCGTTGGGCCGACCCCAGAATTTCCTCGACCGTGCGCCCGTTCTCCGAGAGTGCCTTGGCTGCCTCGTCTAGCGCGGCGGCAATGCTCTCGGCAGCCATCATGCGGCTGCGCTCCGCCGCCAGGCGCACTTCTTCGCCCGCTTGCGGAGAAAGCTCGTCCAATGCGGCGAGTGCGCCTTCCAAGGCCTCGCGGTCGGCACGATCGGCGGCAGCCTCCGCCTCGGCCACAGCCAGTGCTTCATCCGCCTCGTGCCAATGCGCGTGGCTCTCGGCCGTGGCCTGGCGCGCCTTACCAAGCCCGCCAAAGCTGTCGAGGGCGTCGCGGTGGGTCGCCGGGTCCATCAGACCCAGCTTGTCATGCTGCCCATAGACCTGGACCAGAAGCCCGCCGAGCTGACCGAGCGCTGCCACGGTAACCGGCGCGTCGTTGACGAAAGCGCGGCTGCGCCCGTCGGCGCCGAGACTGCGGCGCAGCACCAGCTCATCCCCCGCGTCGAGATCGTGCTCGGCGAGCCAGGCCTGGGCTGCCGGCGGCACCTCGAAGACCGCGCTGACGCTCGCCCGCTCGGCACCCGCGCGCACCAATGCCGCGTCGGCACGGCGACCTAGCGCCAGGCCCAAAGCATCGAGCAGAATGGACTTGCCGGCCCCGGTCTCGCCCGTTAGCACGCACAGGCCAGAGCCCAGATCCAGATCCAGGCTTTCGATCAGTACGACGTTGCGGATCGACAGGCGCGCCAGCATGCCCCTTCCCCGACCCAAGCCCTCAGCGCTGCGGCAGAGCGCTCAGAATATCCGCGACAGCCACGAGCTCTCGCTCAGGCGCGGCTCGAGTTCCTCTTCCTGAAGCAGCGCATAGGCTTCGCGGTACCATTCGCTGCCCGGGAAGTTGTGGCCCAGCACCGCAGCCGCTGCCTGCGCCTCACCGATCACGCCAAGCGCAAGATAGCATTCGGTCAGGCGCAACAAGGCTTCGGGCGCATGAGTGGTGGTCTGATATTGGCTGATCACGTTACGGAAGCGGTTGATTCCGGCGAGATAGAACTCAAGATCCTGATAGGTGCGCCCGACCTCCATCTCCTTGCCCGCCAAATGATCGCGGGCAAGCGAGATCTTGAGCGCCGCATCGCGGGCATAGCGCGTGTCCGGATAGCGCAGCACCACGTCCTCGAAGGATTCGAGCGCCAACTCGGTGTTGCGCTGATCCCTGCCGACATCGGAAATCTGCTCGTAATAGGAAAGGCCGACGAGGTAGCGGGCATAGGCGGCATCCGTGCTTCCCGGATGCAGCTCGATAAAGCGCTCTGCCGCCAGCACGGTCTCATCGTAATTGGCGCTCTGATAATGGGAAAAGGCCGCCATCAGCTGCGCCTTGGTGGCCCAGACCGAATAGGGATGCTGGCGCTCCACCTCCTCGAAGCCGCGGGCGGCCGAGTTGTAGGAGCCATCGAGCAGCAAGTTCATGGCCTCGTTGTAGAGGTCCTCGACGGGGCGCTCGATATAGACTTCTTCCTCGTCGCTGCTGCAGCCCGCAACGGCCACACCCAGGACGCAGACAAGCGCCAGCGCCAGCACGCGGCTGCGCCATTGGATGGTCGGATGTGCTTGCGAAGGGTTCGTCATTTCTTTCCAGGTGACCCGAGTATACCACCTCCAAGGCCCGCGCCTAGCGCCAAGCCACCGCCGCAGCTCAGTTTTTCTGGTGTCGAGAAAGTAGCTCTGCCTTGACAATTCGGGTCCCGACGCGCGTAGAATGCCCCATGCGCCGGTATCGGGAGGTATTTGGCGCGGCTAAATCCCTAGGGAGGATATCGATGAAGAATCTCAAGATTTATGCTGTTGCCGGCCTCGTCGGCGCAGCCATGACCGTTAGCAGCGTCGCCAGTGCCTGTACGACGGAAGACCTCGACGGCTGCATCGGCAAGCCGTGGGTCGACGGTGACGTAATGGAAACGCCGTTGGGCTCCAAGTGGTGGCCGAACCCTCTATGGGGCGAGGGCGACCAGGCTGGCTCGACCAATTGGTACAAGAAGTCGGAAGTCGTGCTTCGCGCCATCGCGCAGATCAAGCAGGGCAAGACCCTCAAGCTTGGCCACGAATATCACGCCGACATGCCTCTGTTCGGTGCGCGTAAGTTCTCGCTGCGCATCCCCGGCACGCCGACGGGTGGCCCATTCGGTCCCAATGCGATCATGTGGAACGACGAGTTCCTGGCCACCGAAGTCGGCCAGGTCGGCACCCAGTTCGATGGCCTCGGCCATATCGGCGTCCAGGTCGGCGCTGCCGGCGACAAGAACGAGATGCGCTGGTACAACGGCTTCTCGGCAGCCGAGATGGGTAGCCCCTATGGCCTGCAGAAGCTCGGCATCGAGCATCTGAACCCGATCGTCGCCCGCGGCATCCTGCTCGACATCGCCGGCTATCGCGGCGTCGACAGCATGCAGGCTGGCGAAGTCATCTCCATGGACGACGTGCGCGGCGCGCTCGCCGCTCAGGGCATGAGCGACTATGTCGGTATGCCGGGCGACGCGATCATCCTCCGCAGCGGCTGGGAGATGCATTGGGAAGATCCCGCCACCTTCAATAACGGCTGCCCCGGTATCGGCATGGAAGTGGCGCGTTGGATCGCCGAAGACGTCAAGGCTGGCGTGACCGGTTTCGACACCTGGCCCGGCGATGCGGTTCCGAATCCGGATCCGGCCTGTGCGTTCTGCGTGCATCAGTACCTGCAGACCCGCCATGGCATCATCAACCAGGAGAACATGAAGCTCTCCGAGGCGGCCTCCATGGGCGTCTATCAGTTCGCCTACTTCTACAGCCCGGCCCCGATTCGCGGCGCCACGGGTTCCATGGGCGCGCCGGTGGCGATCTACTAGGAGTTCGCAAACGGCATTCGCCGACCGGGACCTCCCGGCCAGCGAAAAAGACCCGCGGGGCGTGCCGGATGGCACGCCCCGCTTTCTTTCTGCGCCACGGCACGGCAATATGGAGAACCCGGTCTCAGAGCCGGGTGAGACAAGAGGCGCGATGCAGAGGTCGAAACCGACCCGTGATCTGACTCGCCGCCGCTTCGGCACCCTGGCAGGGTGTACAGCGGCTGCCGTAATGTTGCCCGCATCCGCCCAGGCCCAGCGCGAGCGTGAGCTCAACATTTATTGTTGGGAGGGTTACGACTCCACCAACGTGCTGGATCCTTTCCGCGAGAAATTCGACTGCGAAGTGCGCTCGGAACGCAACACCTCCGATCCCGACGCGGTGGAGCGACTGCGCTCAGGAGAGACAGCGATCTGGGACCTGGTGACGCTCAACAATCCCTGGGCGCGCCAGGTGCTCGACCCGGAAGGCCTGCTGGTGCCGCTCGACCGCGAGCGATACGAGGCCTATCAGGACCGCATGCTGCCGGCGTTTCGCGCGCCCTACCGCTGGACCACCAGCGAGGATGGCGAGCGCCTGCTAGGCATGGCGCAACGCTTCGGCCCTTTCAATTTCGTCGTCAACACCAATCACATCTCGCTCGAGATGGCGGAGGACCAGGGCCTGGCCCTGTTCCGGGACGCGGCGATGAAAGACCGCTACGCCATTCTCGCCTACGACAACTGGAACATCCTGCACATCTGCATTGCAGCCGGCATCGATCCCTTCAAGCTCCATGACGATGGCGAGCTGGCGCAGTTCCATGGGGTGGCCCAGCGGCTGCTGGGAAATGCTCGCTTTCTCACCGACGATGCTTGGCTGATCAACAATGCGTTGATCAACGGCGAGATCGACGGCTATTTCTCCGGCGGAACCTATACCGCCTCGCCAGCCCGCCTCGATGGCCTGCGCCATATTCGCGGCATCACGCCGAACAACGGGCCCATGGACGGCAAGGGCGCTATCAGCTGGGTCGAGATCACCTCGGCCGTGGCCAACCCGGAGCTGTCGCCGCGCGCCTACGACTTCCTCGACTATGTGCAACAGCCGCAGACGGCCAAGATCGTCGCCTTTGCCGAAGGCACCTACAACCCGGTCAGCCAGATGGGCGATCCGGCCGTCCTGCAGCTCTTCAACTCGCACGAGCTCGATGCGCTGCAATGGTATTCGCTGGAAGCGGACATGGCACGCTGCGTCGATTACGACATCAATCCGGATTACGACGTCATGCTCGGCCTCTACAACGACGCCAAGCGGCAGGTTGGCTGATTTGGACGACAAGGACCTGGCAGCACTGCTCGCCTTCGCCGACGAGTTGGCCGATGCCGCACGCGCCATCGTATCGCGCCATTTCCGCTCAGCCCTCACGGTCGACCAGAAGGATGCCGCGGTAGCGCGCATGCAGCCGGTCACCGTGGCCGATCGGGACGCCGAAGCCGCCATTCGCGAGCGCATTGAGGCGCGCTATCCGGAGCATGGCATTCTTGGCGAAGAGCACGGCAGCACCCGGCCGGACGCGCCCTGGCAGTGGATCATAGATCCCATAGACGGCACCCGCGCCTTTATCGCCGGCATGCCGCTGTTCGGCATTCTCATTGGCCTCACCCTGGAAGGCGAGCCGGTTCTGGGTGTCATCGATCAGCCGGTGCTCGACGAACGGTTCGTCGGCAGCGCCAGCGGCGCCACCCTCAACGGCGCGGCCATTGCCAGCCGCGCCTGTCGGCAGCTCGACGATGCGGTTATGGCGATGACCGATCCGGCAATGATGGCGAGCCCAGCCCAGCGCGCTTTGTTCGAAAGCCTGCGCCGGCACGCCGCCGTGACCCAGTTCGGCGGCAACTGCTACGCCTATGCCATGCTCGCCGCGGGCGTGGTGGACCTGGTGGTGGAAGGCGACCTCAAGCCCTGGGATGTTTGCGCCCTGGTGCCGCTGATCGAAGCCGCCGGCGGCGTCATTACATCCTGGGACGGCGGCCCGGCCCTCGGCAGCAGCCACATTGTCGCCTGCGGTGATACGTCACTGCACGCCGCGCTGCTGCCGCGCTTTGCCGCAGCGGCGCCTACAATCGGCTGAGAAAACCCGTCAACGCCGCGTTGAAGGCCTCGGGCTGTTCGACATTGGCAAGGTGTGCCGCTTCCTCGATCACCGCCAGCTCGGCGCCGGGTATGCGCGACTGGATGGCCTCGGATGCCGCCACCGTCGTCGCCGGGTCGTCGGCACCGACGATCACCAGGGTCGGCACGCCGATCGACGACAGGCGGTCGAGGAAGTCGATCTTGACGATACCCATGGAGGCGCCGACATAGCCGGTCACCGGCGTGTTCGCGATCATCGCCGCGACCGCATCGAGTTCGGCCGGCTGGCGATCACGATAGGGGCGGGTGAACCAGCGCTCCAGGGTCGGCTCGACCAGCGGGCCCATGCCGGCTTGTTGTGCCGCGCGCACGCGGCCGTTCCAGATCGCCGTCACACCGTCCGGCCATTTGGCGATGGTGTCGCAGAGCACCAATGCCGTCAGTCGTTCGCCGTGAGCGATGCCGAGCTGCTGGCCGGTCATGCCGCCGAGGGAAAGGCCGCAAAAGGCGCTCTTCTCCACGCCCAGCGCATCCCACAGCCCGACCACGTCCCTGGCCAGCAGGTCCATGGCGTAGGCACCATCGCTGACACCGCTGGCGCCGTGGCCACGGGTGTCATAGCGCAGCACGCGCCAGGATGGCGTGAGCGCCGGCATCTGCGAATCCCACATGGCGTGGCTGGATGCCAGGCTGTTGCTCAGCGTCAGCACCGGTGCGTCTTCCGGCCCGTCCCAGCGATAGGCGATATCGATGCCGTTGACGGCGATGGTGTCTGTCATGCGTCTGCCCTCCCTTGCCGCGATGTGCTATCAGACCTCCGCTGCGATTGCCAGAAAGCGCGACGGAGAGTGGAGATGGAACGGGAATCGATGCCTTTCGACGTGGTCATCGTCGGTGCCGGCCCGGCGGGCCTGGCGACCGCGATCCGGCTCAAGCAGCTGGCGCCGGATCGCGAGGTCTGCGTGCTCGAAAAAGGCTCGGAAGTGGGCGCCCACATTCTCTCCGGCGCGGTGCTCGAATCCCGCGCCCTCGACGAGCTGATCCCCGACTGGAAGGACAAGGGCGCGCCGATCAGCACGGCGGTGAGCGAAGAGCAGTTCCTGTTCCTCACCGAATCTGGCGGCTTCGGGGTTCCCGGCCTGTTTCTGCCACCGGGCATGCGCAACCACGGCAACCACATCATCAGCCTCGGCAATCTCTGCCGCTGGCTGGCCGAGCAGGCCGAAGCCCTCGGCGTCGAGGTCTATCCCGGCTTCGCGGCGGCCGAAGTGCTCTACGACGAAGACGGCGGTGTGAAGGGCGTCGCTACCGGCGACATGGGCATCACCAAGGCGGGCGAGCCCGGTCC
This sequence comes from uncultured Rhodospirillaceae bacterium, assembly GCA_964408735.1. GTDB lineage: Bacteria > Pseudomonadota > Alphaproteobacteria > UBA7887 > UBA7887 > UBA7887. The sequence continues at coordinate 20,451 of CAYPAX010000040.1, read as the reverse complement.
CAACCACCAGCCGGGCATGGAGCTGCACGGCAAGCTCACGGTGTTCGCCGAAGGCTGCCGCGGCAGTCTCGGCAAGACGCTGATAGAGCGCTACGACTTGGCCGGCGACCAGCCCCAGACCTACGGCATCGGGCTGAAGGAGCTGTGGGAGATCGACCCGGCCAGGCACAAGCCGGGGCTGATCATGCACACCGCCGGCTGGCCGCTGGATACCAAAACCTACGGCGGCTCGTTCCTCTACCACCTGGAGGACAATCTGGTCTCGGTCGGCTTCGTCATCGGCCTCGACTATGCCAATCCCTATCTCAGCCCGTATGAGGAATTTCAGCGCTTCAAGACCCATCCCAAGGTTCGCGATGTCTTCGAGGGCGGTCGCCGCGTGGCCTATGGCGCGCGGGCGCTCAACGAGGGCGGCGCCCAGTGCCTGGCGAAGCTCGCCTTCCCCGGCGGCGTGCTGGTGGGCTGCGAGGCGGGCACCCTCAACATGCCCAAGATCAAGGGCACCCACACGGCGATGAAGTCGGGCATGCTGGCGGCCGAAGCCATCTTCGAGGCCTTCGAGACCGGCGCCGACGAGGAGGCGGGACCGCTGACCCTGGACGGCTATGCCCAAAGCTTCCGCGCCTCCTGGGCCTGGGACGAGCTCCATCGCGCCCGCAACGTGCGCCCCTCGTTCAAGTGGGGTCTGTGGGGCGGCACGCTCTATACCGGCATCGACCAGCTGCTGCTGCGCGGCCGCGCACCGTGGACCCTGCGCCACGCCCACACCGATCACGCGGCGACGCGCCCGGCCAAAGGCTTCCAGCCCATCGCCTATCCCAAGGCCGACGGTAGCCTGACCTTCGACCGCCTTACCAACGTCTCGTTCTCGGCCACCAATCACGAGGAAGACCAGCCCTCGCACCTCAAGCTCGCCGACGAGGCCGTGCCCATCGCCACCAACCTCGCGACCTACGAGGCGCCCGAGCAACGCTACTGCCCGGCCGGCGTCTACGAGATCATCGAGGAAGACGGCGACAAGCGCCTCCAGGTCAACGCCCAGAACTGCCTGCACTGCAAGACCTGCGACATCAAGGACCCGACCCAGAACATCACCTGGACCGTGCCCGAAGGCGGCGGCGGCCCGAACTACCCGAACATGTGAGGGAGCGGCAATCATGATCACAGTGAAGATTTACAAGGACGGCGATTCTCTGGTCGTGCCCTTGCCGCCGGAAGCCATTGCACGTCTTCGGGTCGGTGAAGGCGACACGTTGATGTTGGTCGAATCCGAGGGAGGCTATCGAGTCAGACGATATGACCCTGACGAAAAGATGACAAAAGCTGAGGAAATCATGGGCCGATACCGAAATACCCTGAAAGGTCTCTCATGAACGACACCCCCATCAGCCGCTTTCCCGTGCCCGACGTGGCTTCGCTGCCGGATGATCTGCGCGAGCGCATTTTTGCCGTGCAGGAGAAGGCGGGGTTCGTCCCGAACGTGTTTCTGGCACTGGCGCACCGGCCGGAGGAACTGCGCGCGTTTCTGGCTTTTCATGACGCGCTGATGGACAAAGAGGGCGGCCTCACCCAGGCCGAGCGCGAGATGATCGTGGTAACCACTTCGGGCGCGAACAATTGCCAGTACTGCGTTGTCGCGCATGGGGCGATCCTGCGCATCCGCGCCAAGGATCCGCTGATCGCCGATCAGGTCGCAATCAACTATCGCAAGGCCGATATCACGCCGCGCCAGCGTGCCATGCTCGCGTTTGCCATGAAGGTGGCGCAGGAGTCGGCAGCGATCGGCGATGAGGATTACGCCGCCTTGCACGAACATGGATTTACGGACGAGGACATCTGGGACATCGGCGCCATCACCGCCTTCTTCGCGCTGTCCAACCGCATGGCCAACCTCGCCGGCATGCGGCCGAACCCTGAATTCTACGCCATGGGGCGCTGACATGAGCCAGACATTCGCCGAGCGCATGGTCGATATCTATACCGGCAGCATGCTCACCAACATGCTCGACATCGGCTACCGCACAGGCCTGCTTGAGGCCGCGGCCAAGGGCCCCGCGACCAGCGCCGAGCTGGCCGAGCGAGCAAGCCTCGATGAGCGCTACGTGCGCGAATGGCTGGGCGCCATGGCGACCGGCGGCATTTTCAGCTACGACGCGGAGAGCAAGAGATACACCCTTCCGCAAGACCACGCCGCCATGCTGACCGGCGACGGCGCCGGCAATGTCGCGCCGGTGAGCGGCATCATGAACCATTTCACCAAGCACGTGCCGAAGCTGGTCGAGGCCTTCCGCCACGGCGGCGGCGTGCCCTATGAAGATTATTGGCCGGAATTCACCTGCTGCTCGTCCGATGTCTGGCGGCGCATCTTCGACGAGAAGCTGGTCGACGGCTTCCTCGGCGCCGTGCCCGGGCTCAACGACCGATTGGCCGCCGGCATCGACGTGCTCGATGTGGGCTGTGGCGACGGCCACGCCATCAATGTCATGGCGCAAGCCTTCCCGGCCTCACGCTTCCACGGCTACGACATCACCACCGCCGGCTTGCAGAGCGCCGCCGCCGAGGCCGAGCGCATGGGCCTCGCCAACACCCGCTTCGAGCGTGTCGATGTGACCGAACTGCCGACCGACCCGAAATTCGACATGATCACCGCTTTCGATTCGATCCACGATCAGTTCGCGCCGGACGTGGTGATGCGCAAGATCCGCGAAGCGCTGGCCGAGGACGGCACCTTCGTGATGATCGACTTCAAGTTCGCGTCCGACGTCGCCGGCAATATCGGCAACCGCTTCGCACCGATCCACTACGGCATCAGCGTCATGCACTGCATGACCGTCTCCCTGGCCCAGGGCGGCGCCGGGCTGGGCACCGTCTGGGGCATCGAGAAGGCCTGCGAGATGCTGGACGAGGCCGGCTTCGACGACGTCCGGGTGGTCGATTCGCCGCGGCCGCAGAACTGCATCTACATCTGCAAAGTCTAAGCTGGCGCTTCGACCACACGAGTCTCGAAGTTCGCCGGGGCGACGATCTCCAGCACCTCGAAATCCTCGGAACAGGCGATCTCGCGGTGCGGCAGTTGCGGCGTTTGCAATATGGCGTCGCCCTTGCGGATGGTGCGCTCGCCCTGGCCCGCATATTCGAAGCGCGCCCAGCCATTGAGCACCATGACGAACTGGAACGTGCAGTCGTGCACGTGCCACTCGTTGACCTCGTCCGCCATCGTGCCGCCGTTGGCCTTGACGATGTGGGCGATGTAATCGCCGTCCGTCCCGGCCTTGATGCCGAGGTCGCGGTAGTCGAAGATGTTGCGCAGGCCCTCTTTCCACTCGGCGTTTGCCGCTTCGTTGTGGACGAAATTCCACTCGCTCATGGCGTCGTCTCCCTGTTGGTTTGAGGCCAATGCTATAGAAGAATGCGGATTCGACAAGTCGGGAAGGGAGCAGACCATGCTGTTGAGAACGCTTCTGCCACTCGCCCTCGTCGCCGGCACGGCTGCCGCGGCGGAATTGCCGCTGGAGCGTATACGCCTGCCCGAGGGCTTCACCATCTCGGTCTATGCCGAGGGTGTGGAGAACGCGCGGCAGATGGCGCTGGGCGCAAACGGCACGCTTTTTGTCGGCTCGCGCTCGGCCGGAAACGTCTACGCGCTGGTGGACGAGGATGGCGACCAGCGCGCCGACGAAGGCTTCGTCATCGACTCCGGCCTGCGCATGCCGACGGGCCTGGCGTTTCGCGACGGCGCCCTCTACGTCGGCGCGGTCAGCCATATCCTGCGCTACGACGACATCGAGACGCGGCTCACCGAGCCGCCCGAGCCGGTGGTGGTGAAAGGCGACCTGCCGCGCGACACCCACCACGGCTGGAAATATCTCGGCTTCGGGCCGGACGGCAAGCTCTACGTGCCCGTCGGCGCGCCCTGCAATGTCTGCGAGCCGCCACCGCCCTTCGGCACCATCCAGCGCCTGGACGCGGACGGCGGCAACATGGAGACCTTTGCCAGCGGCGTGCGCAATTCCGTCGGCCTCGCCTTCCACCCCGAGACCGGCGATCTGTGGTTCACGGACAACGGCCGCGACCGCATGGGCGACAATTTACCCCCCGGCGAGCTCAACCACGCGCGCGCGCCCCGCCTGCATTTCGGCTATCCCTACTGCCATGGCGGCAGCGTCGTCGATCCGCGTTATGGCGGCGAGCAAGGTTGCGACGGCTACGAGCCACCGGCGCAGCCATTAGGACCCCATGTCGCCCCCCTCGGCATGACCTTCTACACCGGCGACATGTTCCCGCCCACCTACCGCAACCAGGTCTTCATCGCCGAACACGGCTCCTGGGACCGCTCGGCCAAGATCGGCTACCGCGTGGTGCTGGTGCGCCTCGACGAAGCCGGCAAGGCCACCGCCTACGAGCCTTTCGCCGAAGGCTGGCTGCAAGGCCAATCCAACTGGGGCCGCCCCGCCGATGTCCTCGTCATGCCCGACGGCGCCCTGCTCGTCGCCGACGACCAGGCCGGCGCCATCTATCGGATTGCTTACGGGGAGTGAGCCGCGCGTCTCGACACCACCTCCCCTGCCCGTCTACTCTGCGCCGACCGGGAAGGGGGACGTGATGGCGAGTGACGGCGGCGGCGCGGGGAAGACCACGGCGCAGGTGATGGCGGACGTGCTGGCGGCTTACGGCGTGGCGCGACTGTTCGGGCTGCCGGGAGGCGGCTCGAATTTGGAGATGATCGACTCCTGTGCGGCGCTCGGCATCGATTACGTGCTGGCCCATACCGAATGCGCTGCCGGCATCATGGCGGCGACCGACGGCAATATCGGCAACCGCCCTGGCGTAGTCTGTACAGGCCTCGGGCCCGGCGCGGCGGCGGTCACGAATGCGGTCGCCTATGCCTCGCTGGACCGCTCGCCCCTTCTGGTGCTGACCGATTCCTACCAGCCCGGCGAACACGACCACATTCTGCACCAGACCGTCGATCACACGGCCCTGTTCGGCACGCTGGTCAAGGCGAGCCGGCGCGCCACGCCCGAGACAGCGGGCGAGACCCTGGCGGAACTGCTGGAGCTCGCTTTGGCAGCGCCCGTCGGGCCGGTCCACATGGATTTGTCGGCAGTGGTGGCATCGAAGCCGGGAGCGGCCTTCAACGCCCAGCCCAGCGCCGCGCCGCCCGCGCTCGAAGGCGACGCCCATGCGGCGCGCGAGCTGCTTGGCAAGGCGCGCCGGCCGGCCATCGTCGCCGGCATCCAGTGCCGCAACGACGAGGCCGCCGCGGCCGTTGCCCGCCTCGCCGACCGCCTCGCCTGTCCCGTACTCACTTCGTACAAGGCCAAGGGTGTCTACCCGGACGGCGCGCCGCGCCACGCCGGGCTTTTCACCGGCGCCCGCGCGGAAGCCGAGTGGCTCGCCGACTGCGACCTGCTGATCCTCGTCGGCATGGACCCGGTGGAACTGGTCGCCTCGCCATGGCCCTATGACATGCCTGTCCTCGAGCTGGCGGAAGTCGAGATCCGGCCCCATTACACGACGCCGGCAGTATCCCTGTTCGGCCCCCTGCCCGACCTTGCCGAGGCGGTAATCGAGGCCGCCCGGCCCGCCAACTGGCCCGGCGAGCCTGCACCGCTGACACTCGCCGAGGCGGGCGAAGGCTTGACGCCGCAGGCCGTGGTGCGCGCCGCCATCGACGCGGCGCCGCCACGCACACGCCTGACCATCGATGCCGGCGCCCACATGCTGCCGCCGATGTCGCTGTGGCCGGCCAAGGCGCCGTTCGACGTGCAGATATCGAACGGGTTGTCGACGATGGCGTTTGCTCTGCCCGCGGCCATCGCCACGGCGCTCGCCGAGCCCGACCGCCGGGTGCTGGCGATCACCGGCGATGGCGGCCTCGCCATGTGTTTGGGCGAGCTGGCGACGGCCGCGCGGAACAATGTCGCTGTCACCGTTATCGTGCTCAACGATGCCGCGCTCAGCCTGATCGACGTGAAACAGGAACAGCGCGGCTTCGAGCGCCGGGGCATGCGTTACCCCGGCCTCGATTTCGCCACCATCGCCAAAGGCTCCGGCTGCCGCGCGGCAGTGGCGAAGGACGAAGACGCGCTCGCCGCCGCCATGGCCGAAGCCTTCCAGGGCGAAGGCCCGATGCTGATCGATGCCCGTATCGATGCCTCGGGCTACCGGGCCATGTTCGAGGCCATTCGCGGCGCCCCCGGCGTCGCCGCCAACGCGTGACCACGATCGTCTCCGCGTTGCTCGCCGGCGGCCTCGGCACGCGCCTGTGGCCGCTAAGCCGCGAGATCTATCCCAAGCAGCTCATGGCCCTGGTGGGCGAGGAATCGTTGCTGCAGGAAGCGGCTCGGCGGGCGCTGCTGGTAAGCACGCCGGAGCATGTGCTGACAGTGACGACCGAGTCGCATTTTCTGCCGGTGCGCGACCAGCTCGGCGATGTCGATCCGGCCCTGGCCAAGAACCTGCTGCTGGAGCCGACCGGCCGCAACACCGCCGCGGCAGTGGCGGTGGCGGCTTTGCGCGCCATCGAAATTGCAGAGGACGCGACGCTTTTCGTCGCCCCTGCCGACCATGCCGTGCGCGATCCGCAGGCCGTCGCCCAGGCCGTGCGCCTCGCTGCGCAGGCGACCGACCAGCTGATCACTTTTGGCATATCGCCGGACGCGCCCGAGACCGGCTATGGCTATATCGAGCGTGGCGCCGCCATGACCGCGCCTGAAGGCGTGTATGCCGCAAAGCGCTTTATCGAGAAGCCGGACGAGGAGACGGCCAAGGCCCTGATCGCCGACGGCAATGTGGACTGGAATAGCGGCATGTTCGTCTTCCGCGCCCGCCTGCTGCTCGACGAGGTTGCGGCGCACGCCCCGGATATTCACGACGCCGCAGTTGCTGCCTACCGTGAGAGAGATAGCGAGCTCGGCGCCATCCGCTTCCCCGGTGAGGCGTATGATGCAATTCCCGCCGCCCCCATCGACAAGGCGGTGATGGAGCGCTCGGACAAGGTGGCGGTGATCCCCCTCGATCCGGGCTGGTCGGATGTCGGCTCGTGGCGCAAGCTTTGGCAGGCCAACGAGCGCGACGGCGACGGCAATGCCGTCCAAGGCGACGTGGTCAGCGCCGACAGCCGCAACAACCTGCTGCGCAGCGATTCCCGCCTGCTCGCCTGCGCCGGGCTCGAGAACATGGTGGTTTGCGAGACCACGGACGCGGTGCTGGTGGCGAACCTCGCCGCCGACGGCGCCATTCGCACCATTGTCGAGCGCCTGCGGGCCGACGGCCGCCAGGAGGCCCAACGCCACCTCGCCGAGCGCCGGCCCTGGGGTTCGTTTCGCGTCCTGCTCGACGGCGTCGGCTTCAAGATCAAGGAGATCGAAGTCAGCCCCGGCGCCCAGCTCAGCCTGCAGGCGCATGCGCGCCGCAGCGAGCATTGGGTGGTGCTGGAAGGCACCGCGCGCATCACCTGCGAAGGCGAGGTGCGCACTGTCGAGCACAATGAAAGCGCCTATATTCCCATCGGCGCCCGCCATCGTCTCGAAAACCCGGCCGAGGTGCCCTTGCGTATCGTCGAGGTGCAGTGCGGCGACTATCTCGGCGAGGACGACATCGTCCGCTTCGACGACGCGTACGGACGCAACAATCTGAAAGAGAGCCCATGACCGACGACGCCTGGCCCGACGATATCTACAGAGCCCTATCGGACGCGGGGGTCCGCGTGGTCGGGATCGTGCCCGATGCCGGGCATGCACGGCTGATCGAGCTGTGTACAGCCGACAACGACATGCAGGTGGTCTCGCTGACCAGCGAGGAAGAGGGTGTCGGGCTGGTCTCGGGCGCCTGGCTTGGCGGCGAGCGCGGTGCGCTGCTGATGCAGTCGAGCGGCGTCGGCAATTGCGTCAACGCCATCGCCTCGCTGACGGTGTCTTGCCAGTTCCCGCTGCTGATGCTGGTGACCATGCGCGGCGAGTGGGGCGAGGGCAATCCCTGGCAGCTGCCCATGGGCCGCGCCACGCCGCGGGTGCTCGACGATCTCGGCATGCGTGTCGCCACCGTCGAGCGCCCGGACGAGGCGGGCGAGACGGTCACCGCCATGGCCGGCCTCGCCTTCAAGTCGCAGGCGGCGACCGCCGTGTTGCTTTCCCAGCGCCTGATCGGCGCCAAGGCCTTTCAGGACTGAGCGATGGCAGATTTGGACAGACGCGCCGTGGTGCGCGAGCTCGTGGCCGACCGCGGCAACATGTTGGTGATCGGCGGCCTCGGCGGCACCACCTGGGATCTGGCCGATGCCGGTGACGATCCGCTCACCTTCGGCACCTGGGGGGGCATGGGCAATGCCGCCATGCTCGGTCTCGGCCTGGCCCTGGCGCAGCCGAGCCGGCCGGTGCTCGTGGTCACCGGCGACGGCGAGATGCTGATGGGCCTCGGCGCGCTCGCCACCATCGCCGTGCAGGCGCCGGCCAATCTCTCGATCGCCGTCATCGACAACGAGCTCTATGGCGAAACCGGCCGCCAGCCGACCCATACGGGCCGCGGCGTCGATCTCGCGGCAATGGCGCAGGCGGCTGGCTTCGATGAAGCCGAGACCATCACCGATGCTGCGGGCGTCAGTGCGCTGAAGGGACGCCTGACACAGCCCGGCCTGCGCTTCGCCTGCATCAAGGTGGGCCCGGAGAACGGCCCGATGGTCCTGCCCGAGCGTGACGGCATCACCATCAAGACCCGCTTCCGCCAGGCTTTGCTGGGCGGCTGACCCCGAGCGCCCCATGGCCTATCGCACCCTGCTGCTGCTGGCCTCGTTCATCCTCATGTTCGTCGCCACCGGCAGTCTCTACATGATCGCGGTTGCGCTGAAATCCATCTCTGCCGAGATGGACTGGCCGCGGGCGGTCCCTTCGGCTGCCTTCTCCCTGCAATTCCTCGGTGGTGGCCTTGGCGGCATCCTGATGGGTTGGTGGCTCGATCGTCACGGCGCCGCCGCGCCGACGGTGATGAGCGCAATCATGGTCGGCTGCGGCGCCGTGCTGATGGCCGGCGTGACCTCGCCCTGGGAGCTTTATGTCATCTATGCCCTGATGATGGGGCTGTTCGGGCGCAGCGCCCTCAACGCCCTGCTGATGGCGAATGTCGCCGCCTGGGACAGCGAGGGCGGGCGCTCGGGCGTCGGTGTGGTGTTCAGCGGCCAGGCTGTCGGCGGCGCGGTGTGGCCTTTGCTCTTCCAGTACTCCAACCAGAACATCGGCTGGCGCGCCACGGCGATGTGGTACGGCATCGTCGCGATCGTCACCATGCTGCCGCTCTCCCTCGTCTTTCGGCGCCGCCTTCGCCCGACTGCGCCATCGAGCAAGGAATCCACCAGTCCCCCGGCACCGCAACCCAGCCTGAGTCCGGCCCGGGCGCAATTGGCGCTCTGCACCGCGATAGTGGCGTGCTGCACGGCGATGTCTCTGCCGCTTGCCCATATCGCCGCCTATGCCAGCGACCTCGGCTATGATCCGGCACGGGGCGCGGAAATGCTTTCGGTGATGCTGCTCGGCGGCGCTGCCAGCGCGTTCTTCGGCGTCGGCCGTCTGGCCCAGCGCGTCGGGCCCTTGCGCGCGCTGTTCGCCTTTTCCTTCATACAGATGTTGAGCCTGGTGCTTTTCAGCGCCGTCGGCGGACTCGTGGCGCTCTATGCGGTATCACTGATTTTCGGCCTCGGCTATGGCGGCATATTGCCGTGCTATCCGATTATCGTTCGGCTCTTGCTGCCATCCTCGCGGGCAGGACGCTCGACCGGTGTGGTGCTCCTGTTCGGCGGCATCGGCATGGCGCTCGGCAGCTATATCGGCGGCGTGGTCTACGACCTAATGGGCAGCTACCGGCCGGCTTTCCTGATCTGCACGGCAGCCAACCTGGCCAATCTCGTGATAGTCAGCGCCCTGGTGCGCCGCAGCGATGCAAGCCGCCAGGCGTTAGCCGCGGAGAACCTCTAGCAGTTTGGCCGCCAGGCCGCGGGTGGTTTCCATAACCTTGAGATTGGCCTGGTAGGTGCGCTGGGCTTCGCGCATGTCCATCATCTCGATCAGCGAGTTGACGTTGGGATATTCCACATAGCCCGCATCATTGGCCGAAGGATGGCCGGGTTCGTAGCGCAGATTGAACGCCGAATCGTCCTTGCCGATACTGTGGACCCTGACCAGCTCCACGCCGAGCTCGCGATCGAGGGTATTGGCGAAGGTGATGGTCTTGCGCTGATACGGCTTGCCATCCTCCGTCACCGCGACGGAATTGGCGTTGGCCACGTTCTCGGCCACCACGCGAATACGCTCGGTCTGGGCACGCATGCCCGAGGCGGCGATGTGCAGCGTGTCGGTAAGCTTCATAACAATTTCTCCCTGCTAGCGGTTGCCGATGGCGGCCCGCACCATGGCGACGCTCTTTTGATAGAGCGTGACGGCGAGCTGGTAGTCCATGGCGTTGCCCGACAGCATGACGGCCTGCTGCTCGAGCGACACGGAGTTGCCGTTCTCCGAGATCTCGTAGGGATTCTCGATCTCACGAATGTCGACGTCTTCGACGGCGCCGCCGCCCGTGCCCGCGAGATGTCCGGCGTCGGTGCGCGCCACACCGGCAAGCCGCATGCTGGCTTTTACCTCGCGCCGAAAATCGGTCGGCTCGAGCTCCTGGGCCATGTATTTCGGGGTATCCGCATTGGCCACGTTGCGCGCCAAGAGCTCGTGGTTGCGCGTCATCCAGCGCATCCCCCGATTCATCATGGCGATGACCGAAATGCTGTCGATATCCATGGTCTCTCTCCTCACACGACGCCGCTTCCGCCGCTCTCGGAGACTGCGCCAGAGTCTTTAACAATCCGTAAACCTCCCGGCGCAAACCGGCTTAACGCTTTGTCAATTCAGAGCGGTGATGATCGCCGGCGACACGGGAGAGCAGCAATTGGCCAACGACCTCCAATATAACCCGCACGACAACAGGCGCGGCGTCGCCAATGCCGGCCGATGACCGGGCCGTCCCTGCTCAATGCTCTCCTGGCACTGCTGTTCGTCTTCGGACTGATCGGCTTGCTGGCCTGGGGCGTGCGCCGCCTCAACCTGATTCCTGGCGCCGCCGCCATCAAGCGCGGCGGCAACCGCCTGGCGGTGATCGAGGTGACACCGATCGACCCACGGCGCAAGCTGGTGCTGGTGCGCCACGACGATCGCGAGCACCTGCTGTTACTGGGTCAGACGGGCGAGCTGGTGGTCGATAGTGCCCGCCCGGCAGCAGCGGAGCCAAAGCCATGAGGCGCCCTTGGTTGCCTGCGGCCATCGCCGCGCCCTTGGTGCTTTGCACCACGCCAGCCCTGGCGCAGAGCCTGAACCTCGATCTCGGCGAAGGTGGCGGCTCGCTGACCGGACGGGTGATCCAATTGCTCGCCCTGTTCACGGTGCTGTCGGTGGCGCCGTCCATCCTGATCGTCGTGACCTCGTTCACGCGCATCATCGTGGTGCTGTCGCTGATGCGCAACGCACTCGGCATTCAGCAGACGCCACCCAACTCGGTGCTGATCAGCCTGGCCTTGTTCCTCACCGCCTTCGTCATGGCGCCGACCTTGGAAACCGCCTTCAGCGATGGCATCTCGCCACTCATCGAGGAGGAGATCAGCGAGGAGGAGGCCTTCACCCGCACCGTAGCGCCGTTCCGCACTTTCATGCTGGAGCAGGTCCGCGAACGCGACTTGCTGCTCTTCATCGGCTTGGCGGAAACCGGCACCGCGCCGGGCCTCACCGGCGCGCCCGACGAAGAGGAAGAGGTGCCGGCCGCACTGGATGCACCGGACGACATCCCGCTGCACTCCCTCATCCCGGCCTTCATGATCAGCGAGCTGCGCCGCGCTTTCGAGATCGCGTTCCTGATCTTCGTGCCGTTTCTGCTGATCGACATGGTGGTGGCCTCGGTCCTGATGTCGATGGGCATGATGATGCTGCCGCCGGTGATCATCTCGCTGCCGTTCAAGCTGATCTTCTTCGTTCTCCTCGACGGCTGGTACCTGATCGCCGGCAGCCTGGTGCAAAGCTTCGGGGCTTAACCCCCCTCGACCACACCGTCCGCCCGCAATCTTGCTATATGATCGGCCTCATAGCCGATTTCTCTCAGGACCTCATCGCTGTGCTCGCCAAGGCGGGGCGCGCCGCGGCCGGGCTCCGCCGGTGTCGTCTCGAAGCGCGCCGGCGGGCGGGTTTGGCGCAAGGGACCGGCATCTGGATGCTCGGTTTCGAGCAGGATCCCGCTCGCTTCGGTATGCGGATGCGCGATCAGCTCGCCGCGGCTGAGCACCGGCGCGCAGGGCACACCTTCAGCCTCCAGACGCGCGAGCCAATCCGCCGTGCCGCGCGTCTCCAGAATCGACTGCACCATGGCAAGGCGGATATTGATGTTCTCGGTCCGCTTGATGGGGCTGGCGAAACGCGCGTCCGTCAGCCACTCGGGACGCTCGAGCGCGCGTGTCAGCGCCGCCCATTCGCGATCGGTATTGGTGGCAACGGTCATATAGCCGTCTGCCGTGGCAAAGATCAGATCGATCTCGCTTGCCGGCCGCCGCGGCAATGGCTCGCGATCCAGGCGCGTCTCGGCGTTCATGTCGGAGGCCCAGAGGAACGACAGCACACTGTCGAACATGGAGAGACGCAGGTGCTGGCCCTCGCCATTGCGCTGGCGTGAGAACAGCGCCGCCGTGATCGCCTGGGCGGCCGTTATGGCCGTCAGCTTGTCCGGCAAGACGGTGCGGATCAGGCGCGGGCGGGCCTCGTCCGAGCCGGCCTGGACACTGGTCAGCCCCGAGACCGCCTGAATGACCGGATCATAGGCCGGCTTTTCCGCAAAGGGGCCACGCTCGCCGAAACCGGAGATCGAGACATAGACGATGTCGGGTCTCACAACCCGTACCGCCGCCTCGCCCACACCGAGGCGATCGACGACGCCAGAACGGAAATTCTGTACCAAGACGTCGGCGCCGCGAGCCAAATCCAGTAGTACCGCGCGCCCCGCCTCGCACTTCAGGTCGAGTGCCAGGGAGCGCTTGGAACGGTTAAGATTGAGGAAATTGGTCGACAGGCCGCCACGGTCGCCACCCATGGCACGGGTATGGTCGCCCCGTCCCGGCGGCTCGACCTTGACCACGTCGGCACCTTGATCGCCGAGGATCATGGTGGCCCAGGGTCCGGCAAGCATGCCGGTCAAGTCGATGATGCGAACCCCGTCGAGCGGTCCCGGCATGCGCTTAATGGAGCCTATTCCGCACTCGCCAGCCGGCCGTCATCGATATCTTCGCGAAGACTGCCGAGGAAGTCCTCATAGGCGCCGATCTCCGCCGCCGCCTCGGCGATGGCCAGGGGATCGAGGGGCTTGGCATCCACGTAGGACGCGATCGTCGCAAAGGCGCGGCCGCGGCGGGTCTGCCCGACCAAAGCGCTGTACTCGTCGCGCAAGTCCTTGAGCGCCGGACGGTTGTTGGTCATCGCCAGGGAGATCGCCATTCGCATGAGATCGTCGGCCTCGTCATCGTCGAGCGACATCTTTGGTGTTTGCCAATTCGCCAACAGGCGTGCCGAAACCGTGGCTGCCGAGATCCAGTCGCGCTGGCGCCAATAGATCGAGGTGCGCATACGATCCGCCACGGAACTGGTATTGCCGCGCAATAGCTCCAACGCCGCCGCATGCTCGCCGGTCTCGCTCAAGGCACGCACCAGCAGTTGCTCGCGCCGCGCCTCCAGCTCGACGGCAATGCCGGGCGTAGCCGAAGCCCGCAATGCGCGAATCGCCGCTTCCGGGTTCGTATCGATGAGGTAGATTTCAGCCAGGCGCGCGCCCACCTTTGCCAGCTCATTGCCACGCAAACGATAGTCTATCTGATGCTGCAGGACTTGTGCGGCATGACCGAGCAAGTCCACCTCAACCAGTCTGTCGGCAAGCTGGAAGATCATCTGATCGCCGATCGCGCCCACGGGCGTGAGCTCTCGGAAATCGTAGAATATTGCCAAAGCCTCCAGCGGCATCAGCGTGTCGGCCCTGTTGCCGATGAACAGATCCTTATAGGTATCGTTCATGATATTGGCGATCACGCGCACGTCTGGCGAATCCGGAAAAACAGTGATCGCCTGACGATAGGTCCCCAAACCATTGGCATAGTCGCCACCTGCCAAATAAAGCTCCGCCATTCGCTGCATGAGATCGAGCTCCAGCCCGTCGCCACGCCAGGCGAAACGCAGCAAATCGTATCTGTCGATCGCCTCGGCGGCCTCGATACGCTCTTCCTCGAGCTCGAGCCGCACCAGGTCACGCCCGGCCTTGGCGCGCACCAACCGACTCTCCGCATTGGCGGCATTGCGCAGGCGCAACAAGGCCTCACCGGTCTCACCGCCTGCGGCATAGGTCAGCGCACGGACATATTCGACCTCCTCCAGCACGGCGCTGTTCGGCCGGCCAAGGCGCAGGGAATCGAGAATGGCGTGTGCCTTGCTTACGTCACCCGCACGGGCCGACGCCTCGCCGGCGAACAGCGCAAGGCGCTGGGACAGCCGTTTCGGATAGCTTTTCGGCGCCTCGCCGGATGCTAGAAATGCCCGGTATGCAGCCACCATGTCGCCATTCTCAGCGAGCCAAAACCCACGCCAGAGACGAATCTCGCGGCTCAGATCAAAGCTCGGATCGAACAGATCGGCATGGGCCTCCGCACTGCGTCCGAGGAGGAGATTGCTCGCCCCTCGCAAGGCCTTGACGCCGGAATCCTCTTCCAGCCAGGGGGCATCGCGCAAGGCGTGCTCCATCCAGCCGATGGCCTCCGCTGCGTGCCCGGACGCAAAGTGGAATCTCGCCAGTGCCAGGCGTGCATCCGCCTGCTTACTCGGCGGCGCTTCGGCCAACACCAGATTGAGATCGTGTTTCCTGTCGCGGAACGACTCGTCCACCGCGGCGCCCCAACCCACATAGTCGAACATGGGCGCCTCGTCGCCCACCGGCAAGGCTTCCTCCAGGGCCCGCGGCATGCCGCCAATGCCTTCGCCAACGGCGATAAGGGACGGCGGCGTGAGCGGCCCGCCACCCTCGCCGATGTCCGATCGTCCGACCGCAGCAAGATTAAGACCCGAAAGGCTACTTACCTCGACCGAATTGCGTAGCGCATGGACCGCAACCGAATCGGAAATCGGCCGCACAGCGATTCCCTGCCCGGTCTCCAGGAGTTCCAGGTCGACCGTACGCCGGGCCGGCGAGACGCCATGTCCTGCGGCAGGAACCGGGACCACGATCAATTGGTCGCCGACCTCTGGATCGAGAAGCACGAATTCGCTGCCCGGATCGTTCTGCAGCAGGACCATTCGCAGACCAACGTCTTCATCTTCCTCGATCAAGACTTCGAGCGGCGTGGTCGGACCGCCGTTGCCGCCAAGCGTCACCACCCAGGTCATGCCCTCGCGCCGAACGCTGGGGCGGAACAGGCCACCCAAGCGAAAGCGGGCCGCAGTAGCGCCCGCAAGGGGAATTTGCTCTGCGCTCCGGACAGCCGCCATATCGTCGTCGAGGAGCCGGAAATCGAGCCGGCCGGGACTATCGAACACAACCCACAAATGGCCGGCACGGGTAAAGGCGGCCGCAGCGGCTTGCCGCTGCCAGTCGAAGCGCAGCTCGATACCGGTCTCGAGACTGTCATAGGCGACAAGGACCGTCTCGCCTGCGAATGCCGTCGTCTCCACCACCTCCAGAGGCTGCTCGGCGGTCGATTCCTGGGCCACTTCAAGATCGGGCTCGGGCTCGGCTTCGGGCTCGGGTGCCACTTCCGCGACGACTTCCTCGTCCGGCTCGGTGCCACTTTGCGGAAACGGCGCCACCTGCCGTGCCATCCACCGCCGCGCGGGATCGAACGGCTCGGCCCCGACAGCCGCCTCGTCGCTCGGCACCGCCGCCGGCACAGGCACCTCGCGAGACGGCAATGGCTCGGCAATCGCGGGCGCCGCATCGGCCGTCTCCTCCGGCTCCACCAGCGTATCATCGGCTTCCAGGGGCTCGGTATCAGCCTCGGGCAACAACGTGACGGGATCGTCGAGGACAGGTTCCGCCTCGGCCACTTCGGCCGCCGCCTCGGCTTGCTCGGCCAAGGCCAGAAGCGTTGCACGCTCCGGCGCATAGGCATCAAGGACCACACGCTCCCCTGCCCTGTAGTCGCGCACACGCACACCGTCCGGCAGCGCTATCGCCACCACCAGATTGCCGCCGCCTTCGACTTGCGCGACCGAGCCGAACAGGGGCGGCGCCGCAGTTGCCGGGCGCAGCCGGCCCGGGCGATCGAAGCGAATGATGGTACGACCACGCTCCTGCGTCATGGTGTAGCCCACGGATCCCTGCCAATCGAACACGGCGCGGCTGAAGGAGGCACGGTCGCCGAAGCGAAGTCGGATATCCGGACTGCCGTCCGGGCTGACTGCCGCAGCCTGCGCCGTGACAGGTGACGGAGACGGTGACGGTGAAGGTGACGGAGCGACCACCGGAGCCGGCACCCCGAATGTGGGCGCCAGCGTGCCCGGTGCGGTAATCACCTCGCCGTCGGTACGTGTCAGGGTCAACTCTATGGTGCTGCCCTGGCGCGCCTCCGCGATCTCCAGCGGCGCGGCCAGATGCAGCGCGACCACACGCCCGTTGCCGGTAAGGCCAGCGGAATCGACAAATCCCTGTAGCCCATTGAATATCTCCGCAAAGCGCGGAATCAAGGGCCGGCTGAAGCGGATCTGCAAGGTCTGCCCGACAAGGCTGGTCTCGGCATCCACCGGCGTCGTCCAGGTGAAACTGACGCGCGCCTGGCTGCCATCGACACTGACCCGGATAGGCACGACCTCAAGGGTCTGGGCCAGCGCCTTGGCCATAATCGGCGTGATAAAGGCGATCGCCAACAGCATCACGGCTGCGATTCGTTTGGTTCCGGCCACGGTCATGGGCTGGCCCCCGATGCAGCATCGCGGCGAATGACGATGTCGACGCGGCGCGCCCGGCGATAACGTTCCGCCACAGGCAGGTCCAGCGAAATATCGGCGAAGCGGCCGTCGGCCAGGCCAAAGGCGAGGACCGAGCTGCCGAAACCGCTTCGGCGGAGCTCGTCCGCAACAGCAATGGCACGGCTCAGGGAAAGCTCCCAGTTGGACTGATAGGCGACATTGGTTATCGGTTGCGGATCGGTATGCCCATTCACATGGACCCGATTGCCCAGAAACTGGATGACCGTGCCCACCCGGGCAATGGTCTCGCCGGCGTTGTCGCTGAGCTGGGCACTATTGCCTCGGAACATTTGATCTGCCGGTAGCGATACGACCAGGCGGTCGTGCAGCTGATGCATGCGGATATCGTCAAGCATCGGATCGCCGGACAGCTTGTCGGAGATTAGAGCGCGCAAATAATCGAGATTGTTCGCCTCTGCCGTAGCCATTTTCGGGATGTCGAGCTCGACCGAAGGCTGGGATTCCTTTGTCGTGGTGGTCGGATTGAACTGTTGCGCCAACGCGCTGACCACGGCTTCGAACTCCTCCTGCTCAAGGGTCGACATGGCAAAGAGCATCACGAAGAAGACGAGCATTAGCGAGACCAGATCGCCGAACGAAAGCATCCACCCTTGCGGATCGATCTTGTTGACCTTGATCTCCGGTTCCGGTTCTTCCGGCAACGGCTCGGGAGCGATGACGTCTTCGTCGGCCATACCCTGCTACTCCCCGAAGTGGACCCGGGCCTGGTCAACGATTCGCACCAGGAAGGTCATTTGCAGTTCGCCCGGATTGCCGGGCTGGGCACCGATAGTGATTGCCTCAGGGACGATTCCCCGATTGACCAGTTCACGCGCGAAGGCGCCCCCCCGTGCCACCGCAAGAACCGGGCCACCATTGCTTGACGGCGCCAGGAACGGGCCGGTGAAGGTCGAGAACTCAAGGTCGTATCGCAGACCCTGGACGCGCCGCGACATGGCTCGCACCACACGGTCGACCAACTCGTCACGATCCTCGCGTATGATCCTCGAGCCGCGATCGAAGACTTGGCTTACAGGCACGCGGATCTGCATGACCGTGCCGGCAGAATAGAACTCGACCCGCGACAAGGGCACGGCAACCTCGAAGAAATCGCGTATCTCGCGGTGGTACTCGTCGGCGGCCAGAATATCACCGACGCTGGCCGTGAACTCGGTTGGCGCCGAGGTGTTGAGAATTTCCGTGGAGAACGTCGACAGCAGGCTGCCCAACACCGCCTTGACCCGGTCCTCCTTGAGGGTGGCCATGGTGTTGAGCAAGACGAAAAACGCCAGCAGGATCAGGTACAAGCCCAGGAACAGGGCTAGCGTGGGATCCTTAGGCGGATCAACGACAATGACTTCTGGTTCGTCCATCCTCGACTATCCGGTCTTGCCGGCTACACGCCACGCGGCGCCCAGCCGACCGTTCTAGACGGTCACCGGCAAGCTCAGTCAGGCGGACGAAACATCTGCTACCTCAGAAGGCGCCGAGGACGGCGCCCATCTTGCTGCGCAGCGTTTCCGCGTTGAACGGCTTGACGATGTAGTTGTTGACCCCCGCCTCTTTGGCGGCGATCACGTTCTCGGTCTTACTTTCCGCCGTGATCATGATGAAGGGCACATGCTTGATCTCGTCGCTGGCGCGAACTTCCTTAAGCAATTGCAGCCCCGTCATCGGCTCCATATTCCAGTCGGATATGATCAGACCGTAGCTTTTGCCCATGGCCATCGCCAAAGCTTCCTTGCCATCGGTCGCCTCATCGACGTTGGTAAATCCGATCTGTTTGAGCAGATTACGGATGATACGAAGCATCGTCTTGTAATCATCCACGATCAGTACGCTCATGTCTTTGTCAACGGCCATAGCCTTCCTCCGCCCTGCACGTCATCGTCTCGCCTAACGCCATCGCCGCAACGTGCCTAGGACCCATTTCGCTGCCTTATTGCACAGCAGTTTCCTGGGCCAGCAGTGCGGGATTGCGCCGCTTCGCCATCTCCATCGTCAGTTCCATGGCCTTGATGGTTTCCATCTTGCCAATGATCTCAGCCACGCGGGCGTCGTTCATGCGACTGACGATATCTATGAGATAGGTCATCTCCAGGGCGTTGAACACCCGTGCAGCATCCTTGGGCTTCATTTTCTCGTAGTATGTGGCAAGTCGCTCCAATTCCTCGGCTTGTTCGTTTTCGTAGCGGGCGAGCAATGCCTCGACTTTCGACTGCAAACGGCGCCACTCCTCGACACGGCCTTCAAGATTGTGTTCAGCCGCGGCAATCACGGATTCGCGCATCTCGAGCTCGGCGGCCCGTCTATCCAATTCCTCACGCCGCTGACGCAGTCTTTGCAGCACGTCGAGCTCAGCTTGGGTCAGCTCCGGCGCCGGTTGCAGCAGCGGCTCTGCTTCTTCGGCTTCCAGGGCCAAGGCATTGAGGTCCTCTTCAGCCCGCTCTTCCTCGGCGCCTTCGCCCTCGGCGGCCTCCTGATTTTCACCATCTTCCGCCTCGGCCGCATCTTCCTCCGCATCCTGCGCCTGAACTTCGGCGATTCCCGTACCGCTGGTGCGCCATATACCGTCCCACAGGTCACCGACCTTGAGGCCGAGCAGCAGCACGGCAGCAAAAATGGTCAAAGGAAGCAGGCGAATGCGCATGACGATCCCTCCGCTTAGCGCGAAGCCTTCAGGGCCTCGATAAGCTCGCGCTCGCTACGCGATGGCTGGCGGGCCGATGCCTTCTTCTTGGCCCGGGCCGGGCGAGCAGCCGCGACAGGCGGCGGCGTTTTGCGTTGCTGCGGCGCCGTACCCGAGGCGAGGTTGTCCGCCAGCTTGCCGGCACGATGGCACAGCATATCGAGATCACCGACGAGAGTCTTTGCCTGCTCCAGGCGCGGCTCGATCTGAGCGGCAGCTTCCCCGGCTGCTGCTCGCAGGCTGCCAACCCCGGTTTCGGCCCGCAGCGCTGAATCCCCCAGGCGATCCGCAAGAGCCCGCATTTCGGCCTGCACACCACGCACTGCGCCCAGCCGGCGCTGCAATGAGGCGCAATAGAAGATGGTCGCCAACAACAGCACCACCATCACCAAATCGAAGGCCAACGCCAGATCCATTCTCAGTCTCCCAGTTGCTTTAGGGTCTTGTCGACGCGGATGGCGACCTGATTGCCGGAGCGCCCCATGGTGCCAAGCATCATCCCAACGCCTCCACAGCGCACTTCCACCGGCGAATCCGGCTCGGCTCCCAGCATCAGCGTATCGCCGACGTGCAGCCCCATGACCTGCTCGAGCGACATGACCTGTTCGTCGAGCACCGCCTCGAGCTGGATGTCAGTCACCCACAGCTCGCTGGCGAGATGGCTTTCCCAGATCGAATCACGGCCGAACTTCTCGCCCATAACAGCCCGTTGATTAAGTGGCTTTGCTGATTCTCACTCCCAGACGA